>CAYOXO010000069.1:0-21295 GCA_964407945.1 uncultured Stakelama sp.
CTGGCTCAGCCGGGAGCTGACCGGCCGCATCAGCCCCTGGGCGCTGTTCGCGTTGCCGCTTGTCTACAACTACTTCTTCCAGTTCGGTTTTGTGAATTTCACACTGGCGATGGCGCTCGCGATCGCCAGCTGGGCGTTCTGGTTGCGGCTCGGGCGACTGGGGCAGATCCGTGTGCGTGCCGCGCTGTTCATCGCGATCGGGCTGATCGTCTGGATCGCACATGTGATGGGCTGGGCGATGCTGTGCCTGTTCGTGTTCGGCGGCGAATGCGCCCGGCTCCGGAGCGCGGGAGCGAAGCCTTTGGCGATGCTGATGCGGGCGGGGCTTGCCTGCATGCCGCTCGCGCCGCCTGTGCTTGCGCTGTTGTTGTGGCGTAGCGGTGGGGCGGGAGAGACCGAGCGCTTCTTCGAGCTGTCGGCGAAGCTCAAGGGGCTGGGAAGCGTGCTGCGCGACCGTTGGCTGGCGTTCGACGTCGCATCGACGGTGCTGCTGCTGATCCTCATCTATGCCGGTTTGCGCGGGCGGACCGGCCGGATCGTGCCGGTGGCGGCCATTGCCGCGGGGCTGGCACTGCTTGCTTTCCTGCTGCTTCCCTTCATGTTGATGGGGTCGGCCTATGCCGACCTGCGCCTGCTGCCCTATGCGATGATGATCGCGCTTGCGGGGCTGGCGCCAAAGACCGGAACCGCGCCTTCTGGGCTGCGGCGGATCGCGCTGGCGGGGCTCATCTTCTTCGTGCTGCGGACCGCGGCAACCACGGCGAGCTTCGTGCTCTACGATCGCGACTGGTCACGCGAGCTGGCGGCGTTGGATCATCTTCCGCGCGGTGCGCGTGTACTGGTGCTGGCCGGAGACACCTGCGATCAGCTCTGGGCGCACAGCCGGCGCATCCATCTGGCCAGCCTAGCCGTTGCCCGCCGTGGCGCCTTTGCCAACGACCAGTGGCAAATGGCCGGTGCGCCGTTGCTCAGCGTACGCGTGCAGGGCGCGGGCTATTTCGCGCATGACCCTTCGCAAGTCTCGGTTCCGGCGCCGTGCCCGATGGATCCGAATTGGAGACCGCAGGCACGCGCGCTGGCGGAGTATCCGCGTGAGGTGTTCACTCATGTCTGGCTGATCCGTCCGCATCGCGCTGCACCGGGTGAGCGCGATGGCCTCGAACTATTGTGGCAACGCGGTGATTCGGTGCTTTATGCGGTGGATCGCCCTTCAAGCCGCTTGCCGCAGGGTGCCGCACCGCAGTAAGTGCGACCAAATGCAAGGGGGCCTAGACACACCGCGCTGGTGGCAGACGCGCTGGTTCGTGCTGTTCGCGGCGATCGCTGCGGCAGTGCCTTTGCTGTGGCCCGATATCCCGCCGATGGTGGATCTGCCCGGTCACATGGCGCGGTTCCGCGTCCAGCTGTCCCACAATGAAGTGCCGTGGCTCAACGACTGGTACAAGTTCGAGTGGAGCCTGATCGGCAATCTCGGGCTCGATCTGCTCATCATCCCGCTCGAGCCGATCTTCGGGCTCGAGCTGGCGGTGAAGCTGATCGTCATTGCCACCCCTGTGCTCACCGTCACGGGTCTGCTCTGGATTGCACGCGAAGTGCACGGGCGCATCCCGGCCACCGCGCTGTTCGCGCTGCCGCTCGCCTATAACTACGCTTTCCATTTCGGCTTCGCGAACTTCGCGCTGTCGATGGCGCTGGCGCTCAACGCGTTCGCGCTGTGGCTGCGGCTGGCGCGGCTCGGCCATATCCGGCTGCGCGCCGTGCTGTTCGTGCCGATCGGTCTCGTCATCTGGGTTACCCACACCTTTGGTTGGGGCACGCTGGGCGTGATGTGCTTCGCCGCCGAACTGATCCGCCAGCACGACAAGCGCGGGCCGCGTACCGGACCGTGGCACGCCGACTTCGTGCAGCGCTGGGTCGTGCCGTGGATCTGGGCGGGCATCCACTGTCTGGTCCTCGTGCCGCCGGCATTGCTGATGCTTGCCTGGCGCAGTGGCGGCCATGTCAGCGGCCAGACCGGCGACTGGTTCAACTGGCGCGCCAAGATCTGGTGGACGCTGATGGTGCTGCGCGATCGCTGGCAGCTGTTCGACATCGCCTGTCTCGGCGTCATCTATCTGATCCTGTTCAAGGGCGTGCGCGATCCCAATATCGGTTATTCGCGGCATCTGGGCATCTCGGCCCTGTTCCTGATCGCGGTGTTCATCATGCTGCCGCGCGTGGTGTTCGGATCGGCCTATGCCGATATGCGTCTCGCGCCCTATATGCTCGCGATCGCGGTGATCGCGCTGCGACCCAAGCCGGGCATGACGATCCGCGGCGCGAATGTGCTGGCGATGGCTGGGCTCGCCTTCTTCCTCGTCCGCATGGGTGTGACGACCTGGAGCTATGTCATTTATGACAAGTCCTATGACCGCGAACTGGCGGCGCTCGACCACGTGCCTGAGGGCGCGCGGCTGCTGAGCTTCGTGGGTGAGACCTGCTACAACGAATGGACGATGACGCGGCTTCAGCATCTGCCCGGAATGGCGATGGTGCGGAAGCTCGCCTACACCAACGACCAATGGTCGATGGCGGGTGGGCAGTTGTTGACGGTGCGCTACAAGCAGGCGCGCGGGTTCAGCCACGATCCCTCGCAGATCGTCACGGACACCAAGTGCCCGCGCGAATGGTGGCGCCCCGTTGCGGTCAGCCTGGCGCGTTTCCCCCGGCACGCCTACGACTATCTCTGGGTGATCAGTCCGCCGCCCTATGACAAGCGGCTCGAGGCGGGGCTGATCCCGATCTGGCGCGACGGCAGCAGCGTGTTGTTCAAGATCGATCACGGCACGCCGGCTGCGGTGCTCAATCCGATCGACCTTGGTCCCTATCACGACCAGATTCAGAAGGTCCGCGACTTCCTGAAGCGTGACAAGGAGAAGCAGCTGGAAGCGTGGAGCGCTGCGCAGAAAAAGGCTTAACTGCCGCGTCGGAAGGGCGTCAGTTCGCCCAGAAATTCTTGCTCATGCGCAACCGCCGCGCGTTCGCGCTCCAGATATTCGGCGACGGCGCGGCGGAAACCGGGGTCGGGCAGATAATGTGCTGACCAGGTCGTGACCGGCACGTAACCACGCGCCAACTTGTGCTCCCCCTGCGCACCCGCTTCGACCCGCGACAACCCCCGCGCGATCGCTGCTTCGATCGCCTGATAATAGCAAAGCTCGAAATGGAGGAAGGGAACCTCTTCCACGCAGCCCCAATAGCGGCCGTAGAGTGCGTCTGCACCGATCAGATTGAGCGCTCCCGCGATCGGCCGCCCGTCGCGCTCCGCGAACATCAGCAGGACTTTGTCACCCATTGCTTCGCCCAGCATCGAGAAGAAGGGGCGGGTGAGATAGGGGTGCCCCCATTTGCGGCTGCCGGTGTCCTGATAGAAGGCCCAGAAGGCATCCCAATGCGCTTCGGTGATGTCCGTGCCGGTGAGGTGCCGGATCGTCAGCCCTTCCAGGGCATGGGCGCGTTCCTTGCGGACCGCTTTGCGTTTGCGTGAAGACAGCGCCGTCAGGAAATCGTTGAAACTGGCATAGCCGTCATTCTGCCAGTGGAACTGGGTGCCGGAGCGGATCAGCCAGCCGGCCCGTTCGAACAAGGGTAGTTGGGTATCCTCGATAAAGGTGACGTGCGCCGAGGAGAGGCGGTTCTGGTCGGTGACGGCCTCAAGTCCGGCGATCAGCCCCGGCGCCAGCGCGGCATCGCGCAGCAACAGGCGCGGGCCGGGAACGGGGGTGAAGGGCACCGCCGCCTGCAGTTTGGGATAATAGCGTCCGCCGGCGCGTTCCCAGGCATCGGCCCAGGCGTGGTCGAAGACATACTCGCCCTGGCTGTGGCTCTTGGCATAGGCCGGGACGATTGCAGCGGGTGTGCCGCACGGTCCGTCGATCACGATGGGGAGCGGTTGCCAACCGGTCTCCGCCGTCGCCGAACCCGAGCGTTCGAGTGCGGACAGAAAGGCGTGCGAGACGAAGGGATTGGCGGTGCCCGCGCAGGCATCCCACTGCGCCGCCGGAACCGACGTTACTCCATTGGTGATGCGGGCTGTAACGGACGCAGACACGGGCCCTATTTAGGTGCGCCTGGCGCGAGTTGAACCGTTGGGCCGCTATCTTCCGGCCAGCTTTTCACCATGATCTCGCGCCGCGGCACCGGGATCGCGATGCCGTTCTCCTTGAACAGCGCCCAGAGGCGGTTGAGCACGTCGCTCTTCACATTGCCGACACCGCCCTCGGGATCGCTGATCCAGGCGAGTATCTCATGCTCCACGGCATAGTCGCCGAAACTGGTGAGCCAGACATTGGGCGGTGGATTCTTGAGGACGCGCGGACTGTCGATCGCAGCCTTGAGCATCAGTTCCTGTGCAAGCTTGAGGTCGGTCTCGTAACCGACGCCGACGGGAATCCGGACGCGGACGTTGCGGTCCGAGAAAGACCAGTTCTCCACCTCCTGCGTCATCAGGATCTCGTTCGGGATCAGATGCTCCTTGCCGTCGCGGGTGATGACGCTGACCGCGCGCACGCCGATCTTGTTCACCCAGCCGAAGCTGTCGCCCACGACGATCACGTCGCCCGGCTTGATCGAGCGGTCCATGAGCAGGATGATCCCGGCGATCAGATTGCCGATCGTCTTTTGCAGCCCGAAACCGATCGCGAGACCGAATGCGCCCGAGAAGATCGCGAAGCTGGTGAGGTCGATGCCCAGCAGGTCGATGCCGAAGAAGAAGGCGACGACAACGACGAAGATGCTGGCGAGCTTCTGGACCAGCAGCTTCTGTGTCGGATCGAAACCACGTGCCTGCCCGATCGAGTGGGCGATCACGCGGTTGGCGAGGCGGACTCCGGCATAGAGCGCCACTGCGGTGACCAGCAACGTGACGAGTGCGAGCAGCGACAGGCGGCGGCGGCCGATATTGACGCCGATCCTGTCGAGCGTGTCGGTGATGACGTTGAACCCGCCGATCGCGTGGCTGAGGATCGCGACGAATACGATCGCTGCGGTGATCCAGGCGATCCAGCGTGGGGTGTGCAGGCCGCGCAGGAAGGCAAGCGTGAAGGCGGCGGTGGCGGCGCCGAGCGCGATGCCGAGCAGAAGCGCTGCAAACCCACCCCATGGCACGGCATTGGCGAGGATCGCGAGCAGCAGGGCAGCGCTGCCATGCTGCACGATCGTGTGCATCCGGCGTGCGAGCCCTTCGACATGCGAGCCGACTCGCTGCTGCCAGAGCTGCGCGAGTGTCGGTCCCAGCCTCTTTCCTGCGAACCAGCCGGCGGCGAGCGCGAGGATCGCAAGAGTGCCCGCAATTCCGCCTTCGATCAGTTCTGCATTGGACGGTAGATCTACCCCGTTCGCGACGAGCCAGTTGGCCAGCGCGGGCGGGATGATCGGTGTCATTGCGCTGCCCGGAACCGGTCAAGACCCGCCGCGAGGTCGGCGATCAGGTCCGCGGGATCCTCGAGGCCGATCTGGAGCCGGACCGCCGGTCCCTCGGCCTCCCATGACACGGCGGTGCGGTAGCGATCGGGATCGACCGGGATGGCGAGGCTTTCGAACCCGCCCCAGCTATAGCCGATCCCGAACAGCTCCAGCCCGTCGATCAATGCCGCACGCGCCGCCTCGTTCCCGCCTCGCAGGATGAAGGTGAACAGGCCGGCAGGGCCCTTGAAGTCGCGCAGAAAGAATTCATGGCCGGGGCAGGAGGGGAGGGCGGGATGGAGCACGCGTGCGACCTCTGGCCGGGTCTCCAGCCAGCGGGCGATATCCAGCGCTGCCTCGCCATGATGCTTCAGGCGCAGTGCCATGGTGCGCAGCCCGCGCGAGCCGAGCCAGGCATCGTCGGGGCTGGCGGTCTGGCCGAGCTGGAAGCTGGTGGCGCGCAGCTGCTGCCAATGCTCCGCGGTGGTCGTGACGCTGCCCAGCATCACGTCCGAATGACCGACGACATATTTGGTGCAGGCAAGGATGGTGAGGTCGATGCCCTTCTCGATCGCCGGGAACAGCAGGGGCGTTGCCCAGGTGTTGTCGAGCAGCGTGACGACGCCGCGCGCCTTGGCTGCGGCGACGATCGCCGGAACATCCTGCACTTCGAAGGTCAGGCTGCCCGGCGCTTCCATGAAGATGGCGCGAGTCTTGTCGGTGATGAGGTCGGCGATGCCGCCGCCGATCATCGGATCGTAGAAGCGGGTGGTGACGCCGAAGCGCTTCAAGAAGGTCGTCGCGAAGCTGCGCGTCGGGTCATAGACGCTGTCGGCGAGCAGCAGCTCGTCGCCGGGCGACAGGACCGAGAGCAAGGCGGCAGAGACCGCGGCGACGCCTGACGGATAGAGAAAAGTCGCTTCCGCGCCCGGCTCGAGCTCGGTCAGCGCCTCGGCGAGGCTCCATTGGGTCGGCGTGCCGCGGCGGCCGTAGAACAGGCGATGATGCGTGTCGCGGCCGGCGCCGGCGCGCAGGTCGGCGACGGTGTCGTAGAGAATGGTGGAGGCACGCCATACCGGCGGATTGACGATGCCTTGAGTCCATTCGGGCCGGCGGCCAGCGCTGACGACACGTGTCCCGTCACCCTTCTTCCTATCTGAACCGCTCACGCCGCACCTGTCGCCTTGGGCGTGGTGGGGTCGGCGCCCCATTCGGTCCAGCTGCCGTCATAGAGCGCGGCAGGGTGGCCGAGCAGGTGGAGCGCGAACACCACGACCGCGGCGCTGATCCCCGAGCCGCAGGTGGCGATCACCGGGCGTTCGACCTCGATCCCTTCATCCTCGAACAGCAAACGGAGAGTGGGAATATGCTTCCACGTCCCGTCGGGGTTGAAGAAGGACGAATAGGGGATGTTGGCGCTGCCCGGAATGTGCCCGCTTGCGAGACCCGGGCGGGTTTCCGCCTCCTGACCCGTGAAGCGGACCGCCGAACGGGCATCGACCAATTGCTCGGCATGGCTGGTGAGGTTCGCCTTTACCTGATCGAGCGTGCGGACGAGCGTGGCGTTTTGGTGGACAGCGACTGTGGCGGGTGAAGGAGCCGGCTTTCCGCTGAGAACGCGGCGGCCTTCCGCTTTCCATTTGGCGAGACCGCCATCGACGATCGCCGCGTCGATCCCGAAGCTGCGCAGCATCCACCAGGCCCGGGTGGCGGTGTGATGGGGCGCATTGTCGTAGAGGACGACGCGGTCCCCGGTCGCGACGCCGAGCGCGCCGATCTGTGCCGCGAACTGCTCCGGCGACGGCAGCATTGTCGGAAGTGAACTGGATTGATCGGCGATGGCGTTAATGTCGAAGAACACCGCACCGGGAATATGCCCGGCCGCGAACTCCGCTGCGGCATCCCGGTCCTCGGCAGGCAGGAACCATGTGGCGTCGAGAATTCGGAGATCGGGGGCGGAGAGCTCGCCTGCGAGCCATTGCGTAGTGACCAGAGCGTCCATTTCCCCTTGGTAATCCGCGGTTCTTGCCGCGTCGAGTGGGGGAGCGCGTTGATACCGCAACCGGTTCGGCTTTGCCGAACCCGATTCAAGCACCTAAATGGCGCGCATGAACCCCAAACATCTTGGCCAGCAGAGCGCGCTTCCCGCATCTCCAGAAGAGGCGGCGCTCGATTATGTCCCCAATCCGCGTGCGGGCACCGACTATCTGGTGCGCTTCGCCGCGCCCGAATTCACCTCGCTCTGCCCGATCACCGGCGCGCCCGATTTTGCGCATCTGGTGATCGACTATGTGCCAGGCGAGACGATCGTCGAATCCAAGTCGCTGAAGCTGTTTCTCGGCAGCTTCCGCAACCACGGCGCCTTCCATGAAGACTGCACCGTCGGCATCGGCCAGCGGCTGTTCGACGAGATGAAGCCAAAATGGCTGCGCATCGGCGGATATTGGTATCCGCGCGGCGGCATCCCGATCGATGTGTTCTGGCAGTCCGGCGTGCAGCCGGAGGGGGTCTGGATCCCCGCTCAGGACGTTCCCGGCTATCGCGGACGCGGCTGATCCCTCAACCCGCGCGCTTCGTCGCTGAATCGCGATGTCGCCGACATGATTGCAACCATCCTCACCCGCCTGACGTTGGGAGAGCGAACGGGCGCGCCTGCGTCCAATCGATCCTGCTGAAACGAAGGGAGTTTCGGGATGGCGCCGGACCAGCCGACTCGGCTCGATCACATCGCGCTGATCGGCAACTTCCTTCCGCGCAAATGCGGGATCGCGACATACACCACGCACACCTGTAGCGCGCTCAAGGCACGTTTCCCCGATATGCAGGTGGATGTGTGGGCGATGGACGATCATCCCGGCCGCTATGCCTATCCCCCCGAGGTCACCGGATCGATCCCCCAGCATGAGCGCTCGGCCTATATCGAGGTGGCGGGCCGGATCGAGAATTCGGGTGCACAGGCGATTTGGGTCCAGCATGAATACGGCATCTTCGGCGGAGCGGCGGGCGGGCATCTGATTACGTTGCTGGAGCGGACGACGCTGCCTGTAGTCGTTACGCTGCACACGGTACTCGAGAATCCCAGCGACGATCAGCGCCGGGTAATGGATGCGCTGCTGCGCCGTGCCGCGCGCGTGATCGTGATGGCCGACAAGGGGTGTGAAATCCTGCGCCGCGTACATGATGTCGATCCGCGCAAGCTGGCGATGATCCCGCATGGTGTGCCCGACCGCCCACTCGCCGATCCTGCCGCGTTCAAGGCGCGCTTCGGGTGGGAAGGGCGGGAGGTGATCCTGACCTTCGGGCTGCTCGCGCCCAGCAAGGGGATCGAAACGGTGATCGCCGCGATGCCGGCCATCGCCGCGCAACATCCCGATGCGCTCTATGTGGTGCTTGGGACGACCCACCCGAATCTCGCCGAGCGTGAGGGCGAGATTTATCGCGACCGACTCCACGCGCTTGCTGTCGAATTGGGGGTCGAGCGCAACGTCGCTTTCATCGACCGCTTCGTCGAGCAGGAGGAGTTGCTCGACTATCTTCAGGCCGCGGACATCTATGTCACGCCCTATCCCAATCTGGCGCAGATCACCTCCGGCACGCTGTCTTATGCTGTCGCAGTGGGCAAACCGGTGGTTTCGACGCCCTATGCCCATGCCAGCGAGATCCTGGCCGACGATCACGGTGTGCTGGTCGCGGCGGGCGACAGCGAGGGCTTTGCGCAGGCGATCACCGGTCTTCTCGACGACGATGACCGGCGTACGGCGTTGATGCAGCGTGCCTATGCGCGGGGCCGGTCGATGATCTGGCCGCGCCTGGCCGAGGCCGCGATGGAGCAGATCGCTGCGGCGCTGCTTGCGCGCCCGAAGCGGATCGCGGCGGTCGGCGCGGCGCTGGCGCCACTGGCGCCGGATTTCCGTGCGGTCGAGCGCATGAGCGACGGGACCGGCATGTTCCAGCATTCGATCCTGTCGGTGCCCGATCGCCGCCACGGCTATTGCATCGACGACAATGCGCGCGCGCTGATCCTGATGCACCGCATCGACCCGCTGTCCGCCACCGAGCGCGACAAGTGGACCAGTGTCTATGCCGCGTTCGTCCAGTTCGCGTGGAATCCCGACAGGCGCCGTTTCCGCAACTTCATGACCTTCGACCGGCAATGGTGCGAGGAAGCAGGGTCGGAGGATTCGAACGGGCGCACCTTATGGGCGCTCGGCGTGACCGCGTCGGAAGGGCATGACGCCAGGTATCGCGACTGGGCGCGGATGTTGTTCGACGAAACTGCACGAATGAGCTTCGAGTTCGGCAGTCCGCGCGCGCTGGCCTTTGCGATGCTGGGTGCCGCGGCGATGGTGGAGGCGCATCCGGGCCACAGGCTGGCGTGCGACATGCTCGAGCGGTTCGGCGGCAAACTGATGGAGCTGCTCGCCGAAGCGCGCAGGCCCGACTGGGAATGGTTCGAGACCGTGCTCGCCTATGACAATGCCCGCCTGCCCGAGGCGTTGATCCGTGCCGGGGTGGCTATGGGACGCAGGGATTTGCTGGCATGCGGTCTCAGGACGCTCGACTGGATCAATGCGCGGCAGACCGCGCCGGATGGAGCCTTCCGGGCGGTTGGCACCGACGGTTTCGGGCGCGCCTATGGCGATCCGCTGCCGTTCGACCAGCAGCCGCTGGAGGCGCAGGCGACGATCGACGCCTGCCTTGCCGCGTGGGAGGCAACGGATGCGCAACGCTGGGCCGATGCGGCGATGCAGGCCTATCGCTGGTATCTGGGGCAGAATGATCTGGGCCTGCCGCTGGCGAGTGCACGCGACGGCGGCTGCTTCGACGGACTGACGCCAAGTGGGGTCAATCACAATCAGGGCGCCGAGTCGATCCTGGCGCTCCAGCTGGCGAACTGTGCTATCTCGGCTATTTCAAAGCGCGCCGAAATCATGGCAGGGCCACGAAAGGCCGTCGCATAGGGCCTGAACGACGCGACGGCGGATCCAAGTCGGGGGAATGATGCTCGACCTGTTCCAGCACCCATTACGGCTCCGCGCAGACCCGTCGCGCGTGGTGGTGCGTCCCTTTCACATCGCCTGGGCCGCATCGAACGGTGGCGCGCCGAGCCGGACCGAACGGCTGGTCAGGGCGGTACTGGACATGTCGCCGGGCGAAGCGCGCGCGCAGCTGGAAACGGTGCTCAAGGATTTCGAAGCGCGGCACTGGCAGACGCGGCGCGTGTTCATGACCCGCTATGACGAGGTCGAGGCGCAGCTCGGCCTCGACGGCAGCAGGATCGGGGACGAGAAGCGCCAGCTGATCGGCGCCTATTTCTGCCACGAATACAGCTATGCCGCCGCCGCGCTGATGAACCCGAGCGCGGTGCCGCACCACGACCAGAGCGGTATGCCCAAGGGCAGCTTGCGCATCCTGATGAGCCTGCGCGCGGTGGGAGAAGGGCATATCTCCTCGGTCGCGTTTCGCGAGGGGATCATCACCGACCGGAACGAACTGACGCTGGCGCCCGAGCCGCCCTTCGCTACCGCGGCGGACGCGATAGGCGACGAGCTGGAGGCGCCCGAGGGGGCGGTGACGGTCTATCGGCATCGCGATTCGACGCTGTCGGGCACGTTGCTGTTCCCGATCACCAAGGCGCAATCCAACGGGCTTGAGGACATGCGTCTGGTTCGTTTCCGGCACGACGACGGCAGCGAGGAATGGCTGGGCACCTATACCGCCTATAACGGGTCGCAGATCCAGTCGGAGATGCTGCGCACGCGCGACTGGCGCGAGTTCGACCTGGTGCCGATGACCGGAAGCGCCGCGCGCAACAAGGGGATGGGGCTGTTCCCGCGCAAGGTCGGCGGCAAGTACATGATGATCGGCCGGCAGGACGGCGAGAACATCTATCTGATCGCGTCCGACACGCTGACCCATTGGGACGAGGGCGAGAAGCTGATCCAGCCCAAATATCCGTGGGAGCTGGTGCAGATGGGCAATTGCGGCCCGCCGATCGAGCTCGACGAGGGCTGGCTGATGCTGACCCATGGCGTCGGCGCGATGCGCAAATATTCGATCGGTGCAGCTCTGCTCGACAAGGACGATCCGTCGAAGGTGATCGGGCGGACGCGCGAGCCGATCCTGGCCGCGGCCGACCAGGATCGCGAAGGCTATGTCCCCAATGTCGTCTATTCGTGCGGGGCGTTGCGGCACGGGGACCGGATTTTCATCCCCTATGGCGTCGCGGACAGTTCGGTGGCGTTCGCGTTCGTCTCGATCCAGTCGTTATTGGCTGTGATGTAGCTCCTATTTTAACCAAATGGGTTCCACGTGGAACCCGGGCTACCCCATGGGGAAAGGAGAACAAGGTGCAGTCGAAGTTGGTGATTTGCGCAGATATACGTTCACCTTTCTGGTGAAGGCGTAGCCACAATCGAGACGCGCGCGACGGGCGGGCGCTTCAGCCCTTGAACAATCCGCCGAGGATACCGCGGACGATGCCGCCGACGACGCTGGCGCCGGCACCCGACTTCTTGCCGAAGATCGCCTTCGACACCTCGCCCGCGACGGCGCGGCCGGCGGCGGAGGAGGCGGACTGGGTCGCGGACTTGATCGCGCGGTTCCACGGATTGTTTGCCGCCTCCCGCTCTGCCGCACGCTGCGCCTGTGCATCGAGCCGGGCCTGACGATCGGCGTCGCGCTGGGCGGCAAGGCGGGCGCGCTCAGCCTCCTTGGCAAGACGCGCATCTTCCTTGGCCTGAAGAGCGGCCGCCTTTTCGGCTTCGGTGGTCGCCTTTGCCTCTGCAGCCGCGGCGGCGGCCTCGGCGCCCTTGGCGGTGAGCAGCTCGTGCGCGGATTCGCGGTTGAGCGGGGTGTCATATTTGCTGCCGACGATGTCGGTGTCGATCAGCACCTTGCGCTCTTCCGGCGTCACCGGGCCGACGCGCGAACAGGGCGGCTTGATCAGGGTGCGTTCGACCGGGGAGGGCGCGCCATCGGCCATCAGCAGCGACACCAGCGCCTCGCCGACCTTCAGTTCGGTGATCGCGGTCACGACATCGACGCCGGGATTGGCGCGGAAGGTTTCGGCGGCGGACTTGATCGCCTTCTGCTCGCGCGGGGTGAAGGCGCGCAGCGCGTGCTGGACGCGGTTGCCGAGCTGGCCGGCGACATCCTCGGGAATGTCGATCGGGTTCTGAGTGACGAAATAGACGCCGACGCCCTTGGAGCGGATCAGGCGGACGACCTGTTCGACCTTGTCGAGCAGCGCCTTGGGTGCCTCCTCGAACAGCAGGTGCGCCTCGTCGAAAAAGAAGACGAGCTTGGGCTTGTCGGGGTCGCCGACCTCGGGAAGCGTCTCGAACAGCTCCGACAGCAGCCACAGCAGGAAGGTGGCATAGAGCCGCGGCGAGGCCATCAGCTTGTCGGCGGCGAGGACGTTGACCACGCCCTGGCCATTCTCGTCCAGCTTGATGAAATCGTTGATGTCGAGCGCGGGCTCGCCGAAGAAATGCGCGCCGCCTTCGCTGCGCAGCTGAAGCAACTGGCGCTGGATCGCGCCGACGCTGGTCTTGGCGACGTTGCCGTATTTCGCGGTCAGCTCATCGGCGCGCTCGGCGCAATGGACCAGCATCGACTGGAGATCGTCGAGGTCGAGGAGGAGCAGGCCGTCATCGTCGGCGACCTGGAAGGCGATGGCGAGCACGCCTTCCTGCACGTCGTTGAGGCCCATCAGGCGCGACAGGAGCAGCGGGCCCATCTCGGAAACGGTGGTGCGGACGGGGTGGCCCTGCTCGCCGAACAGATCCCAGAACTGGACCGGCGCGGCGGCGTATTTCCATTCGGTATCGCCGATCTCGGCGGCGCGGGCAGCGAACGCCTCATGCGGCTTGGCGGTGGCGGAACCGGCCATGCCGAGGCCGGAGAGGTCGCCCTTCACATCGGCGGCGAAGACCGGCACGCCCGCGCGGCTGAAGCTTTCGGCGAGGCCCTGAAGCGTCACCGTCTTGCCGGTGCCGGTCGCGCCCGCGATCAGCCCGTGGCGGTTGGCGCGCTTGAGGACGAGTGCCTGACGCTGGCCGCCGCCTGCGCCGGCTCCGATGAAAAGCTCCGTCTCACCCGTCATGCCGAACTCCTGAATCACAGGCGATCAGCATAACGGGGAAAACGGTCAGGTCAGTGCAAAATATGCCTGCGCGATCACTTGGCGAAATCGACGACGACATAGCCGCCGATGCCGCCACGGCGCATGACGTAGAGCACGACCTGGTTGGCGCCGCCGCTCTTCGCGCGAGCGACCGCTGCGTTGAACTCGGCGGGAGTCGTCACCGGCGCGCGGTTGACCGACGCGATCACGAAGCCGCGGGCGATCGCCTTCTGCGCGGCGTCGCTCGACGGATCGACACCGACCACGACGACACCCTTGGTTTCGGGATCGACACCAACGCTGCGCGCGATTTGTGGGGTCAGTGCGGTGACATTGATGCCGAGCGATGCGGCTGCAGCCTGCGTGCCCTGTTCGCTGTCGCCCTGTGTGCCTTCCTCGGCATCCGGATCGAAGCCGGCGAGCTGGTCGGCCGGCGGACGGGTGCCGGCAGTGAGCTGGAGCGTCATGGTCTTGCCGTCGCGGACCAGTTCGATCGGTACGCGCGTGCCGGGACGGACACTCGCGGTGAGGAAGGAGAGGGTCTGATCGGGGGTGACGTCCTTGCCGTCGACCTTGGTGATGATGTCGCCCTGTTTGATGCCGGCCTTGGCTGCGGCTTCACCCGGCTCGACGCGCGAGACGAGTTCGCCCTTGCCCTTGGGCACGCCGAACGACTTGGCGAGATCTTCGCTGAGCGGCTGGATGCCGACGCCGAGATAGCCGCGCTGGACGGCTGCGCCCTTCATCAGCGTGTCGAGGATCGGCTTTGCCTCGGTCGCGGGGATCGCAAAGCCGATGCCGACATTGCCGCCGGTGGGCGAATAGATCTGCGAGTTGATGCCGATCACATTGCCGTTGAGGTCGAACAGCGGACCGCCGGAGTTGCCGCGGTTGATCGAGGCGTCGGTCTGGATGAAGCGATCGAACGGGCCGGCCTGGCCGGTCGGGCGATGCACCGCCGAGATGATGCCCGCGGTCACCGAACCGCCGAGGCCGAACGGGTTGCCGATCGCGACCACCCAGTCGCCGACGCGCGACTGATCGGAATTGCCGAGCCGGACGAAGGGCAGGTTGGTGCCTTCGATCTTGAGCACGGCGAGGTCGGATTCGACGTCGCGGCCGATCAGCTTGGCGGTGTATTCCTTGCGATCCGCGAGGATCACCTTGATCGATTCGACCACCGCGCCGCGCTGGCCGGCCGAGATCACATGGTTGTTGGTGACGATATAGCCGTCGGCCGAGATGATGAAGCCCGAGCCGAGCGATTCGGCCTGGCGCGTCACCGGGCGACCGCCGCCCTGCTGGCCGCCGAACAGATCGCCGAACGGGGTACCTGCGAACGGATTGGTCTGGACCTGTACGCGCTGCGTGGTCGAGATGTTGACGACTGCCGGCTGAAGCTTGGACACCATGTCCGCAAAGCTCATCGGCGCGCCGGCGCGCGGGGCGCCGGCCTGGATTGCGCCCGGCTCGTTCTGTGCGGTCTGCGCGCCGGCAGGGGTCTGCAGGACGAGTGCCGCACTCGCGCCGCCGATCAGCAGCGCGGAGGTGATCGCATATGCATAACGCACGGGGGCGGTTCCTTTGAGTTTGCTCTTGGTCATCGGGCCTTTGCCGGGCTGGAGATCAGTCATGCGTGTGTTACTCACCTAGGATAGCTGAACGGCGATTGAATATGAACGAACCGAAAGTTGTTCGGTTCAGCCGGTGCGTTTCAATTCAGCGGGGCTGAATCGTGCCGCACCGGCCCCATCATCAACGACCCTTCCCCCTGAATTCGCGCAGATAGTCATTGTCGGGCGACAGGATGATCGACGTCTCGCCCTGCTTCTGGTTCGGACTGCCGATGAAGGTCGTGCGGTACGACTGCATCGCGCGCCAGAAATCGTAGAATTGCGGATCCTTGTTGAAGCTCGTCGCATAGATCTGTGCGGCGCGGGCGTTGGCCTCGGCCTGGATGATCTGTGCGTCCCTCTGTCCGTTGGCGCGGATCGTCGTCGCCTCCTGCTCGCGCGCGGTGCGCATCCGCTGCAGCGCCGATTCGAGCGGGCTGCCGTCGGGCAGGTCGGCATGCTTGATGCGCACGTCCACGATCTGGACGCCATATTGGCTGGCGTAGCGCTGAAGACCGGCCTGGATATTGTCCATCACGACGGTCCGCTCGGGGCTGAGCAGCGAGGCGAAGGGACGCTTGCCGAGCTCGGCGCGGAGCGCGGAGCTGAACAGCGGCTTGAGCTGGTCGGCGACGCGGGTCTCGGTCCCCGCGGTGACGACCATGCGCAGCGGATCGACGACGCGGAAGCGCGCGAACGCGTCCACTTCGAGGCGCAGCTGGTCGGTCGAGAGCACCGGCTGGTTCTCGAGCTCGATGTCGAGCACGCGCTTGTCGACCCAGACGATGCGCTCCATCAGCGGCCAGCGCGCGATCAGGCCGGCGCCGGTGGTGCGGCCGAACTGTTCGCCCGGCTGCCACTGGTTGATGGTGCGCACCGGCTGTTCGAAGCGCAGGATCACCGCCTGCTTGGTCTCGGGCACGATCGCGACCGTGCTCAAGAGCAGGAAGAGGATGACGAGGGCGAGGCCGCCGAGCAGGACGGGCCGGTTGAGGACGCCGTTCACTGGGCGCCTCCCTGCTGCTGGCCTTGCTGGACCGAGGGCTGCGTCGATCCCCCGCGCGCGGCGGGAAGCGGGAGATAGGGGGTCACGCCGTTGGTCTCGACGATCGTCTTGTTCGACTTCGCCAGCACGGCCTCCATCGTTTCATAATAAAGGCGGCGGCGCGTAACCTCCGGCGCCAGCTTGTACTGTTCGTAGATCTTGTCGAACTCGGCGGTCTGACCCTGCGCTCCGGCGATGACCTGCTGCGCATAGGCGCGCGCGCGGTTACGGGCGCCTTCCGATTCCTGCTGGGCAGCAGTGACCTGCTTGAACGCCTCGTCCACGGCGCCCGGTGCCGCGGCACCGCGGATCGCGACGCTCTGGATGCGGATACCCGAATTATATTCGTCGAGGATCGCCTGGGTTGCCTGCTGCACGCGGGCCTCGATCACGGTACGGCCGGGGCCGATCGCGTCGTTGAGCGTGACGCCCGCCACCGCGGCGCGCATCGCGCTTTCGGCGGTCGCGCGCACGGTCTGTTGTGGATTGGCGATCTGGAACACGAAATCTTCCGGATTCTGGATGTCCCAGCGCACCGAATAGGCGAGATCGACGATGTTCTGATCCTGCGTCAGCATCAGATTTTCGCCGCTGGTCGCAGGGAAATCCTCGGTGCGGATCGCCTGCACGTCGATCTTCTTCACGCCTTCGATCGGCGCGGGCAGGGTCCAGTTGATGCCGGGCTCCATCGTTCGCGAATATTTGCCGAACAAGGCAACGACGGCGCGCTGCTCCGGCGCGATGACGTGGATGCTGGTGAAGCCGATCCACAACAGGAGCAGGATGCCGATCCCGCCGAAGATCACCGGGCGCGAAGGAACGCTGCCGGGGAGACCGCCGCCGCCACCGCCGCCGCCCTTGCGGGCGCGCTTCAGGAAATCGTCGAGGCTGGTGACGCTGCTGCGGCCGCCGCGCTTGCCCTCGGGCGGGAACGCCCAAGGGTTGCGCGGGCCGCCATTGTCGCCGTCGCCGCCGCCCTTGCCGGCGTCGCCGCCGTCATTGCCGCCCTTGCCCCCGCCCCACGGACTCTGGGGGCCCTTGTTCTCATTTTGCAGCACGCCCCACAGTCCGGGGGCGCGCGCGATCCAACCACTCAGCTTCGCCATGACAGTCTTTATAGGGGGCGATCCGCGGATTTACAGTGGGCAGGCGCTTTGTTTGATTGGAAACCGCACCGCCCTCCGCAGCCTTTCCACCGATGCTGCGCATCGCCGGAACCTTGGGCTGCTCCGCCCGCTCCCCCGCCCGGCCACCCACTTCAGGGTATCTTTGAGGGGTGGCTGGGCGGGGGAGCGGGCCGGTGCGGCTTTCGCTTGCCGCAAACTCCCCCTATCTGCGCGGCCATGACCGAAAGAACCGAGATCGAAGCCGTCCTTGCCCCCGTCGCCGCCGGGCGCGCCACGGTGCGGGTGGAAGGCACGCGGGCGAGCATCATCCTCGACGTGACCGGGCTGCCCGAGGCGGCACAGGACGCGCTCGAGGCCGATATCCGCGCGGCGGCGGCGCTGCCGGGGATCGAGGAAGTGCGGATCGCGCGGACCGCACAGCGGGTGAACCGCAAGCTGATCGCGGTGGCGAGCGGCAAGGGCGGGGTAGGCAAGTCGACCGTGTCGGCCAACCTGGCGATCGGGCTGGCGCGGTTGGGGCGACGCGTGGGACTGGTCGATGCCGACATCTATGGCCCGTCGCAGCCCAAGATCATGGGGATCGAGGGCCGCAAGCCCGAGGCGCACGACAAGAAGCTGGTGCCGCTCGCGACGCCCTATGGCGTGCCGATGCTGTCGATGGGCGGGCTGGTCGCCGAGGGGCAGGCGATCGCGTGGCGCGGGCCGATGATCGCGGGCGCGCTGACCCAGCTGGTCGATGCCAACTGGGGTGCGGCAGAGGCGCTGGTGCTCGACCTGCCGCCGGGCACGGGCGACGTGCAGCTGACGATGATCCAGAAGCACCGGCCGGCGGGTGCGGTGATCGTCTCGACCCCGCAGGACCTGGCGCTGATCGACGCGACGCGCGCGATCGATCTGTTCGCCAAGGCCGGAATCCCGGTGATCGGCCTCATTGAGAATATGGCGGGCTATGCCTGTCCGCATTGCGGCGAGGTGTCCGATCCCTTCGGGCAGGGCGGCGCCGAGGCTGCAGCGACCAAGCTGGGTGTGCCGTTTCTGGGGCGGATTCCGCTCGACATTGCGATCCGCACCGCGTCGGACGCGGGCACGCCGCCGGTGGCGGGGAACGGGCCCGAGGCGGCGGCGTTCAGTGGGATAGCAGCGCGGGTCGATAGCTGGCTGAGCGCCAACGGAGGCTGAACATGCCACTTACCCGCGACGAGGATATCAAGGCCCTGCTTGAAGGCGCGCGAACGATCGCGATGGTCGGCGCGTCCGACCGGCCCGACCGGCCGAGCTATGGCGTGATGAAGTTCCTGCAGGGGCGCGGATATCGGGTGATCCCGGTCAACCCGCAGATCGTCGGCGAGCATCTTCACGGTGAATATGTCTTCGGCGCACTGGCGGACATCGGCTTGGCCGTAGATATCGTCGATATCTTCCGCCGCCCGCTGGCCGCGGGCGAGGCGGTGGATGAGGCGATCGCCGTCGGCGCGAAGGCGGTGTGGATGCAGCTCCAGATCGTCAACGACGAAGCCGCCGAGCGCGCCGAGGCGGCGGGGCTGAAGGTGGTGATGGACCGCTGTCCCGCGATCGAGATTCCGCGGCTGGGGGTCGCGAAGGTCGCCTAGCGCGCCGCGTATCGATCGGCGATGGGCGCGATCAGCGCGTCGAGCGCGGCACGGTCGCGCCAGACGCCATGCGTCATCACCCCGAGCGGCCGGCGCAGCGTCGACAGGTCGTCGAGCGGGTTGGCGCGGGTGAGGACGAGGTCGGCGCGCACGCCGGGCGCGATCGTGCCGAAGGGCGTTTCGCTGGGGCGGGCACGGGCGATGAAGGCGCCGGCGCTGCGGGTGAGCGTGGCGAGCGCCTGATAACGGGTCAGGCCCGCGCCTTCGAGCAGTGCGAGATTCTGGTGGAGCGAATCGCCGATGAACAGACCGGGGATGGTCGGGGCGTCGGTGCCGGCGACCAGCGGAATATCCGCGTCGGCGAATGCCTTGACCAGACGGGCGAGAAAGGCGGAGCGGGGCATGAGGTCGCCGCTGCGCCGGTCATAGCCGGCATTGGGCCAGTCGAGCCGGTAGCGTGGCGAAAGCAGGCGCGCCTCCGGGCTGGCGAGCCAGGCCTGGACGGCGGCGGGCTTGCCCCATTGCTGCGCGATCGTTCGGTAGGTGACGAGATCGGCGGTGACGAAGGCGTTGTGGCGCTTCACCAGCGCAATCGCGCCGGGGATGGCGCTGTCGGGCGGGACGCTCTGGCCGGAATCGAAGTCGGGTGCGAAGAAGTGGCTGTAGATGAACTCTTCGGCATGGGCGACGAGCAACTGGCCCGCGGCGAGCTGGCGATCGAGCCCGCCCATCGCGGTAACGGTGTGGCCGACGAGCGGGATACCGAATTCGCGGCCTGCGGCGGCGAGCGCGGCGAAGGCATCGGCCGAGAGGTTGTTGTACACCTTGATGAAGGCATAGCCGTTGGCGCGGGCGAGCAGCACGGCGGCGCGCGCCTCTTCCGCATTGGTGACGACGAGATGGCCGTAGCGCGGTGACCCGTCGATCGCGAGCGCGGTGTAGATATGCGGTGCGGGAATGCTCCCCTCATTGGCGGCGATGCGGGTGCGGCCGGCAAAGGCGTTCGATGCCTCGCCCATGTGCAGCACGGTGGTGACGCCATAGGAGAGGTAGATGGCGAGATCGTCGCGCGTGTGGACATGGGTGTGCAGATCGGCGAGGCCGGGGCTGAGCCACAGGCGGCGGGCATCGATCCGGTGCGCGTCGGCGGGGATGACGACCTTCGGACCGATCGCGGCGATGCGACCATTCTCAACCAGCACGATCTGGTCCCGCAGCACGCGTTCGCGGTCCATCGGCACGACATTGGCGCCGACAAAGGCAATGCGCGAAGGCGTCTCCTCCGCCTGTGCCGTCACGGCGAAGAACACGGACAGCATCAGCGCGAGGGCGCGCCACAGGGATGAGCATCGCATGCGCTGTGATTAGCCCGGCGCGCGGCGTGCGCGACAGCGGAATTGTACACCGCTGCCGCGCACGCCTGGCTAGACCGTCACGACGATCTTGCCGATCTGGCCGTTGCCTTCGAGATGACGATGGGCATCGGCGATCGCTTCGAACGGGAAGATGCAGTCGATGCGTGGGCGCAGCACGCCGCCGGCGAGGCCGTCGAGGATGAAGGCCGTCGCTGCGGCGAGCCTGGCATCGTCCTGCGATGCCTCGAAGATCAGATAGCCACGGACGGTGAGGCTGCGGCCGAGTACGTCGCCGACGGGGAGGGGCGTCGCGCGGGTATCGAGCGCGCCATAGACGATGAGGATGCCGCGCTCGGCGGTGACGGTAGCGAGCTGGGCGAACGCGGGACCGCCCACCGGATCGAAGACGACGCGCGCGCCGGTGCCGCCGGTGATGCGACGGACTTCGGCCACGAGATCGGCTGTGTCCGTCACGATGACGTGGGCGGCGCCGGCTTCGTGCAGCAGAGCGGCCTTGGCGGTGGTGCGGGTAAGCGCGACCGGGATCGCGCCGATGGCGTTGGCGACCTGAATCGCGGCGAGGCCGACGCTGCTCGACGCGGCGGGGATCAGCACGGTCTCACCCGCCTTGAGGTCTGCGGTGTCGATCAACGCACCCCAGGCGGTGACATAGGCCATCCAGACGGCGGCGGCGTCGGTGAAGCTCAGGTCGCCGGGCAGCTTCACCGTGGCGCGCGCGGGGGCGAGGACGAGATCGCCGTAGAGGCCGTAGTCGTGATAGCTGAACGCCGGGACCACCGCGACGCGATCCCCGGGGGCGAGGCCGGCGACGTCCGGGCCGACCGCGTCGATCACCCCCGCAGCCTCCGAGCCGAGCCGGGCGGGGAAGATGGGATCGATGATGTAGCTGCCCGAGCGATTCATGCTCTCGGCCCGATTGAGGCCGAGCGCCTTGACCGCGATGCGAACTTCGCC
>CAYOXO010000070.1:0-7078 GCA_964407945.1 uncultured Stakelama sp.
GGGCGGGATCGTCGCCCGGCTGCGCGCGCAGCACGCATACGCTGAGTGGCTGGCCAACCTGGCCGGCGCCGAGATTCGCGATTTGGGCGCGCGCCGGGGCCGCGAGCAGCATCAGCGCCGCGAGCAGCGTTCCGAGGAGGGCGGCAAAGCCACGAACCATGAACGCGGTCTACGCCGAGACGGCGAACAACTGGTAAAGATAATGGTGCGTTAGGACCGTTTCTTGCGATGCGGATACCCGGCTCAATCGGCGTTTGAGCGGTCGTAGCGGTCGCGATTGGCATAGATGGCGGGCAGGTTTCCAGCTGCCCAGGCGCCGAGTTGCATCACCGGTTCCGAGAGCGAATGGCCCAGATCGGTGAGCCGGTACTCGACCTGCGGCGGCACCGTCGGATGGACGGTCCGAGCGACCAGTCCGTCGCGTTCGAGCGCCTTCACGGTACGGGTCAGCATCTGTTGCGAGATCCCCTCGACCGCGCGCTTGAGTTCGTTGAAGCGATGCGGCCGCTGGTACAGCGTCATCACCACCAACACGGTCCATTTGTCGCCGACGCGCGCAAGGATGCTGGTGATGGTCTGGCATTCGCGACTTCCCGGGGAGTGAGAGGGCGAATGGGAAGTCATAGGCATGTGACCTGGCCTCAAAAATATGCGTTCTTGGCGCGCTTGGGGTGGTTACATAGCTAGTCCTGGTCACAAATCCAGACCAGGAAAATTGACCCATGAAACTGCTTCACATCGATTCCAGCATCACCGGTTCTGTTTCGGCCAGCCGCGCGGTCAGCGCAGCCATCGTTGAGCGGCTGAACACCGAAAATCCGGCGATCGAAACCAATTATCGCGATCTTGCCGCCGCGCCGCTGCCGCATCTGACGCTCGACCTGCTCGGTGATCCGGCTGCCAATGCCGAACTTCAGGCTTTTCTGGCGGCCGATGTCGTCGTGATCGGTGCCGGCTTCTACAATTTCGGCATCCCGAGCCAACTCAAGGCATGGCTGGACCGTATCCTGATCAGCGGCCAGACGTTCCGTTACGGGCCGGAAGGGCCAGAGGGTCTTGCCGGCAGCAAGCGGGTGATCGTCGCGTTGACGCGCGGCGGCCTCTACAGCGAAGGTTCGCCGGCTGCAGCGTTCGAACATGCCGAGACCTATCTCAAGGCGGTGTTCGGCTTCATTGGGATCGTCCCCGAGTTCATCGTGGCCGAAGGGCTGGCGATGGGCGACGAGGCGCGGGTGGCCGGCATGGCGGCGGCGCTCGATGCTGCGCGCAGCCTGTCCGGTGCAGCGCTGGCGGCCTGACCTGATCGGATGAAGGGGCGGGAGCGATCCCGCCCCTCTTTGGGTTACTTGGCCTTGGCCGCGACGGTCTTCTTGCCGCCGCCCTTCTTGGGCGGCTTGGGCGCCGCGGGAGTGATCGCGAAGGTCAGCGCACCGTCCTTCAGCTTCACCTCGACTTCGCCGCCATGGACGAGCTTGCCGAACAGCAATTCCTCGGCCAGCGGCTGCTTGATCTTCTCCTGGATCAGGCGGCCCATCGGGCGAGCGCCATAGAGCTTGTCATAGCCGCGCTCGGTGAGCCACGCCTTGGCTCCGTCGTCGAGGCTGATATGCACGCTACGATCGGCCAGTTGGAGCTCGAGCTGGAGGATGAACTTCTCCACCACCCGCTCGACCACCTTGGGCGGCAGATAATCGAACGGCACGATCGCATCGAGGCGGTTGCGGAATTCGGGGGTGAAGAGCTTCTTCACCGCGTCTTCCTGAACATCCTCGCGGCTCATCTCGCCAAAGCCGATGCTCTCGCGCGCCATGTCGGACGCGCCGGCATTGGTCGTCATCACCAGGATGACGTTGCGGAAATCGACGGTCTTGCCGTGGTGATCGGTCAGCTTGCCGTTGTCCATCACCTGCAACAGGATGTTGAACAGGTCGGGATGCGCCTTCTCGACCTCGTCGAGCAGCAGCACGCAATGCGGCTGCTGGTCGATCGCGTCGGTGAGCAGGCCGCCCTGATCGTAACCGACATAGCCCGGAGGCGCGCCGATCAGGCGGCTGACGCTGTGGCGCTCCATATATTCGGACATGTCGAAGCGCTGGAGCGGGATGCCCAGCAGCTCGGCGAGCTGCTTGGTCACCTCGGTCTTGCCGACGCCGGTCGGGCCGGTGAACAGGTAATTGCCGATCGGCTTTTCGGGATCGCGCAGGCCGGCGCGGCTGAGCTTGATCGCCGAAGCGAGCACCTCGATCGCCTTGTCCTGCCCGAACACGACACGCTTCAAGTCGGTCTCGAGATTGGCGAGCGTCTTGGTGTCGTCGGTCGAGACCGATTTCGGCGGGATGCGCGCCATCGTCGCGATCACCGCCTCGATCTCCTTCGGCGTGATCGTCTTCTTGCGCTTCGACGGCGGCACCAGCATCTGCATCGCGCCAACCTCGTCGATCACGTCGATCGCCTTGTCGGGCAGCTTGCGGTCGTTGATGTAGCGCGAGCTCAGCTCCACCGCCGACTTGATCGCATCGGGGGTGTATTTGACCTTGTGATGGTCCTCGAACGCGGTGCGCAGGCCCGCGAGGATCTTGATCGTATCCTCGATCGTCGGCTCGTTGACGTCGATCTTCTGGAACCGGCGCAGCAGGGCGCGGTCCTTTTCGAAGTGATTGCGGAATTCCTTGTAGGTGGTCGATCCGATGCAGCGGATCGATCCACCCGACAGCGCCGGCTTGAGCAGGTTCGACGCGTCCATCGCGCCGCCGCTGGTTGCGCCCGCGCCGATCACCGTGTGGATCTCGTCGATGAACAGCACCGCGTGGGGCAGCTTCTCCAGCTCCGACACGACCTGCTTCAGCCGCTCCTCGAAATCGCCGCGATAGCGGGTGCCGGCGAGCAGCGCGCCCATGTCGAGCGAGTAGATCACGGCCTCCTTGAGCACCTCGGGCACATCGCCCTCGACGATCTTGCGCGCCAGACCCTCGGCGATCGCCGTCTTGCCGACACCGGGATCGCCGACATAGAGCGGGTTGTTCTTCGACCGGCGGCACAGGATCTGGACGGTGCGATCGACCTCGGGCCCGCGGCCGATCAGCGGATCGACCTTGCCGGCCTTGGCCTTCTCGTTGAGGTCGACGGTGAACTGCTTGAGCGCGCTCTCGCTCTTCTTGCCGCCCTCGTTCTTGGCCGGCTTTTCTTCCTCCATCGCGCCTTTGGGCGGCGAGGTGTCGGCCGGGGTCGCCCCCTTGCCGACGCCATGGCTGATGAAGCTCACGGCATCGAGGCGGCTCATATCCTGCTGCTGCAGGAAATAGACGGCATAGCTCTCCCGTTCGCTGAACAGCGCGACCAGCACGTTGGCGCCGGTCACTTCGTCGCGGCCCGAGGACTGGACGTGGAGGATGGCGCGCTGGACGACGCGCTGGAAGCCGCTGGTGGGCGAGGGGTCGGTCGCCTGATCGACGCGCAGCGCCTGAAGTTCGGTGTCGAGATAATGGGCGACGGTGGTCTTGAGCTCGTCGAGATCGACGCCGCAGGCGCCCATCACCTTCGAGGCGTGCTCGTCGTCGACCAGCGCCAGCAGCAGATGCTCGAGCGTCGCATATTCGTGACGGCGCGAGCTTGCGGCTTCGAGCGCACGATGGAGGGTCGATTCCAGGGCGGAGGCGAAACTAGGCATTCGGATACAACTCCAGTCGGGCCATCAGAATATCCGGCCCGTCTTTTCCAATGTTGGAAGTGCGACCCATCCCATCAAGCTCTGCTGCATCAAGCACTGCGAGCCTCGCACCGGAGTTCATGGCGTGACGCCCGATCTCCGATCCTGCGCTCATCGCTTGAATAGGGCGTCAGCGCTTGCGCGATGGTTAACGGCGCGTTCCATCTTTTGCCGGCAACGCGCGATTTCCGCTTCGAGCAGTTGGATACGCTCGGCCAGTTCCTCGACCGAAAGCGGGTCGAGGTCTTGCCGGGCGAGCTGCGCAGCAGGGTCGTCCTTGCGACGGGGAAGATCGGCCTCGTCCATTGCAGTGCAGCGTCGGATGCCGTGTGGGCAAAGTCAAGCGGGCCCACCCGGATAAAACTGGTGATAGATCGGGCCTTTGAAGCCTTGACGTCGCGCCTCCGGCACCCGATTCAGGGGGCAAGGGGGAGCAGCATGACGCGCGTGCCACAGCTTATGACGGCAATCGATCCGGAGGTGCCGGGCGGGCCGGAGGTGCTTGTGCCGGTCGAGCGGCCGGTTCCGCAGCCGGGCGCGGGTGAGGTGCTGATCCGCGTTGCGGCGGCGGGGGTGAACCGCCCCGACGTCGTCCAGCGGCTGGGCGCCTATCCGCCGCCGCCGGGCGTCACGACGATTCCGGGGCTTGAGGTCGCGGGCGAAGTCGTGGCGATGGGGGAAGGGGTTCCGCCCGAGTTGATGCACCAGCGCGTCTGTGCGCTGATCGCGGGCGGCGGCTATGCCGAATATGCCGTGGCGCCCGCCGTCCAGTGCCTGACGGTGCCGGATGCGCTGACTTTGGTCGAGGCGGCAGCGATGCCCGAGACGCTGTTCACCGTGTGGACCAATTTGTTCGAGCGCGGCTATGCGGCCGAGGGCGAGACGGTGCTGGTGCACGGCGGCACCAGCGGGATCGGCACGATGGCGACCAGCCTGTGCAAGCTGTTCGGCGTCAAGGTGATCGTGACCGCCGGGAGCGACGAGAAGGTCGCTGCCTGCCTGGCGCACGGCGCCGATCATGCAATCAACTACAGGACCGAGGATTTCGTCGCGCGAGTCAGGGATCTGACCGAGGGGCGCGGTGTGAATGTAGTGCTCGATATGGTCGGGGGCGACTATGTCGCGCGCAACATCCGCTGCATGGCCGATGACGGGCGCCATGTCTCGATCGCCGCACAGGGCGGGATGCAGGCGACCGTTCCGGTGTTCGAGATCATGCGCCGCCGCCTCACGCTGACCGGATCGACGCTGCGTGCCCGCGACGTTGCGTTCAAGGGGCTGGTCGCGGACGAATTGTCGCGCAACGTCTGGCCGCATGTCGAGGCGGGGCGGCTCAAGCCGGTGATCGACCGCATTTTCCCGCTCGCCGAGGCCGCCGAAGCGCACCGCCACATGGAAAGTGGCGCGCATATGGGCAAGATCGTGCTGGTGACCGCCTAGTCGGCGAGCGCGGCGTAGCGTGCGTCGATCTGTTTGGCCATGTCGAGCAGGTGTGTGCGTACCTGCTCAAGGTTCGCCGGGCGCGGCGACCAGTCGGGATCGGGGAACTGCTCGATCGCGCGCGCCAGATTGGCTTCGTCGACGAATCCGGCGTCGGGGGCCGCGGCGCGCAGATCCTTGAATGGTGCCAGGAAGATATAGCCGTCGAACAGGTCGGCGAGCGTGAAGTCGCGGTCGCAGATTCCGTAATAGCTATAGTCGCGGATCGACCCCATCGGCGCGCCGCGCAGGTCGAACCCTGCGGGGCGATTGCCGTTCAGCCGCATGATCCGCTCGACCGCCCCGTCGCCGGGCTGCTCGAAGACATCGCGGCGGCCGGGCAAGGCGGGCAGGGACTGGTGCAGCATCACATTGGCGATCCGCGTGCCATAGGCGGCGTGCAACCGGTTGCCGAGCGCATTGGCAGTGCGCTGGCAGAAGCCGTCGCCGTCGCTCTGGGTCTGCCCTGCGGCGAAGCGGGTGAAGGCGTGGAGCGTGCCGGTCAGCACCAGCGCCTTCTGCCCCTTGTCCAGCACTTCGCGCGCGATGCGTTCGGCGCGGAACTGGTCGACCATGCCGCGCGGAAAGACCTGACGTAGCGTTTCGGGCGTGCGGATACCGCTGAAGCCGCTCCAGTCGAAGACGTAGCTCATGTTGACGATACGGAACGGCGGCTTGCCCCTGGGCAGGGTGCGGTTGAACGCCCAGGCCGCGCGATAGAGGTCGCGATAGTCCTGCCAGCTCCACATGACGTTGTAGTTGAACATGAGCTGGCGGGTGGCCGCGGCGTCGAAGGTGGGCGCCGTCACCAGCTGGTCGAGCTTTGCCTGATCTTCCTCAGCGCCGAATTCCATGACGAGATTGGTGACGCCGGCGGCGTAGAGTTTGGGAATCGCGTTGGCGACGAAGGCGACGCTCTGCCGGACGGCATGGTCCTCGCCGAACAGTACGACGTCAGCGCTTCTGAACTTGCCGAGCAGATAAGCGTCGGGTGCCCGGGCCGCGCGAATCTGGGCAAGCCGGTCGGCCTCTGCTTTCGCGTCGGCGTCGTCGCCAGGCGCGAGCAGGAAGGTGAGGGGATCGGCAAGCCGCGCGCCCCATGCCTTTTCGCTATGGTCGGTGCCGGGATAGACACGGCTGGAGAAGGTATTGCCCCAGCCGGTGCGGCGCATGAAGGTCTCGAACAGAGCGGTAAAGGGCGTATAGCGCGCATCGAGCGTCTCGGTCCCGCGGTCGACCCAGATGCGATGGCGCGCGGGCGAGAGGTGCGCGAGCGTGATCTGGGTCTCGAATGCGCGCAGCACCTGACCGGTGTAGAGCGGCGCGTCAGGCAGCGGCTTGCCCGAATTGCCCAGCACCCAGTGCATCGACAGCGAGGCGCTGCCGCCGAATATCTCAGGATACTGGATCTGCGCGTAGAGCGAGATCAGCCCGCCCATCGACGATCCCATCACAAAGGTGCCCGACCGGTCTGTCCGCGTGCGGTAATGGGCGTCGATGAACGGCTTGAGCTCGCGGACGAGGAATTTGAGATAGGCGTCCGACTGCGGCGCGCCGTCCCAGCCGTCACGGATCATCGCACGGCTGGCTTCGGGCAACAGGTCGAAGATGCGCTGGGGCAGGTACTCGCGGCCCCGCGCGGCCGAATTGTCGATGCCGACGATGATGACCGGCGGAATCTTGCCCTCGCGGATCAGGCGTGCGGCGGTCTCGCCGACGCCCCAGCTCTGTCCGCCGAACGCGCGCGAACCCTCGTGCAGATTCTGCCCGTCCTGCATGTAGACCACGGGAAGCGGAGGGCCATCCTCGCGATAGCCGTCGGGCAGCCAGACGGTGATGTCGCGCGCGGCGACATGGCGGCGGCGACAGAGATGCTGACGCGGCCCTGGGCCA
>CAYOXO010000070.1:7088-21255 GCA_964407945.1 uncultured Stakelama sp.
GGACTCGAAGGCCGCGTGGCGGATCAGGCGCGGTGCTGCCTGTGCGGGGACAGCTATGCTCGCTGCGGCTATCAGCAGGGCCAGTGCCCAGAGCCATCGCAGTCCCGCCATCCTCTAGTCTCCTGCTGGTCCGCCGGTCTCCGCCGCCGGGTATCCGCGCGATAGGAACGCGGCGCGCAGGGGTAAAGCGGCCAGAGACTGAATACGTATGTCGATATACGATGGCGGTGCGTCGATCCGGCTTTGCCCGGAAATGGGGTTCTACTAGGGCGGCCGCGGGCGCATTTCGCGCAGGGATCGATCAAGGGGGTGTCATGGCCATGCTGATTCTTCACGAATATGCCGCGTCGGGTAACTGCTACAAGATCCGGCTCGCAGCGGCGCTTGCGGGCAAGGGCATCGATCGCCGTGAATATGATATCCTCAAGGGCGAGACGCGGACCGAAGCGTTTCTGACGAACGTCAACGCGAATGGGCGGATTCCGGTGCTGCAGGAGGGGGACCGCCTTCTGCCCGAGAGCAATGCTGCGGCGGTCTATGTCGCCGAGGGGACGGACCTGATTCCCGCCGACCCGTTCGACCGCGCGGACATGCTGCGCTGGATGTTCTGGGAGCAGTATAATCACGAGCCCAATATCGCGACGGTGCGTTTCTGGATGGGCTGGGTAGGGGAGGAGAACCTCTCCGACCTCCAGCGCGCGATGTTGCCCGGCAAGCGCGACGGCGGTGTCGCTGCGCTCAAGCTGATGGACGAGCATCTGGCGAACCGCGACTGGTTCGTGGGCGACGGGCCAAGCGTCGCCGACATCTGTCTCTATGCCTATACGCATGTTGCGGAGCAGGGCGGGTTCGACCTTGGTCCTTGGCCGGCGGTGCGGGCGTGGATCGCGCGGGTCGAGCAGTTGAAGGGCTATATTCCCATCACCGCGTGACAGGGCGATGACGCTGAAACGCGCGCGACTGTAACATTCCAAAGCCATTAGCGCCCCGGGCAAGGACTTGTTGCGGGGCGCTAATGGCCACGATCACTCGGCTTCCGTTCGACGGACATATCGCCGATCTCGCGGATTTCACCGCTGCCAATCCGACAATCCCCGAACGGGTGATCGGCGGGCGCAAACAGTATCGCACGATCTGGATTTCGGACATCCATCTCGGCACGCGCGGCTGCAATGCAGAGATGCTGATCGACTTCCTCGATCATGTCGACAGCGACACGATCTATCTGGTCGGCGACATCATCGATATCTGGCAGCTCAAGAAGAAGTTCTACTGGCCGGCCGCGCACAACGACATCGTGTGGCGGGTGCTCAAGCGAGCCAAACGCGGCAACCGGGTGATCTACGTCCCCGGCAACCATGACGAGATCTTCCGCCAGTTCACCGGCCTCAATTTCGGCGGGGTCGAGATCAAGCGCCAGGCGATCCACCAGACCGCTGACGGTCGCCGCCTGCTGGTGCTGCATGGCGACGAGTTCGACGCGATCACCATGTCGCACCGCTGGCTCGCGCATCTCGGTGACGCCGCCTACACCGCGGTGATGGCGCTCAACCGCTGGTGCAACAAATACCGGCGCTGGCGCGGGCTGCCCTATTGGTCGCTGTCGAAGCACGCCAAGCAGAAGGTCAAGAACGCGGTCGAGTTCATCTGCGGCTTCGAAGAAATCGTCGCGAAGGAAGCGGGCGCGCGCGGTGTTGACGGCGTGATCGCCGGGCACATCCACACCGCCGAGATGCGGAATATCGATGGGATCGACTATTATAACGACGGCGATTGGGTGGAGGGTTGCACCGCGCTGGTCGAGCATTACGATGGCCGGATGGAAATTCTCCATTGGGCCGACGAGATCGCAGCACGCGAGCCTCTCGACCCGCAACGGGTCGAGGCGCTGGCGGCAGCTTGATCGAGCAAGAGATGCGGATCGCGATCGTGACCGACGCCTGGGAGCCCCAGGTGAACGGTGTCGTACGTACGCTCCAGTCGGTACGAAAGGTGCTTGAGGCGCAGGGGCACAAGGTGCTCGTGATCTCGCCCGATCTCTTCTACTCGGTACCATGTCCGACCTATCCCGAGATCCGGCTGGCAATGGTGCGCAGCCGGACGATCGGCGATCTGCTCGACGAGTTTTCGCCGCACGCCGTGCATCTAGCGACCGAGGGGCCGGTATGCGTCGCCGCGCGGCGCTGGTGCCTGCGCCATGATTTTCCTTTCACCACCGCCTATCACACGCAGTTCCCCGACTATGTCGAGGCGCGGTCGGGCGTGCCGGCGGAATGGGTGTGGCGTTATATCCGCTGGTTCCATGCGCCCGCGCAGTCGATCCTCGCCTCCACCCCGTCGATCCGGCAGGCGCTGATCGATCACGGCCTGACTCAGGTGCGGCATTGGGGGCGGGGTGTGGACCTCGCCAGCTTCCGGCCCGGGCTCGAACAGCATCCCGCGATGGCGGAACTGGAAGGTCCGGTTCAGCTCTATGTCGGGCGCGTGGCGGTCGAGAAGAATCTCGAGGCGTTCCTTGCCTCCAAGCATCCAGGGACCAAGGTCGTTGTCGGCGACGGACCGGCGCGCGCGGCGCTGTCGGCCAAATATCCGCAGGCACGCTTCCTCGGATCGATGTTCGGGGCCGAACTGGCGAGCGCCTATGCCGCCGCCGACGTCTTTGTCTTTCCCAGCAAGACCGACACGTTCGGGCTGGTGATGATCGAGGCGCTGGCGTGCGGCACACCGGTCGCGGCCTATCCGGTGACCGGGCCGGTCGATATCCTGACACCCGAAACCGGGGCGATGGACGAGGATCTCGACATCGCGATCGCCGCAGCACTGACGAAGGATCGTGCGGCCTGCGCCGATTATGGTCGTGGCTTCACCTGGGAGGCGAGCGCGCACCAGTTCCTGATGGCGCTGGTGCCGATCGTCGAGGAAGCGCGCGCGGCTTGAGGGCTGGTTATCAAGTTACGGTATCGCCGAGGAAAGGGATCGGTTATTGCGCCGCTGTCGTGCGTGCGCCTATCGGAGGTCATGCGCGCCGTTGACCTGATATAAAGATATCTTTATATCTCTAATCCCATGAAGATCGCCCTCGAAATCTTCCGCGCGCTCGCGGACTCGACCCGGCTGCGCATCCTTGCGCTGCTGCGCTCGATGGAACTGAGCGTTGGCGAGCTGGCGCAGGTGCTGGGCCAGAGCCAGCCGCGCGTGTCGCGGCATGTGAAGATCCTATGCGATGCCGGGCTCGCCGAGCGGCGCAAGGAGGGCAGCTGGGTGTTCGTCGCTCTGGGCGATGATCGCCATGTTAGGCCGGTTCTGGCTGCGCTGGACGCATGGTCGGCGGACGATGCGGATCATTGGGCGGTGGCCGACAGCGCGCGCCTCGCGGCGGTGCGCGCGGATCGCGCTGCGGCGGCCGAAGAGTGGTTCGAGACCCATGCCGGCGATTGGGACGCGATCCGCTCGCTCCATGTCGCCGAAAGCGAAGTCGAGGCAGCGATGGCTGCGGCACTGGGCGATCTGCCGATCGACCGGCTGATCGACATCGGCACCGGCACCGGCCGGATGCTCGAGCTGTTCGCGCCCAAGGCGAAGAGCGCGCTCGGCATCGACCGCAGCTCGGAGATGCTGCGCCTGGCGCGCGCCAAGCTGTCGGGGCAGGGCCTCGCCAATGCCGAACTGCGGCAGGCGGATCTTTATGCGCTGCCGATGGTGGATGATGAGGCGGATGCCGCAATCCTGCATCATGTGCTGCACTTTGCGCAGCAGCCGGGCGCTGCGATCCGCGAGGCAGCACGCGTGCTGGGCGACGGCGGACGGTTGCTGATCGCGGACTTCGCGCCGCACGACCGCGAGGAACTGCGGCAGCGAGAAGGGCATGTGCGGCTCGGCTTTTCGGACGAGCAGATGCTCGGCTGGTTCGAGGCCGCGGATCTGGCGCCGGTGAAGACCGAGATGCTTGAGGGCGGCGAACTGACGGTGAAATTGTGGCTGGCGCGAAAGGCGGGCCAGCCTCTTGGGAAAGTAATGGCAGCATGAGTTTGGTTCTGGACCCCGGCGCCCCGCTGTTCGCGGATGTCGCCGGCGATATCGACGTGTCGTTCGAATTCTTCCCGCCCAAGACGGAGAAGATGGAAGAGACGCTGTGGGAGTCGATCCAGACGCTCTCGCCGCTGGCGCCGCGCTTCGTGAGCGTCACCTATGGCGCAGGCGGATCGACGCGCGAGCGCACCCACAACACTGTCGCTCGCATCGCGCGCGAGACGCCGATCGCGGCCGCCGCGCACCTCACCTGCGTCGAAGCGACGCGCGAGGAGATCGACGCGGTCGCCGAGGAGTATTGGGCGGCAGGCGTGCGCCACATCGTCGCGCTGCGTGGCGATCCGCCCACGGCGGGCGCGAAGTTCGTGTCGCCGGTTGGTGGCTATGAAAACGCCGCCGCGCTGGTCGCGGGGCTGCGCAAGCTGCACCCGTTCGAGATCTCGGTCGCTGCCTATCCCGAATGCCATCCGGATTCGCCCGATGCTGTGCATGACCTCGACAATTTGAAGCGCAAGATCGATGCGGGCGCCAATCGAGCGATTACCCAGTTCTTCTTCGAGCCGGAAACCTTCCTGCGCTTCCGTGACCAGGTCGCCGCCGCCGGCATCGATGCCGAGATCGTCCCGGGGATCATGCCGGTGATGAGCTTTGCCGCCGTGCAGAAGATGTCGGCGATGTGTGGCACTGCGGTGCCTGGCTGGATGGCGCGGCTGTTCGACGGCCTGGATGATCATCCCTCGGCACGGCAACTGGTCTCCGCAACGCTCGCGGCCGAGCTGTGCCGCAAGCTCTATGCGGGCGGGGTGCGCCAGTTCCACTTCTATACGCTCAACCGGGCGGAGCTGTCCTATGCGATCTGTCACTTGCTGGGCGTGCGGCCCACGGACCTGAGCGGGGAGAAGGCGGCATGACCGCGCGCGAGAAGCTGATGGCGGAAGCCGCCAAGCGCATCCTGATCACCGACGGCGCGTTCGGCACCGAGATCCAAAACTGGAAGCTGGACGAGGCGGCCTATGCCGGCGACCTGGGCCTGAGCCATGACCAGAAGGGCAATAACGACATCCTCGCGCTGACCAAGCCCGAGGTGCCGGCGTCGATCCACCGCGCCTATTTCGAGGCGGGAGCGGATATCGCAGAAACCAACACCTTCTCGGCCAACCGCATCAGCCAGGCTGACTACGGCGCCGAGCATCTGGTCCATTCGATCAATTACGAGAGCGCGAAGATGGCGCGCACCATCGCCGACGAGTTCGAGGCCAAGGATGGCCGTCCGCGCTTCGTCGCCGGCGCGCTCGGTCCGACCAACAAGACGTTGTCGCTGTCGCCCGACGTCAACGATCCGGGCTATCGCGAGATCGACTTCGATCACCTGAAGGACGTCTATCGCGAGCAGATCGACGCGCTGGTCGAGGGCGGGATCGATTTCGTCCTGATCGAAACGGTGTTCGACACGCTCAATGCCAAGGCCGGGATCATGGCCGCGATCGAGGCGGGCGAGGCGCTGGGTCGCGACCTGCCGATCATGCTGTCGATGACGCTGACCGACCTGTCGGGCCGCAACCTGTCGGGGCACACGGTCGAGGCGTTCTGGCACGCGGTGCGCCATGCCAGGCCTGTGACGATCGGGCTCAACTGCTCGTTCGGCGCCGAGCAGCTGCGCCCGCATGTGAAGACGCTGAGCGGTCTCTGCGACACGCTGATCATGGTCTATCCGAACGCAGGCCTGCCCAATGAGCTGGGCGCCTATGACGAGGCCCCAGCGACGACCGCGGGGCTGGTCGGCGAATGGGCGGAGCAGGCGCAGGTCAATGTGCTGGGCGGTTGTTGCGGATCGACCCCGGCGCATATCAAGGCGATCGCCGACGCGGTGGCCGGGTTGCCGCCGCGCGCGATCCCCGTGCCGGAAGTGCGGACGCGGCTCGCGGGGCTCGAGCCGTTCACGATGGCAGCGTAGGTCGCCGCACCGGCGAAAGCGGGAATCTCGTGCGACAAGCGCACGCCAAGTTTTGAAAGATCCCGGTTTTCGCCGGGGCAATGGGGACTAAATTGACCACCACTTCTTCCACCGCCTTCGTCAATATCGGCGAGCGTACCAACGTCACCGGATCGGCGCGCTTCAAGAAGCTGATCATGGCGGGCGATTACACTGCCGCGATCGAGGTTGCGCTGCAGCAGGTGGAGAGCGGCGCGCAGGTGCTCGACGTCAACATGGACGAGGGCCTGCTCGACGCGCATGAGGCGATGACGACCTTCCTGAAGCTTATCCAGGCGGAGCCGGATATCGCGCGCATCCCGGTGATGGTCGACAGCTCGAAATGGGATGTGATCGAGGCGGGCCTCAAGTGCGTCTCGGGCAAGCCGATCGTCAATTCGATCAGCATGAAGGAAGGCGTCGACCAGTTCCTGGAGCACGCCCGCAAGTGCATGGCCTATGGCGCCGCCGTGGTGGTGATGGCGTTCGACGAGGTTGGACAGGCCGACACCAAGGACCGCAAGGTCGAGATCTGCGAGCGCGCCTACAAGCTGCTCGTCGGCATCGGTTTCCCGCCCGAGGACATCATCTTCGACCCCAATGTGTTCGCCGTGGCGACGGGGATCGAGGAGCACAACAATTACGGCGTCGACTTCATCGAAGCGTGCCGCGAGATCAAGGCGCGTTGCCCGCACGTCCACATCTCGGGCGGCCTGTCGAACCTCAGCTTCTCGTTCCGCGGCAACGAGCCGGTGCGCAAGGCGATGCACTCGGTGTTCCTCTACCATGCGATCCCCGCGGGCATGGACATGGCGATCGTCAATGCCGGCCAGCTCGACGTCTATGACCAGATCGAGCCGGAACTGCGCACAGCGTGCGAAGACGTCATCCTCAATCGCGATCCCGATGCCGGCGAACGGCTGGTTGCGCTGGCCGAGAAGTTCCGTGGCACCGATGCCGTGGCCGAAAAGCAGGCGGCGGAGTGGCGCGGCTGGGCGGTCGAGAAGCGGCTCGAGCATGCGCTGGTCAAGGGCATCGACCAATATGTCGTCGAGGATACCGAAGAGTGCCGCCAGAAGGCCGCGCGCCCGATCGAGGTGATCGAGGGGCCGCTGATGGACGGGATGAACGTTGTCGGCGACCTGTTCGGATCGGGCAAGATGTTCCTGCCGCAGGTGGTGAAGTCCGCGCGCGTGATGAAGAAGGCGGTGGCGCACCTGTTGCCATATATCGAGGCGGCGAAGGAGCCCGGCGCCAAGGGCAAGGGCAAGGTCGTGATGGCCACCGTCAAGGGCGACGTCCATGACATCGGCAAGAACATCGTCGGCGTAGTGCTGCAGTGCAACGGCTTCGAAGTCGTCGATCTCGGCGTGATGGTGCCCTGGACGAAGATCCTGGAGGCGGCGAACGAGAATGACGCCGACATGATCGGCCTGTCCGGCCTCATCACCCCCAGCCTCGACGAGATGGTAACGGTCGCCGAGGAGATGAAGCGCGCGCAGATGACGATGCCGCTGCTGATCGGTGGCGCGACCACATCGAAAGTGCATACCGCGCTCAAGATCGCGCCCGCCTATGACGGCCCTGTCGTCCACGTCCTCGACGCCAGCCGCGCCGTGGGCGTCGCGACCACGCTCGTCTCCGACACAATCCGCGACGAATATGTCGCCAAGGTCGCCGACGAATATGAGGCGGTTCGCATCGCGCGTGCCAACAAGGGGCAGAGCGAGCTGGTGCCGATTATGGCCGCGCGCGACAATGCGTTCGATGCGGACATGAGCCTCAAGCCCGGAAAACCGCGCATGCCCGGCGTGCACAGCTTCCCCGACTGGGATCTCAAGGATCTGCGCCAGTATATCGACTGGACGCCGTTCTTCCGCGCCTGGGAACTCGCGGGCAATTATCCCGCGATCCTGACCGACAAGGTGGTGGGCGAGAGCGCGACCAGCCTGTTTGCCGACGCGCAGAAGATGCTCGACAAGATCGTCGAGGAGAAGTGGCTCACCGCGCGCGGTGTCGCCGGCCTGTGGCCGTGTCGCCGCGACGGTGACGACATCATCGTCCATGTCGAGGATGAGAAGCATGTCACGCTGCCGATGCTGCGCCAGCAGATCCAGAAGCGTGAGGGGCGGGCCAATATGTGCCTCGCCGACTTCATCGACCGGCAGGGTGACTGGATCGGCGGCTTCGCGGTCGGCATTCACGGGATCGAGCCACATCTGGCGCGCTTCAAGAACGCGATCGACGATTATTCGGACATCCTTTTGAAGGCGCTGGCCGATCGCCTCGCCGAGGCGTTCGCCGAGCGGTTGCACCATTATGTGCGGACGGCTCTATGGGGTTATGCCGAGGGTGAGCAGCTGACCAACGAAGCACTGATCAAGGAAGAGTATCGTGGCATCCGCCCGGCGCCGGGCTATCCCGCTTGCCCGGAGCACAGCCTGAAACCGATCCTGTTCGACATGCTCGACGCGCACAAGCGCACCGGTATCAGCCTGACCGAGAGCTTCGCGATGCTGCCCACCGCGGCGGTGAGTGGTTTCTACTTCGGGCACCCCCAGGCCGAATATTTCGGCGTGGCGCGCGTCGGTCGCGACCAGCTGGAGGAATATGCCACGCGGCGCGGGGTGAGCATCGAGCAGGCGGAGCGCTGGCTGCGGCCCAATCTCGACTGAGAAACACTCCCCCGAATCCCGGTTGCTTAACTCGTGAAACGAGTGATAGCGTTGCCATTGGGCAGGACCAATAAGTCCAATATAGCCCAATTGGGGGGGCACATGGCGCCAGCCGAGCTAAGTATCTATTTCTTCGCACAACTTGCGATCATCATTGCCGCGGCCCGAGTCGTCGGCTGGGCGGCGCGAAAATGGCTTGGGCAGCCGCAAGTGGTCGGAGAAATGATTGCGGGCGTTATCCTCGGCCCGTCGCTGTTCGGCCTGTTCTTCCCTGAAATCCAGCAGGCGCTGTTCCCCAAAGACAGCCGCACGCTCCTCTATGTGCTCGCCCAGCTGGGTGTCGGGCTCTACATGTTCCTGGTCGGACTTCAGTTCCGTGGCGACGAATTCCGCGCCAATGTGAAGAGCGCGGCGTCGGTCTCGATCGCAGGGATGGCGGCGCCGTTCCTGGTTGCGGTGCTGATCGCGCCGCTGCTGCTGTCGACCGGCGGGCTGTTCACGGCGGGCGTGACTCAGTTCCAGGCGACCCTGTTCATGGGCGCGGCGATTGCGATCACCGCCTTTCCGATGCTGGCGCGGATCATCCATGAGCGCGGTCTCAGCGAAACCCCGCTCGGCACGCTGTCGCTGTCGGCGGGCGCGATCGACGACGCCGCGGCGTGGACAGTGTTGGCGATCGTGCTGGCGACGCTTGGCGCCGGGCCAATGGTCGCGGTGAAGGCGATCCTGGGTGGCGGTGCGTTGGCGCTCTTCATCCTGTTCGCTGGCCCGAAGCTGCTCGCACCGCTCGGCCGGATCGCGGAGCGTGAGGGCAAGGTGTCGCAGACGCTGCTCGGCATCACCCTGATCCTGTTCGCGCTCGCCGCGTTCGGGATGGACTGGGCTGGCATCCATGCGGTGTTTGGCGGCTTCCTGCTCGGCACGGTGATGCCGCGCGGCGTGTTCACGCGTGAGCTGCGCCGCGTGCTGGAGCCGGTCACGGTGGTGATGCTGCTGCCGATTTTCTTCACCTTCTCCGGCCTCAACACCCAGCTGTCGCTGCTCGCCGATCCCTCGCTGTTCCTGATCGCGGGCGGAATCCTGATCGCGTCGATTGCCGCCAAGGGCGTCGCCTGCTGGGGCGCGGCGCGGCTGACCGGGCAGGATAACCCGACTGCGATGGCGATCGGTGCGCTGATGAACGCGCGCGGGCTGATGGAGCTGATCATCATCAATATCGGGCTTCAACGCGGGATCATCACCCCGGCGCTGTTCTCGATCCTGGTGGTGATGGCGATCGTGACGACGCTGATGGCATCGCCGCTGTTCGAGCTGGTCTATGGCCGCAAGGCGCGCGCGGAAGGCGCGCTGGGCGAGCTGGGCGTCGATCAGGACGCGCCGGCGGTCGAGGCGAAACCCGCCTCGGCCTGACCCGCTAGCGGGTGGCGGCGATGCTTGCCGCCACCGCTTCGGCGACCTTGATCCCGTCGATCGCGGCGGAGAGGATGCCGCCAGCATAGCCTGCGCCTTCACCGGCGGGGAACAGCCGCTCGACATTGAGGCTCTGGAAATCCTTGCCGCGGGTGATGCGGACGGGAGACGAGGTGCGCGTCTCGACGCCGGTCATCACCGCGTCGGGATGGTCGTAACGGGCGATCTGGCGGCCGAACACGGGCAGCGCCTCGCGGATCGCATCGATCGCGAAGTCGGGCAGGCAGCGTGACAGGTCGGTCATCGTCACGCCGGGCTTGTAGCTCGGCGTAACCTGACCGAGCTCCGTTGAGGCGCGAGCGGCGAGGAAGTCGCCGACGCGCTGGCCGGGGGCGTGGTAGTTTCCGCCGCCCACTTCATACGCCAGGCTCTCCCAATGCCGCTGCAGCTCGATCCCGGCGAGCGGGCCGTCGGGATAGTCGCGCGCGGGATCGATGCCGACGACCAGCCCGGAATTGGCGTTGAACTCGGCGCGTGAATATTGGCTCATGCCATTGGTGACGACGCGGCCTTCCTCGCTGGTTGCGGCGACGACGCGTCCACCGGGGCACATGCAGAAGCTGTAGACGGTTCGCCCATTCGACGCGTGATGCGCGAGGCTGTAGGCGGCGGCGCCAAGGTCCGGATGGCCCGCGCAGTTGCCGTAGCGTGCCTGATCGACCCAGCTTTGCGGATGCTCGATCCGTACCCCGATCGAGAAAGGCTTGGCCTCCAGATGCACGCCGCGGCGGTGGAGCATCTCGAAGGTCGGGCGGGCGCTGTGGCCGACCGCCATCACGACCTGATCGGCCTCAAGGAAGCTGCCGTCATGCAGATGCAGCCCGCGCAGGCGCTGGTTGCCGTCGGGCAGGCGTTCAAGCTCGAGATCGTCGACACGGGTTTCCCAGCGATACTCGCCGCCCAGCGCCTCGATACTCGCGCGCATGCTCTCGACCATCGTGACGAGGCGGAAGGTGCCGATATGGGGGTGCGCTTCCCAGAGGATGTCGTCGGGCGCGCCAGCCTTGACGAACTCCTCCAGCACCTTGCGGCCCAGGAAGCGGGGGTCCTTGACCCGACAGTAGAGCTTGCCGTCGGAGAAGGTGCCCGCGCCGCCCTCGCCGAACTGGACGTTGCTGTCAGGGTCGAGCTTTTCCTGACGCCAAAGGCCCCAGGTGTCCTTGGTGCGCTGGCGGACGACCTTGCCGCGGTCGAGGATGATCGGCCGGAACCCCATCTGGGCGAGGATCAGGCCCGCAAACAATCCGCACGGCCCGGCACCGATCACAACAGGGCGCTTGCCCGACCAGCCCTCGGGAGCGGTCACGGGGGGGCGATAGGTCATGTCGGGGGTAGGACGGACATCCTTGTCCCCGGCGAACCGTTCGAGGATTTCGGCCTCGTTCCGCAGGTCGATATCGAGGGTGTAGACCAGCTGGATCGCGTTGCGCCGACGGGCGTCGTTTCCGCGCTTGAACAGGGTCCAGGCGACGAGATCGCCGGACTCGATCCCCAGACGCCGGCAAATGGCGGGTGGGATCGCATCGGCGGCATGGTCAAGCGGGAGCGACAGGCCGGAGAGACGAAGCATGGGGAGGGCATTAGGCCGGATGCGCGCCGGTTTCCAGTAAGCCGCGCGAAGCGCCGCACTTGACGAAGTTGACACAGAACGCGGTGTTTTCGGGCGAAGCGACGGGAAAGCGACGGGAAAGCGCCTGCGACGCGACACCGAGGCGACACATACGCGACAGCGGCGCGCCAGCCACGCGACACTGACGCGACGGTTTCGAGCGACAACGCGACGGATTGGCGCCGGAAACGCGCCGGTCGCGCGCCACATGCGCGCCGGTGAAGCGCCGTACGCGTCTGAATCCGCAGATATCGGCCAGTATTCCACCGCTCAGGATAGATCAGACGAAATCCAACATTGATAGTGTGCGGCGTGAAGGCCGCCCGGCGAGCAGGTGAGACCCATGACGGCGGCTGGACTTGCCGGACCGCTTCAACCCGTTAAACCTTCCCCAAAACGGGGTTTGGGGATTCTGGATGGCGACTGTCGCGGACGAAATTCGGCCGGAGCATGAGCCGAGCAAGAGCGAGATGCGGCAGGTCGTGACCGCGTCATCGCTCGGCACGGTGTTCGAATGGTATGATTTCTTCATCTACGGCACGCTCGCCGCATCGGGGATCATCGGCCGAACCTTCTTTGCGACCGGCAATCCGGTACTCGAGACGCTCTATGCCTGGGCCGGGTTCGCTGTCGGGTTCGGTTTCCGCCCGCTGGGTGCAGTGCTGTTCGGCTATCTGGGCGACAAGCTCGGGCGCAAATACACGTTCCTCGTCACGATCACGCTGATGGGGGTCGCGACGGCAGGGGTTGGCTTCGTGCCCTCCTATGCCTCGATCGGGGCGGCGGCGCCCGCGATCGTCATTGGGCTTCGCATCCTGCAGGGGCTGGCACTGGGCGGCGAATATGGCGGCGCTGCGATCTATGTCTCCGAACATTCGCCGAAGGGGCGGGCGGGCTATCACACCAGCTTCATCCAGGCGAGCGTGTCGGCGGGCTTCATCCTGAGCCTCGCGGTGGTGCTGATCACGCGCTTCACGATGACCGAGGATGTGTGGAATAGCTGGGGCTGGCGTCTGCCGTTCCTGTTCTCGATCGCGCTGCTCGCCATCTCGCTGTGGATGCGGGTGAAGCTGAGCGAAAGCCCGGTGTTCAAGGCGATGAAAGAGGCGGGCGAGATCGCGCGCAATCCGCTCAAGGAGAGCTTTACCTATCCTGGTAACTGGAAGCGGCTGTTCGTCGCGCTGTTCGGGATCGCTGCCGGCCTCACGGTGATCTGGTACACCGCGACCTTTTCGGTCCTCTCGTTCCTGCAGGGGACGATGCGCGTCGATACGGTGACCGCCCAACTGCTGGCGGCCGGAGGCGCGGCGGCCGGGCTGTTCTGGTTCATCCTGTTCGGCAAGCTGTCCGACCGGATCGGGCGCAAGAAGCCGATCGTGATCGGCTATGGCTTCACGCTGCTGCTGCTCTTCCCGATCTTCTGGGTGATGGGCCATGCCGCCAACCCGGCGCTGGCAGAGGCGGAGCGCAATGCGCCGGTGATCGTCTCCGGCCCGTCCTGTGCCTATGACCCGTTCGCGGCCAAACAGGCGGATACCTGCGGCCAACTGCTCGACTATCTGTCGAAGAAGGGCGTGCCGTACACCAAGGAGGTCACCCCTTCGGCCTCGGTGTCGGTGAACGGGGTGCCGGTGATCTCCACCGACACCGCCGATATCGACAAGGCGCTGGCGGATGCCGGCTACAGCCTGGAGCGTGTGATCCCGAGCCCGGGCAATATCGTGCTGATCCTGATCGCGATCGTCGCATTGGCTGCACTATCGGGAGCAACCTATGGCCCCGTCGCGGCGCTGCTGACCGAGCTGTTCCCGCCGCGGATCCGCTATAGCTCGATGTCGATCCCCTATCATATCGGGACCGGCTATTTCGGCGGGTTCCTGCCGTTGATCAGCCAATATATGGTGGCGAAGAGCGGCAACCCCTATTCGGGGCTATGGTACACTTGGGCCGTGGTTGCGATGGCGCTGCTCGTCACCCTGTTCTTCCTCAAGGAAAGCGATCTGCAGAAGAACGTGTGATGGGGAAGTCTGGGCCGTTGCGGCAGCGGGCGCGGGAGCCTAACCGGGCGGCATGATCACCGCCCCCCTGCGTCTGCGCCTCGACGGCGATGCCCTGGTTTCCAACTGGCGGACCCTGGCCGCGATGAGCGGCACGGCCGCGTGCGGCGCGGCGGTAAAGGCCAATGGCTATGGCCTCGGCTCGCGCGAGGTCGTGCGGCGGCTGGCAGAGGCGGGATGCCGCGATTTCTTCGTCGCAACCTGGAGCGAGGCGGCCGTGCTCGCTGATCTCGGCGTGTCGGTTTCGGTCTTGCACGGACTGCGTGAAGAGGATTTGCCCGTGGCGCTGTCCGCGGCGACGGCGCGGCCGGTGCTCAATACGATCCGGCAGGTGCAGCGCTGGCGCGAGGCGGGG
>CAYOXO010000071.1:0-21128 GCA_964407945.1 uncultured Stakelama sp.
GATCGAGCAGGCGCTGCTGGGCCGCTCCATAGTCAAGGGCGATGGAGGCGCCGTCCTGCGCGCCAGTCTGTCCCGGCACCGCAAGGGCCATAGCAGTGAATATCAGCCGGAATCGCACGACCTGCCTCCTGTTGCCATTGCGGATTGCCGATAGGCGGAAATCTCAATGGCGATCCTAAATCATCGGCACCTTAACCTTGAACATAGGCTTAAGGTCAAGGTGTGAAGCGATGCGCTACAGCGGCAGGCCGGTCATTCATTGGCGTGGCAGCGGCTTATGATCTAGGACCTTGGCGATGAGCAAGCGCATTCTCCACGTGGTCAGCAACGTCGCGCACTACGACGAACCGACACATCCGACGGGGCTGGGCATCCGCAGCGAGCGCGCCTAGTTTCGCAGCGCAGTTTGCGTCCATTGACCAAGGCGACCGAAAATCACTTATCCGATCCCGAAGCAACGCTTGATCATGTAACTTAATGAATGTGGGCCGGAACAGGCACTCCGGCTTCGCGCGTCGCACATGCTGCCGGCTATCGGACCCCTGCTAACTTCTCGACCGCGTTCAAACGACATTTCGGCGTTTCACCAAAATATATCCGCGCTAGGTTTTAACGCGATATCGGAACGTCTCGCCCTCCAGTTTGCCCTATGATTTGAAAATCACATGCTTGGCAGGCATGTTTGGGGAGGTTGATGCAGTGCGCTGTTGAGCGAAGCCGAGCGGCCGCGCGCTCCCCCAATAGCGCCATAGCGGCCGGTCGGCTTCGCGGCCTATCGCCAAGCGATCCGCTCAAGGCGGCTAACGTCCTATCCTGATCGTGCATTGCACCGGCTCCTTGGCTTTCTCCGCTGCCCTATCGCACGCGGCGATGGTTTCCCGGTTCGCTTGCCGCATGTCGGCGGCGTCAACGATGGCCTGCCAGGCTTCCGGGTTCCCGGCCTGCATGAGACGGATTCCCGCATCCCAAAGCGTCGGCTCGCCCATCGTGCGGCGCGCGACCCGTTCGGGCCAGTGCCAGCCTTGCGGGGCCATGCTCGCCGCCCATCCCGGATAGAACAGCCATAGGAGGAATATGGCGAGGATCGCGACGCCGATGGCATAGAGCATGTGCCAACGCTGATCCTGCTTCGCGCGGAGCGTGCCGACCGCCTTGTTTATCGCGACGTTGCTCTGCCGGTTAAGCTCCCGCATGTCCTTGATGGTGATCCTGTCGGCCTCGCGCGCCGCTTCCGCTACCGCGTCGATCCGCTCGCCCATATTCTCCGGGGTCATCCGCAACGCTTCGGACTGCGAAAGCGCTTTCATTTGCTTGGCGAACTCGGCCATGTTGGCGTTGATCTTGGCCAGCGTCGGGTTGTAGTCGGGAATCTCGATGCTCTGCTTCTCGATGGCGATATGCTCAAGGGCGCGGGCGATCACCGCTAAGCGCCCGTCAAACCGCGCGTCCATCGCCTCCACGCGCGCCGCCAGGCGCGCGAACGCCTCCGCCGCCGTGCCGGTCGATGGTTGAGGTTCCGGTCCATTCAACAGGGATTGTTCGTCCATGATCTATTCTCCTTGGTTTAGCGTTCCATGCCGCGGCTGATGTCGCGGCCATGATCGAAGGGGATGGAAGCGGCGAGTTCGCGCCCAATGCTGCGGCCCATGTCGTGACCGATCTCTAGGCCAAGTTCGCGGCTGCGGAGGCCAAGCACGGATTCAAGCTGGGCGTCGCGCTCAAGGCTTTTCGTCATGTCGGCCATGTGCTGCGCGGTGGTCTTCGCGCCCCGGAAATTGCCGTCGCGCACCAGCTCCGCGTGCTGCTCGCGCAACTGCTGCCAGCCCTCGATGAAACGGTCGGCGCGCTGGAAGGGGTCTATGCGGATTTCCGCTTCGGCCTGCATGGCGCGCACGGCGTCTTGGCCGCGCCCTTGCGCCGCCTCGCGGATCAATTCCGGGCCGCCCCGGAACGCGCTGTTGAGGTCGGTGGAGCCTTGCGGCCGGATCGCGTCCAGAGCATCGCGGGCGCGGTCGAACGCCTCGCGCTGGTGGGGCATGGCGTCGATACCCTGCGCGCGGGTCTGCCGGATCGCGTCCAGCGCCTTGGCGTAGCGTTCGACCGCGCCGCGCAAGCCCCCGGCGCGCATCGGCTGCGGATCGTGGTCCCGCTGCTGCTGGCGGGCGGCATCGGGCTGGGACACGAAGCGGCCAAGGTCGAGGCCGTCGAACATGCCGCGCCGGGGTTCCGGCGTGGCCGATGGCTCTCGCTGCTGACCGGGAAGGGAGAGGCGCAGCCCGTCGAAGATCCCGCGCGCCTTCTCCGCGCCTGTGCGGGCCATCTCCGCGATGCGCTCGCCAATGCTGATGCCGCGCCGCTCCGCGAATTGCTGCGCCGGATCGCGGCGCTCGTAGTCGCTCGCCATGTCCTTGGCTCGCTCACGGGACAGGGTTTGAACGAGTTTCGACTGATCGCGGAAATCGTCGCGTCCATAGTGCAGCGCCATGCCTTCGCGGTGGCGCGTCATGCCGACATAAGCCCCGTGCCGGTCCATCCCCGGCGTGGCGAGCATATGGGATCGGTCCACGCTCATGCCCTGCGCCTTGTGGATCGTGGCGGCGTAGCCGTGATCGACATGGGCATAATCTTTCGTATCGAAGGACACGGAACGCCCATCATCTGTGCGGACGGTCATGCCCTGCTGGTTGACCTGCTCGACGGTGCCTAGCGTGCCGTTCTTCACCTCTAGGCTGCGCTCGTTGCGAAGGAACATGATGCGGTCGCCCGATGCGAAGGCACGCGCGCCGCGTTCGGTTTTTACCCGCACGTCATCGCCAAGCTCGCCTGCTACCCGCATCCGGTCGCGCGCTGCCTCGTTCAGTTCGCGCACCTCGTCATTGGTATGGGTGAGGATGATGCGGGTTTGATCCGGGGCGGCGATGCGCTCGCGGTCCCAACGCTCGACAAGTTCGGCGCGCGCCTGCTCGCGCGTCTCGGCAGCATGGACCATGCCCCGCTCGGCATAGGCCCGGATCGCCTCGCCGGTCCTGCCGGTCGCCAGATGCCGGGTGGCGTCCTGCTGCCACTCAACATGCTGGCGGCGAACCTCCGTAATCTCGACGCCGCCATGCCGTTCATGGATCGCCCGGAACGCCGCGCCCGCCTCGATGGCCTGCAACTGCTGCGGGTCGCCTACCAGCACGACCTTTGCGCCGGCGTCGGCGGCATGGGACAGCACACGCTCCATCTGGCGCGTGCCGACCATGCCCGCCTCGTCGATCACCAGCACGTCGCGGGACGTGAGCAAGTCGCGGCCCTGCGACCAGCCATGCTCCATGCTGGCGATGGTGCGCGACGCGATGCCGGAGCCGTTCTCAAGCCCCTCCGCCGCGATGCCGGACAGCGCCGCGCCGCGCACCTCATACCCTCCGCGCTCCCACGCCTCCCGCGCCACGCCAAGCATCGCGCTCTTGCCGGTCCCGGCGTAACCGACGACGACGCTCAAGCCGCGCTCGCCGGTCACATGATCGAACGCCGCGCGCTGCTCGCCGGTCAACGCAAGGCCGCGCCCCTCCGCGTTGGTCAAAGCCGCATCGCGCGCCTTCTCGTCCACGCGATGCCGTTCCCGCTCGGCCATCAATTCCGAAGCCCGTTGCAACCGCTGTTCCGTCTCGATCATCTCGCGGCTGGTGAACCTGTCATCGCCGCGCCCGTCCTTGCCGAGCGCGATTACGTCGGGAGACGCGCGAACGGCGCTCATCGCCCGGTCGAACTGCTCCTTGCCGTCGCTATGACGGTGGATGAACATCGCCACGTCGCGCTTGGTGAACGTGGCCTGATGGTGGGTGATCGCATCCAGCGCCACGGAAGGATCGGCAATGATGCGCTCGCCGTTGCGCTGCGCGACGGCGCGGTGATCCTCGATCCGCTCGGACTCAAGCCCGCGCTCGCCCATGCGCTGCGCTGCGGGGCCGATCTTGTCTTGCGGCTCTAGGTCGATGCCCTGCGCCTCAAGGGAACGGTGATCTATACGGGCATCAATATCCAGTTCGGCAAGGCGCTGATTGACATGCTCGGCCCAACGCTCGCGCCATTGCTCGACAAGCTCGGTGCGGTTCCAGTCGCGCTCCTTCGCCCCGAACCCCTGCTCGTTCACCTCGCGCATGGTGAGCATGACATGTGCGTGCGGCTTTGCCAGCCCGTCCGCGCCAATGTCCCAATGGACATTCAAATCCGCGATCATGCCGCGCGCGACAAACTCTTGGCTTACGAAGTCGCGGGCCAATTCGACACCCTGCGCCTGCATCATCTCGCGCGGAATGGAAAACTCGACCTCGCGGGCAAGCTGCGCGTCCTTGCGCTTCTCGGTCGCTTCAACCTCGTTCCAGAGCGTGGCGCGATCCGACAAGCGTTCGGGTGCGCCTTCGGGCAGCATGATCTCGCTATGCTCGACGCCCGACTTGGCGCGGAAATCATGGCCGCGGTCCAGCCGCTCGTCGTGCAGTCGCTCGCCAGCCCGATAGGCGGCGGCTGCGACGGCGCTGCGCCCGCTGGCGCGGCCAATGACCTGAACTGAGAAGTGATAGATTGCCATGACGGCAATCCATCTACTGCCTTAAGCGCACGTCGGCACGACGTATAAGCGCGCCCTTCTCGAATAAAATCCGAGCAGGGACTAGGCGGTGTCATCACGTCCCGGCAACTCTACTGCGTCACCGCCTGACTTCTTCTACCATAGCCGCATCGTCACACAATGGAGACTTTGCGATGCGAAAACCACGCGACTATGATTCGGAACTGAAAGCCCTTGCCAACAAGGCCAAGGCTATCAAGGAACGCCGTGTGCGCCAGCTTGGGGAACTCGTCGCGGCAACCGGGGCCGATGCACTCGACGCCGATCTACTGGCCGGGGTGTTGCTCGATGCCGTTGCCAACAAGGATGCCGCGACAAGGGAGGGCTGGCGCAAGGCGGGTGCGGCCTTCTTTCGGGCTAAGGAACGCAAGCCTGCGCCGCGATCTGCACAACAGTCGGAGGGCGCTCTACCGCTCCAAGGCGGCGCGGCATCGCATTGAGGCAGCAAAGGCGCGAAACGACACGCGGGAATGGGTGATGAAGCGACGCGAACGCACGCGGCATTTGATCGAACTCGGCGGCCTCGTGGTCAAGGCGGGGCTGGTCGATCTGACCGACGATGATAGGGCCACCCTCTATGGCGCGTTCCTCACCGTCGCGGACAAGTTGCGCGGAGAGGGCGGCGGCAACGCGCTTGCTCTCTGGCAGCGCAAGGGCAAGCGCGCGTTCAACGCGGAACAGGACGCCACGAACGACTGATGCTATCGGCTCGGTTGCGGGGCATGTTCTTTGTTTCGCTTGTCGGCAACATAGCTCTGTCCATTCTCGACGCGAGCTATGTCGAACAGCCCCGTCGCCTCGAACAACGCTGTAAAATTTCGCACGCCGTAATTGCGCGGGTCGATTGGTGCTTGCCGTCTTGCGGCAAGTCCCGCCGCTGACATCGCGGCCCAACCGTCCTCGCGGGCTGTGGCCTCGACCGCGCCGCGCAATATGGTGACAAGCTTTGTGTCTTGTGACAGCGGCTTGCCTGCTGGCTTTGCAGCGGGTGCCGGTTTCGCCTTATCCTCCGTTTTGGCCTTCGCTTTCGGCTTTGTCGCAGGTTCCATCGGTGCAGCGGCAACAAGCGGCTCGTCCAATGTGTCCAGATACAAGAAGGCGGTGCAGGCGTTGACGAACGGCGCGGGCGTCTTGCGTTCGCCGAAACCATAGACCTCATGCCCGTTGGCCCTGAGTTGCATCACCAACGGCGTGAAATCCGCATCGCTCGACGCGAGACAAAAAGCATCCAGCTTCTGCGTGTAGAGCAATTCCATGGCGTCGATCACCAGCGCAATGTCGGTCGCATTTTTGCCGGTCGAGTAGCTGAACTGCTGAATGGGCCGGATCGCGAAATCGTGCAGCTTGTCTTTCCAGTTTTTGAGGCCCGCACTGGCCCAATCGCCATAGGCGCGGCGGATGTTGGCGGTTCCATATTTGGAAAGCTCCGCCAGCATGTCAGCGATCTTGTTATGCGGCACATTGTCCGCGTCGATCAACAACGCAATCCTGCGATCCGAGCCGTTCCGCGCGCGATCATCTATTTCCATTATTCCGTCTGCCCCCTTCCCACGATACTGCGACCATCATTGCGTGGAAGCGAGACAAACACCATCGGCAATTACTAGACAACTGCCGGTTTTCGTAGCGGTGCGGGCCTTGCATCCGCGCAATCCGGTGGCTCCCATGCCTGCCGCACCCATGCCTCGTTTGATCTGCCGAAAGGCATCTCCGATCCGTGGCAATAATTGATGCCGATCCCTTCCCGCAAATCAATGATGCATAGCCCTGCATCCCCCGCCAACAAGCGCACGGCATCAAACGGCCTGAACCAACCACGCAAGGCGCGTGACCGCTTTCCCGTCAAGGAATCCGTCGCCATTATGATCTCACCGAAATGAGGCCGCGCGGCGTGATATATCCGGTCCAATGCCGGACCCGGCTTGATGTCGAAATAGTGATATTCGGCGGGCGCGTTCGGGTCGCATATCTCGCCCGTTAGACGGGGCGGCTTGCTTGGCAGCGGCGGAGGCTCGTCCAATATATCGACCGTCAAAGTGTCTGGCTCTTTCGGCCGTTCCGCTTGATCCTCCGATTCTTGCGAAATCGAGCAACGGGGAATCGAGAGCGGCACCAACAGCGCAATGTGCGCCAGCGCCGACAGCAACAGGGGACGAGTCACCTTGTTTCTGCCGCGCCGGTCGTCCGTCATGGCTAGGGCATCAACTGCGCCGTCCTCGCGGGCGGGGATGGCCGGTCACGTCATGCACGCGATCCAGCAGGGCGCGGAGCAGCGTATGGACCTGCGGGGCTGTCAGTCCGCCGTCATCGGGCTCCGGCTCGCCAAACAGGCGGACTTGGTTCCATTTGCAATAGGGAGTGAGGACCGCCGCCAGCCGCGCCATGTCGGGGCAGTCATGCCCCAATCCCGTCGCGTCGGCGTAGGCGAGCGACTTGGCGACACGCAGGCCGATATGACGGGCGCACCAGTCATCGGCAAAGCCCATGTCCAACAAGTGAGAGGACAGGGCGAGTTGGGCGGTTATCCCGGCCCTATACAGATAGCCACGCCAGTCCGCCCGCTCATGCTCGGCGGGAAAGAATCCCTCCGCGACATGATAGCGGCGGCGGCTCAAGGCCCGCCCTTCCTTCGTTCGGATGATCGCGGCCGGATCGTCGCCATAACCCGCGTGGAGCGACACCAGCGTCTCGCCCCAGGGCGAGGCGATCACCGGAACCATGACCGGCGCGGCGGTCAACGCTCTCAAGAGCGCACGGCGCGACGTGGTAGGGACGACACCGCCCATATGCACCTCCGTTCCGCATCCTTGGCGGCTAGATGGAAGCGACGGGGCGGATGCGGCACGGTCCCGGCACTCCCGCGATTCGCGATGCCGGAATGCTGACGGGCCAGAGGGGGCAGGACCATTGCAGCGATATACGCCATCGTTTATCACATAAACGATGGCGTATATTCAAATAAACGGTGGCGTCAACGTGTTTGACTTGGAGATTGCGGGCATGGCCGATAGCGACGGGGTGATGGGACGCCCGCCACTTGGAATGAAGCCAACGACGATCAGGCTATCAGCCGATACGATCCGCCGTATCGAGGCGCTGGTCGGTAATCGACGTCTTGCCCTGTTCATTCGTGAGGCGGTGGAGAACGAATTGCAGCGCCGCGAAAGCCCTGAATCATCTAAGGAATAGCTTGCCAGCGGGGAGTTAGATGCCGCGTCACCATCCCAGTTCGGCGTGTGATCCCAAGCGCACAAGCTGCAACGTGTCATCGTCGGGCTTGCGGTAGATCAGCACGAGGTCTGGCTTGACGTGGCAATCTCGATGGTCGCGCCACTCGCCGGTTAGCGCATGATCGCGGTGGCGCGGTTCAAGCGGCTCATCGGTCGCCAGCGCTTCGATGATCGGAATCAGGACAGCATCCAGCGTCTTGGCGTGCTGCCCCCTCTTCTCCCGCTTATAGTCGCGCTTGAATTGCCCGGTGCGCTCAATCGTCCGCATTCAGGTCAGCCATCAGATCGGCAATCGTGGCGGAACGCTTCACCTTGCCTTCGCGGGCTTCCTTCATCGCGGCAATCGTCGTTTCGTTCGGGGTCAGCGGCTCGAACGGTAGTGCCTTCTCCCGCGCAACGCGGGTCAGCATCAGGCGCACGGCATCGGAGACGGTAAGCCCCATTGCCGCCAGCACGGTTGCGGCTTCCTCCTTCACGGCTCCGTCGATTCGGGTCTGGACAAGTGCGTTCGCGGCCATGTCGATTTCCTTTCTGCATGACAATGTAATGCAACAGGCTGCCAATTGCAATTCTGCTGACTGCCGAAAGCGACTATGTTGGCCCATCTACGACTAAGTTGGCTGCAAGCGGCACTGTAGTGCCTTTCCCTCTTGCGCGGCGGGGCCAAGCGATACAGCATGGAAATGTGGCGGACGGACTGGGCGTTTTGAAAGGTCCGCCATGTCGTGCGAATCGGAATCGGGCCGGGTTCATCCGGCCGCTTCTTCTCACCGCAAACCGGCTAGTTCCGTGGCTTATTTGTCACGGTCGGCAAAGAAACGTGTAAGACTAGAGGGGCAAATACCGTCCTTCGCCGCAGTCCACCGCAGTATGCCGCAATACGCCGCCGTTCGCCGTAGCTACCTACGCTTATACCGCCGTAAGCCACATCTTCACCACATCGCTACCGCGATGCTCTTGCGGGCAGCATCAAGGTCGCCAATTCTATTCGCAGGGGAGCTTTGTCAACCGCTACCAACCGAAAGTTACTTCAATGCCCAACCCTGAAAGGATTATTCGCCTAAAGACGGTGCTGCAACGCACCGGCCTTTCCCGCTCCACCCTCTATCGCAAGATCGCGGAAGGCAGCTTCCCCCGGCAATTACCGATCAGCGTCCACGGCACCGGCTGGCACGAGTCCGCCGTGGATCGCTGGATCGCCAACCCCGCCGCCTTCCGCGAGGACCGCGCCGAGTGAGGCAAGGCCGGGTTACTCCCCGGCCTTCGCTTTCTTGAAATCACCTTTGATGACCTTCGCGCCATCGCGGAGGAAATCGAGATGATCCGACCAATGTTGCATCATGCGGACTCGCTCATCCCAATACTCGCCGCGCGTGTATGCGCGGCGCACCGCGTTGTTATCGCAATGGGCAAGCTGCCGCTCGATGGCGTCGGGGTGCCATAGGCCCATTTCGTTCAAGAGCGTCGCCGCCATCGCCCGGAAGCCGTGTCCGGTCATTTCGTCCTTCGCGAAGCCCATGCGACGCAGCGCCGCGTTGATCGTATTTTCAGACATGGGCCGATCAACTGAACGCAGCGACGGGAACAGATAGGAGCTATAGTCCGCGTCATGCTCGATGGTTTCGAGGATCGCCAGCGCCTGCCGGGAAAGCGGGATGCTGTGGATGCGCCGCATTTTGGTCTTGTGCGGGGGGATCGTCCAAAGCGCCTTGTCGAAATCGAAGTCGGTCCATTCGGCAAAGCGAAGCTCACCGGGGCGCACAAAGACATGGGGCAAGAGGCGTAGCGCCGCCTTGGTGTTCGGGTGCCCCTCGAACACCTCTATGGCGCGGAGCAGGCCGCCCGCTGCATTGGCGTTCGTGATCGCTGCACGGTGAACAGGCTGGGGTGCAATGAGCGCGCCGCGAAGATCGGCGGCAACGTCACGTTCGGCGCGGGCCGTGGCGATGGCATAGCGGAATATCTGGCTGCACGTGCTGCGAAGCCGCTTCGCCGTCTCGTAGCGGCCTTTGCCCTCCATCTTGCGAAGCATGACAAGAAGCTCTTGCGCGGAAATGGAGGCGATAGGGCGCTTGCCGATGGACTCGTTGATGAAGTCCAGCAGCCAACGCAGTTTCTTCATGGTGACGCCAGAGCGGCCTTCGCGCTCGACCTTCACAAGCCATTCGTCGGCAACCGCCTTGAAGCTGTTGGACGCCGCAACGGCCGCCGCGATTTTCTCCAGCTTGATCCGCTCGGCCGGATCGTCACCGCGCGCTAGAACCTTGCGAGCCGCGTCCCGCTGCTCGCGAGCTTCGGCAAGGCCGGTGTCGGGAAAGACGCCAAAGGCAAGCGTCTTTTGCTTGCCAAGGTGGCGGTAGTTCATGCGCCAATAGCGCCCGCCATTGGGGGTCACATACAGAAACAGCCCGTCGCCATCGGTGAGTTTATAGGGCTTTGCACGGCCCTTGGCGTTTTTTATCGAAACAGCGGAAAGCGCCATGATGGTATCTCCTTTTGGGGGAGGACCGCGCTGCCATCAAATATACCATCAAGATGGTGGTATCCGGTGGCACTCGGCCGCTCCGTATGGGATACCTATACCACAAAAAACCGCAGAAATCAGCCACTTGTGGCATCTTCTGGAACCCTCTGGGAGAGGATTTTGGTGACCCCTACGGGAATCGAACCCGTGTTTCAGCCGTGAAAGCCATAGAACAAAACGTGTTTGGACGTTCTTGGACGCCAATGATTACAGATAGTTAGAGAGAAGTCATCCTTGCCGATCCGGGCAAATCCGGCTAGGATAAGAGAGAAATAATCGAGGCCCGCTTGTCCTATGGCCCGTACCGCCGTCGAAGTCCGGATACAGGACCGCACCGCCCGCGCGCGGCTCTTGCCCCGCAAGCGCCCCTATTGGCGCCAGCTCTCGCAAGGCCAGTTCCTCGGCTATTATCGCGGCAAATTGAAAGGCGCGTGGATCGCCCGCTATCACTGCGCCGAAACCCAGGCCTATGTCACCGGCACGCTTGGCGAAGCCGACGACCTGCGCGACGCCAATGGTCGCGACATCCTCAGCTACAAACAGGCCTTCGACGCGGCGCTGCACTGGATCGAGATCGAGACCAACGGACCCGCTTCCAGCGCGAGCGATCCCGCCATGACCGTCGGCGACGCGACCCGCACCTATGTCGCCATGCGCGACGCTCGCCGCTCGAGCCAGGCCGGCCGCACCCTCAATTCCGACGCCCACTACAAGCTCAACCGCTTCGTGCTCGAGGATGACAAGCTCTCCTCGGTCGTCCTCGCGAGCCTCAGCGAAAGCGACCTGCGCGCCTGGCAGTTGCGCCTCGCACGCAAGAAGCCCGCGAGCATCCAGCGCGTCGTCAACGATCTGAAGGCCGCGCTCAATGCCGCCTTTGTCGAGCACCGCAAGGCACTGCCCGCCGACCTGCCCACCACGATCAAATACGGGCTCAAGATCGATGCGCCCGAAGTGCTGATCACCGTCGCGCGCGACAACCAGATCCTCAGCGACGACGAAGTCCGCCGCATCGTCGCCGCGGCGCTTCGCCTCGAGGAGGATTTCGGGCGGCTGGTCGCGCTGCTGGCCGCCACCGGCGCGCGCTTCTCGCAGCTTGCCCGCATGACCGTCGGCGACGTCCAGGCCGAACAAGCGCGGCTGATGATCCCGCAGTCGTTCAAGGGCAGAAAGCGCCAGCTCCAATATATCCGTGTCCAGGTCGGGCAGGACATCCTCGCCGCACTCCGGCCGGTGACCGAGGGCAGGACGCTCTCGGCGCCGCTGCTCGAGCATTGGCGCCACAGGCAGACCGGCCCGATGGAATGGGTGCGCGTCGATCGCGGCCCCTGGAGCGCGCCGTCCGAGATGACCCGGATGTGGAAGCGCACCGTCACAGCGGCCGGACTACCCGCCGCGACCATCCCCTATGGCCTGCGTCACTCCTCGATCGTGCGCGGCCTGCGCGCCGGGCTGCCGATCCGGCTGGTCGCCGCTCTCCACGACACCTCGGTCGCGATGATCGAGCGGCATTATTCGCGCTGGATCACCGAGGGGCTCGACGAACTGGTCGCGCGAGCGGTGGTGCCGCTGATGCCGATCGCGGCATGAGACAGGCATAGGACGGCCAGCCGCCAGACGCGTCATACCGCATCGCCATGCTCGCACGGCACCGGCATGCCAACGAAGATGGAAGCCGGCAGGCACGCGCTCGACCAAAGCGCGCCGATCGATCCCACCGACGCCGATCGATCTCGCGGCCCATCTCCATGCCGCACCGTAAGCGCTAGCCGACCGGCTTGCCGGCCCCGCACGAAAGATCGAGCGCCTTATCCCCCAGGCGGCCACAACCCTGGCCGAGTGCGATCGCCGAGAGGTCGGTGGCCGGATCGATCACCCGGTCGGCCTGCTTGCGCTCGGAATAGCGGTCAACGAGCTGGTCGGCCTGCGGCCGGAGCAGCACCGTGAAGCGGACCAACTCCTCCATCACGTCGACGATCCGGTCGTAATAGCTCGACGGCTTCATCCGGCCCGCCTCGTCGAACTCCTTGTACGCCATCGCCACGCTCGACTGGTTGGGGATGGTGAACATCCGCATCCAGCGGCCGAGCAGGCGCAGCGTGTTGACAGCATTGAACGACTGCGAGCCGCCCGATACCTGCATGACGGCGAGGGTGCGGCCCTGGGTTGGGCGCATGCCGCCCATGTTCAGCGGCAAATGATCGACCTGCGCCTTCATGATGCCCGAGACCTGCCCATGGCGTTCGGGACTGCACCAGACCTGCCCTTCGGACCACATCGACAGTTCGCGCAGCTCATGGACAGCGGGATGGTCGTCACCCTGGACCTGATCGGGCAGCGGCAGATCGGAGGGGTCGAAGATCCGCGTCTCAGCGCCGAACAGCTGGAGCAGGCGCGCGGCTTCCTCGACTGCGAAGCGCGAGAAGGAGCGCTCGCGCAGCGATCCGTAGAGCAACAGGATGCGCGGCGGCGACTGGTCGGCACCGAGACCCAGTGCCGGCCGGGCGATCACATAGGATGGATCGAGGGCGGGGAAACGATCGGCATCACAGAGTACGCGAACCCGGCTCATTGCATGTCCTTCACGAGATACGAAGCGCTCGCTGGGCAGAGCGAGGCGAATTGTTCAGTGGCGGCGATGCCGGGCGGCGCCTCGGCTCGGTCGGCATCGGCAAAGCCGAGCCGCCGGAAGAAGGGGGCGGCCGAGTCGGTGAGCAAATGGAGGCGCGTCACCTCCCCAGGCAGGATCGTCTCGAGCTCGCGGACGAGCGTTGTACCGTGCCCTGCGCCGCGGCGGCTGGGCAGCACCACCAGCGAGCGCAGTAGCCGGTCGGCGCTGTCGCCTTCCAGCCCGACATAGCCGATCGGGCCTGCCGCGTCGGACAGGCCGAAGAACAGGCGGCCGGGCTGCTCGAGGTCGATTGTGGGAAGCTCAGCCTCTTCGAGCGCCCTGCGCAAAATGTCGTAGCCGCCGCGCGGTACCGCGAAGAACACCAGGTCGGTCATGCCGCGGCGCCCGCCTCATACCACCCGCGCGTGCGCTTCACGATGCCGACGACCGAAAGCATGACCGGCACTTCGACGAGCACCCCAACCACGGTCGCGAGCGCCGCGCCCGAGTTGAGTCCGAACAGCGAAATCGCCGCAGCCACCGCCAGCTCGAAGAAGTTGGAGGCGCCGATCAATGCCGCTGGCGCAGCGACGCACCAGGCGACTCCGAGCTTCTTGCTCAGCCAATAGGCGAGCCCGGCATTGAAATAGACCTGGATGATGATCGGTACCGCGAGCAGCACGATCACCAGCGGCCTCGACAGGATCTGCTCGCCCTGAAAGCCGAACAGCAGCACCAGCGTCGCGAGCAGGGCCGAGAGCGAGATGGGCCCCAGCGCCCTGAGCAGCTTGTCGAGCGCAGGCTGGCCGCCGCTTGTCAGCAAGGCCCGGCGCAGCAACTGCGCCGCGATCACCGGCAGGACGATGTAGAGTACGACCGAGAGCAACAATGTGTCCCAGGGTACCGTGATCGAGGCGACGCCGAGCAGCAGTCCGACCAGCGGCGCGAAGGCGAACACCATGATGAGATCGTTGAGCGCGACCTGGCTCAGCGTATAATTGGGCTCGCCGTCGCACAGATTCGACCAGACAAACACCATTTCGGTGCACGGCGCGGCGGCGAGCAGGATCAGGCCTGCGATATAGTCGGACGGGCTACCCGGCAGCAGCGGCGCGAACAGCCAGCCGATGAAGACAGCGCCGAGCAGTGCCATGGAGAAGGGTTTGACCGCCCAGTTGATGAACAGGGTGACGCCGACGCCCTTCCAATGCTGTTTCACCGAACCCAACGCACCGAAGTCGATCTTGAGCAGCATCGGTACGATCATCAGCCAGATCAGCACTGCGACGACGAGGTTGACCCGTGCGACCTCGGCCGCCGCGATCCGCGCGAACACACCCGGCACCCATGCGCCGAGCGCGATTCCTGCAACGATGCAGAGCGCAACCCAAAGTGTCAGCCAGCGCTCGAAGAAGCCGATGCCGGCGCGCGCCGGTGCTGCGGCCGGCGCGTCCGCCACAATGCCGCTACTCATGCCGGGATCCGATTGCCGGCTTCGTCGACGACCCGCTCACCATCTTCCTTGGCGAAGGCGCCCTGCTGCGGCGCCGGCAGAATGTCGAGCACTGCCTCGGAGGGGCGGCACAGCCGGACCCCGAGCGGGCTCACCACGAGCGGGCGGTTGATCAGGATCGGATGCGCCATCATCGCATCGACAAGGATTTCGTCCGACAGCGCCCCGTCACCCAGGCCCAGCTCGGCATAGGGCGTGCCTTTCTCGCGCAGCAGCGCGCGCGGCGTCAGCCCGGCCCGATCGATCAACTGCTCGAGCAAGGCGCGCGCGGGCGGGGTCTTCAGATATTTGATCACATGCGGCTCGATGCCGGCATTGCGGATCATCGCCAGCGTGTTGCGCGACGTCCCGCATTCGGGATTGTGATAGATGATGATGTCAGTCGCCATGTCTACTCGCCTTGGTTGCGCCTTCGCCGCGCCCGATCGCGCGGAGTTTTCCGGTTAGCGCCATGCGGTCATGGCTTTCGTGCGGCAGCGCGAGGAACAGCGAGATGCGGTTGGAAAGATAATAGAGTGCCTGCCTGAACGCGTCGCGCTGGCCATCGCCCTCGACAAGCGCCGGATCGTCGATTCCCCAATGCGCGGTGATCGGATGCCCCGGCCAGACCGGGCAGATTTCACCTGCGGCATTGTCGCAGACGGTGAAGATGAAATCGATCTCGGGCGCGCCGGGCCCGGCGAATTCGTCCCAGCTCTTCGAGCGTAATCCCTCGACCGGATAATCGATCGATTGCAGCAATTCGAGAGCGGCAGGATGAACCTCGCCCTTGGGATGGCTGCCGGCCGAAAAGCCCCGGAAGCGTCCAGCCCCGAGCTTATTCAGGGCGCTTTCGGCTAAAACCGAGCGCGCCGAATTGCCGGTGCACAGGAACAGGACATTGTAGATGCGCCCGCTCATGCTTGACCTTCGGGAATGCAGCGGCTGCTGATCGCAACGCTGGCGAGTGGCGCGCAAATCTCAGGCGAACCATCGCAACAGTCCTGCATCAGGAACTCGAGCAGCTCGGTCATGTTGGCGTAGCGCGCGGTGTAGATGATCGAACGGCCATCGCGCCTGCTCTCGATCAGGTCCGCGTGCGACAGGATGTTGAGATTGGACGAAAGCGTGTTCGGCGGCACGTCGAGCCGCCGCGCGATCTCGCCAGCGGCGAGCCCTTCGGGACCTGCCTGAACGAGCATGCGAAAGACAGCGAGGCGCGCCTCATGGGCGAGCGCGGACAGGGCGGCGACGGCATTTTTCAGTTCCATGTTTCGCCTGTAGCGGAAATGTCGAATCCGACAAATCTCCGTCGCGCCGTTCGCCGCCACCACCATGCGATCAGTCCCGGCTCTGGATTTGAAATTGACCCCACGTGCCTGCCGGGAAGGTTTGCTGGCAGGTCTTGGGTTCGGGACCGGGCAGGGAGCACCGATACAACGCGCTTTTGAGGCGGATCGTCATCGGTCTGTCAGGCGCTGCCCGATAGGTGCAGGTGCCGCTAGCGGGCCGGTTCAGATGCAGCCTGTCGGTGCCCGGCCGTGCTTCCTTGATCACAGCCTTGCCCCTGCTGTCCTGAAACGCACAACGCACCGCCCAATCGCCTTTGCCGTTGATACGTACTTGCAGCACTTCCTCGGGTGGTTCCCATTGTGCAGGCGCTGCGACGAGCAGCAGGAATGCGGTCGACGCGATCAACCCTGTCATCCAATCCTCCCGTGCGTGAAGAAGCTTTACGCGAATCGATTCTGTAGTTCCACTATTGTGGAAATATGGAATTTGCAATTGCCGAAATGGCGTCGGGATCGAAGGGCCTAAGCGCTCCCCGACCGGTCGAGGATCGGACAATCCGGGCGGCCGTCGTCATACCGATTGTCGCTGCCTCGGAGATCGACTAGGATCTGATCGCGTGAAACGCTTGCTCGCCTTGCTACTCCTCGCGGGAGCCCTGACCGGCATGTTCGGTGCGCAGGCGGCGTTCGCCTACGGTTTGGGGCTGGCAAAACCGGCCGCGGTCGAACAGCCAATGGCGATGGCCGACCATGCCATGGCTGGCATGGACTGCGCCGAGATGATGACACCGGCCCAGCCGCAGCCCCCCGAAAAGGGACCGCAGCCGTGCAAGGGGCTGACGCTCGCCTGTATCGCACAGATGGGCTGCACCATCCCCGTCCTGCTTGGCGACGGCCCGGCGCCTGCCACCCTCTCGCCGGCCATGCCGATCCCGTTCCTGCCGACCTATATCGCGCCGCTTGCCGGGCGGTCCTACGGCCCCGAACCCGAGCCGCCCACAGTCCTGATCTGACTTCGAGACCCGCGTCGCGTCGCGCCTGAATGGATCGTTTCGATCCTTCGCGCACCGCGCCGTGCCACTCCGAAATTCAGTTCAAGGACAACACCGATGACTCGATTTGCCTGTCTCGCTGCGACACTCGCCGCGGCCACGATCCTGCCCGCCGCCGCCCAGGCCGCGAACCCGCCTGCCGCCTCCGGTCATTACGAATGGCGCCCCCAGCCCCAGTTCGGGCCGCGCGCGCCGATTGCGCCGCCGCGCCGTGTCTGGGTGGCCGACGCCACACCGGCGGCATCGTGCGACTGCGCGATGATGGCGACGCACGCGACCGGCTGCATGGCGCCCTCGCGCGGCGAGCCTAGCTGAGTCCGATGCCGGCGGGGCGGCAGCGCCCCGCCGGCATCGCAGGCTTCCATGTCAGGAGATCGCCATGCGCACCTTCTTGCTGGCGTCGCTGCTCGCGACGCTTCCCACCGCGGCCGTCGCTGACCCGCTGACCTTTGACGACGCGCTGGCCGTCGCGGCCGCGCAGGCGCCGTCGCTCAAGGCGCGGTCGTTCGACGTCGAGGCGCGGCGTTCCTCCGCGACCGCCGCCGGCCAACTGCCCGATCCCCGCCTCGGCGCCGGGCTCGACAATGTTCCGATCTCGGGGCCGCCCGCCTTTCGCTTTGGTCGTGACGAGATGACGATGGCACGGCTCGGTATCAGCCAGGACGTACCGAACCTCGCCAAGCGCCATGCGCGCAGCGGCAAGGCCGATGCGGATATCGGCGTCGCCGAAGCCGATGCCGGGGCCGAGTTGCGCCGGGTGCGGGTGGCGACCGCGCTTGCCTGGATCGACCTTGCCTATGCGCAACGGCGGCTCGGTGCGCTCGACCAAGCGCTCGCCGAGCTCGCGCAATATGTGGCGCCGGCAGCGTCGAGCGTCGCGTCGGGCTCGGCGCGCCCGGCCCAGACCCTCGAAATTCGCCAGGCGATCGCCGCGCTCGAGGACCGGCGCAGCGAGGTCGCCGCCGAAGTGGCGCGCGCGCGCGCGATCCTGTCGCGCTGGACCGGCGACCCCAGCCCTGAGATCGAGGGCGCGATCCCGAATTTCGCGATCGAGCCGGAGGCGCTGCGCGCCACGATCGACCGGCATCCCGATCTCGCAGCCGCGATCGCGCGCGTGCGTGCCGCCGAGGCCGATGTCTCGCTGGCACGCGCCGAGAAGCGTCCCGATTGGGGGTTCGAGCTTGCCTATCAGAAGCGCGGCAGTGGCTATGGCGACATGGTCTCGTTGGGCGCGACCATGAGCCTTCCGCTGTTTACCCGGAAGCGTCAGGATCCCAGGATCGACGCCGCGGTCGCCAGCGAAGGGGCCGTCCTGGCGCAGCGTGAGGATGTCCGGCGCGCCCTGCGCGCCGAGCTCGAAGCGGGCCTTGCCGACCATGTCATGCACCATGGGCAATGGATGCGCGCGAAGGACACGCTGCTCCCGCTTGCCCGCCAGCGGGCCGATCTCGAGACGGTGAGCTATTCCGCCGGCCGTGCGACCCTGCTCGACCTGATCCAGGCCCAGACAATGTTCGCCGGTGCCGCGCTCCAGACGCTCGACCGCGAAGCCACCGTCGCGCGCGACGCCGCGCGGCTGGTGCTGACCTATGGGGGTGACCAATGACCATCCAGCTTTCACACCGCGCCCGGCTCGGGCTTGCCGGTGCCGTTCTTGCGCTTGCCGCGGGCGCCGCCGGCTACGGCATCGCCCAGTTCGGCCGGACCGATGCGCCGCCGCAACAGGCCGGCCAGGACGGCCGCAAGATCCTCTACTGGTACGACCCGATGGTGCCGAGCCAGCATTTCGACAAGCCGGGCAAGTCGCCGTTCATGGATATGCAGCTCGTGCCCAAATACGCCGATGAGGGCGCGCAGGGCGCGCCTGGCATGGCCATCGATCCGGCGCGGGTGCAAAGCCTGGGGCTTCGTGTCGCCACCGCCGAACGCGGCGCATTGGCGAGCGGCCTCACCGCCACCGGCACGATCGATTTCAACCAGCGCGACGTGGCGATCGTCCAGGCGCGCGCCGCCGGATTTGTGCAACGCGTCTATGCCCGGGCGCCGGGCGATGTGATCGGCGCGGGGGCGCCGCTTGCCGACCTGCTCATTCCCGAATGGGCGGGCGCCCAGGCCGAGTATCTTGCGGTGCGCCGAACCGGCAATCCGGCGCTGGCACAGGCGGCGCGCCAGCGGCTCGCGCTGCTCGGCATGCCGCCCGGCACGATCGCCGCGGTCGAGCGCGGCGGCCGGCCGCACAATGTGATCACGATCGCGACACCGGCCGGCGGCACGATCAAGACGCTCGGCGTGCGCCAGGGCATGACCGTTACCGCCGGACAAACCCTTGCCGAAGTCAATGGACTCGCAACGGTGTGGCTCAACGCCGCGGTTCCCGAAGCGCTGGCGGGGCAGCTCCGCCCCGGCCAAAGCGCGACGGCGACGCTCTCCGCCTGGCCGGGCGAGCGGTTCACCGGCCGCGTCGCCGCGATCCTGCCTGACATCCAGGCCGAGAGCCGCACGCTGACGGTACGGATCGAGTTGCCCAATCGCGGCGGACGCTTGCGCCCGGGCATGTTCGCGAGCGTGGACTTTGGAGGCGCGAGCCGCTCCGCGCTGCTCGTGCCATCCGAAGCGGTGATCCGTACCGGCAAGCGCACGCTCGTCATGCTGGCACTTGCGGGGGGCCGCTATCAGCCGGCCGAGGTCCAGGCCGGCAGCGAAGCTGGCGGCAAGACCGAGATCCTCGCGGGTCTCTCCGACGGCGAGAAGATTGTCGCATCGGGCCAGTTCCTGCTCGATTCCGAAGCGAGCCTGTCGAGCGTGCCCGCGCGGCCGATCGGGGGTTCCGCTCGGCCACCCGCCGCGCAGCCCGCGCTGTATGAAGCGGTCGGCAGGATCGGAAAGATCGACGCCAGCGGCGTGACGCTCGATCATGGCCCTGTACCGGCGCTCAGATGGCCGGCGATGACGATGACGTTCCGGCTCGGCTCGCCCGCGCTCGCGCGCGGGTTCAAGGTCGGCGACCGGGTGCGGTTCGGCTTCGACCAGCCGCCCGAAGGGCCGACATTGCGCCGCATGACGCGCGAGGCAGGGCAATGATCGCGCGCATCATCCTATGGTCGGTCGCGAACAAGCTGTTCGTCGTGCTGGGTGCGCTGGCACTGGTCGCCGCCGGACTCTGGGCGGTGCGGGTGACGCCGATCGACGCACTGCCCGACCTGTCCGACACCCAGGTGATCATCCGCACCAGCTATCCGGGCCAGGCGCCGCAGATCGTCGAGAACCAGGTCACCTATCCGCTGGCAACCACGATGCTGTCGGTACCGGGTGCAAAGACCGTGCGCGGCTACAGCTTCTTCGGCGACAGCTTCGTCTACGTGATCTTCGCCGACGGCACCGATCTCTATTGGGCGCGCAGCCGTGTCCTTGAATATCTCAACCAGGTGCAGGGCCGGATGCCCGAGGCGGCGAAGAGCGCGATCGGGCCGGATGCGACGGGGGTCGGCTGGGTCTATGAATATGCGCTGGTCGACCGCACCGGCGGCCATGACCTGTCGCAGCTACGATCCCTGCAGGACTGGTTCCTGCGCTATGAGCTGAAGAGCCTGCCCGGCGTCGCCGAGGTCGCGAGCATCGGCGGCATGGTCAGGCAGTACCAGGTCGTGCTCGATCCGGTGAAGCTCGCCGGCTACGGCGTCACCCACAGCCAGGCCGTCGAAGCGATCCAGCGCGCCAATCAGGAGGCCGGCGGCGCCGTCGTCGAGCTGGCCGAGGCCGAATATATGGTCCGCGCCTCGGGCTATCTGAAGTCGCTGGACGATTTCCGCGCGATCCCGCTCAGGACCGCCGCGGGCGGGGTCCCGGTGACGCTGGGCGAAGTCGCCACTATCCAGGTCGGTCCCGAAATGCGGCGCGGCATCGCCGAGCTCGATGGCGATGGCGAGGTGGCGGGCGGCGTCGTCATCCTGCGCTCGGGCGCCGATGCGCGCGCCACCATCGCAGCCGTGCAAACCAAGCTCGAGGAACTGAAGAAGAGCCTGCCTGCCGGGGTGGCGATCGTCCCGACCTATGATCGTTCGCAGCTGATCGACGCGTCGATCGACAACCTCACCCACAAGCTCATCGAGGAGTTCATCGTCGTCGCGCTCGTTTGCGCGCTGTTCCTCTGGCACGTCCGCTCGGCGCTGGTCGCGATCGTGACCCTGCCGCTCGGCGTCCTCGCGGCCTTCGTCGTGATGCGCTTCCAGGGCGTCAACGCCAATATCATGTCGCTGGGCGGCATCGCGATCGCGATCGGCGCCATGGTCGACGCGGCGATCGTGATGATCGAGAACGC
>CAYOXO010000072.1:0-21075 GCA_964407945.1 uncultured Stakelama sp.
ATCTCGGGCGCGATCCAGCACCTTGCGGGCATGAAGGATTCGAAGACCATCATCGCCATCAACAAGGATGAGGATGCGCCGATCTTCCAGGTCGCGGATCTCGGCCTGGTCGGCGATCTGTTCAAGATCGTGCCGGAGCTGACCGAAAAGCTCTGAGCGGCGCGTCGGCGTACGGCGGGACTAGTTCCCCGCGGTACGCCAGCGCTCAACCGTTGCCCACCCGTCCCGCTCGGCCGATGGCGCCGCCGGGGTTCGCGACAGACGCGGCGCGGGCGAAGGCTGGGCGATCCCACCACGTTCGCAATACCGGTTACGATCCAGCGCCTGGGCATGCGCCATGGCTTCGTCGACAGACAGGACCGGCGTCGCACACGCATCGAGCTGCGACAATCGATTGTCCCAATCGTCACGCGTTCGCGTCGCAAAGATCGCCGTCAGTGCTCCCCGGATCACGTCTGCGGGAACGCGCTGGCGATCGCGCAATTGCTGCGGCAGCTCGATCGCTTCGGCCAGATTGTCCCAGAATTGCGGCTCCAGCGCGCCAATTGCGATGTGTCGCCCGTCGGCGCAGGCATAGCAGTCATACCAAGGCTGTGTCCCGCCAAGCGGCGAGTCCTGGCGCGTCAGCGGGATTTGCATGCCGTGGAACATTGCCATCAGCATGCTCGTGCCATCGAGGATCGCCGCGTCGATCACTTGCCCCAGCCCGGAGCGCTCTCGCTCGAACAATGCGGCGCAGATGCCAAAGGCAGCCACCGCCGCGCCGCCGCCCATATCGCCGATCAGGTTGAGCGGCGGTGTCGGCACTTCGCCCGGACGGCCGATCCCGTCCAACGCACCCGACAGCGCCAGATAATTGATATCATGGCCGGCACGCTGCGAAAGCGGCCCCGTTTGCCCCCAGCCCGTCAATCGCGCGTAGATGAGGCGAGCGCGGCTTTGCAGCAGATCATCCGGGCCAAGACCCAGCCGCTCCATGACGCCCGGCCGGAACGGATCGATCAGCACGTCGGCCAACTCGATCGCCTCGCGAACCTGCGTCATCCCCGCGGGATCCTTGAGGTCAACGGCAAGCAGCCCCTTGCCGCGCGAGGTGACCGGGTCAGCCCATTGCGCGTAATCCGGCCGTGAGATGCGAACGACCTCGGCCCCGAAATCGGCCAATATCATCCCGCAAGTAGGTCCGGGTCCCAGACCTTCGAATTCGACGACCCGGATGCCATCCAGCGGGCGAGTGGTCATTCGCGCCGCAGCTCAGCGAATGAATTGCTTGATATAGTCGTCGTCATAACCCTGCTCGCGATACCATTCGGCACAGAAGCCTAGCAGGGTAAGGCAATTGTCGAAGCCGATCGGCTTCTCATTCTCGTCGAGCAAGGTCAGGCCGCCATGCATGACATAGAGCGCCGTCATCGATTCCTTGACGGTCAGCGTGTGATGCTCGCCCGGCGGTTCCCAGACGAACGATCCCTTCTCCGCGACCCAGTCGTGCTCGGGATAATACCAGCTTCCCTCCATCGTGTAGGAGAAGACAGGACCGTCATGTACGTGCCGTCCGATCACGCCGGGATTGGGATAGTGAAGCACGTTGACGGTAATGCCGGCGGAGGTGTCGAACATGATCGGGCAATAATAATGCCCGGCCGGACGCCGGACCCATTTGCTCAGATCCTCCGGAATCTTGACCACCAGGTCTTTGGGCAGAAAATTGGCGGCCATTCCTTCCGGCCGGAAATCCTTGGCGATCGACGCCATAGTGCAGCTCCGCTTCAAAATTGGAACACGCGAGGGCGCGGCCCCTGTCCACGCTTTCATCGGCCTGGGGTAGCGCAGGGTCAATGGCTGGGACGGCCGACGGCCAGTCATCACCCATGTGCTGGCCTTGCCCTGTCATGGCACCCCGTCTCTGACTATCCACCAGAGGAAAGGAGACGGCGAAATGGACTTCACGGGCAAACGCGCGGTGGTGACTGGCGGTATCGGCGGTATCGGGGGTGCGATCTCGCAGGCGCTGCACGCCGCGGGCGCGGAGGTCGTCGCCACCGGATATGATCAGGCCGAGGTCGATGCCCGGACCGGCGAAGCGGGCTTTGCCGGAATCGCCATGAAGCCGCTGGACGTCAGCGATGACGCCGCGGTCCGCGCCTTTGCCGCAGACACCGGTGGAATCGACTTCCTCGTCAATTGCGCGGGCACGACCGCACGCGGCCACGCGGCGTTCGAGGAGGAGGCATTTCAGCATGTGCTGGACGTCAACCTCACCGGTACGATGCGCTGCTGCCGCGCGTTTCGCCCGGCCCTGGCCGTACGCGGCGGCGCGATCGTCAACATCGCATCGATGATGAGCCTCTTCGGCAGCGGTACTGCGCCAGGCTATGCGGCGAGCAAGGGCGGCGTTGCATTGCTGACCAAGAGCCTTGCGATCGCCTGGGCCGAACAGCGCATTCGCGTGAACGCCGTCGCACCGGGCTGGATCGTCACGCCGCTGACCGACCGTCAGATCGACCCTGCGCTGCGCGAGCGCGTCATCGGCCGCACGCCGATGCGCCGCTGGGGCGAGCCACGCCATATTGCCGATGCGGTGGCATTCCTCTGTTCGGACAAAGCGAGCTTCATCACCGGTGTCGTATTGCCGGTGGATGGGGGCTATTCCTCCGTCTGATCCCGGAAGATGTAGCGCGGCGGCGGCGGCAGGCGGGTGCCGCGCCGCAGGCGGGAAACGAGCAGATCCGCTCCCTCTCCGTTCCATGCCGTTCGCGTCCCACCATCCCAATATTCGGCCCAGGACGGCAAGGGGTCGTAGAAGCCGGTTTCCGCAACCGGCGCGCCCGGCCAACGCATCTTGGCCGGCCCCACCGGCGGATCGTCCTGCGCCGTCGCATAGAGCCGGGCCTGCACCCGCCCGCGAAACAACCATATGCCGTTCCGCCGCGCATAGCGGTCATGATAGAGCAGGCTTGCCGTCACCCAATCGGGGCCGACTTCATGCTCGATCCGGCAACTCACCAGCCCGATGGCGTCGTCGGGGCCGAGCAGTTCGATCAGGTGATTGGTCACATGGTGTGCGCTGGTCGTGAACTGGCGCAATGCCGCGTCGAAGGTTTCGCGCAGTGCCGGTCGTCCCTGCTTGCCCTCGCCCACCCGAACGTCATCGACATAGAGCGAGACCAGCGCATCGAGATCGCGCGCATCGACGCACAGTGCATAGCCGAACGCCAGTTGCCGAATCGCTTCGATCGCCTCGATCCGCCCGAGCCTTGCGGTGATGTCGTCGGTCATCCGGTCCCCATCGCGCGCGCATATTGTGGCGGCCATGACGGCGTTTCGCCCAAGGCTCGGGCCGCATGCAGCGCCCAATAGGGATCGCGAAGCATGGCGCGCGCGAGCAGGACGATATCGGCGGACCCATTCGCGACGAGCGCCTCGGCTTCCTCAGCCGTTACAATTCCGCCCACCGCTGCGGTCGGCATATCCGTCCGGGCCCGAATGACGCGCGCGAAATCCCGCTGGACCGCCGGCCCGTCCGGCGGGGCATCACCGGGTATCGCGGACCCGCTCGAACAATCGATCAGGTCGGCTCCGGCTTCACCGAGCAGCCGGCCAAGGCGAACCGATTCGTCGAGTGTCCAGCCGCCGGGAGTCCAGTCGACGCAGGACAGCCGCACCACGACCGGGACATCGTCAGGCACCGCGGCGCGGACGGCCCGGACGATCTCCAATGCCAGCTGCGCCCGTCCCTCGAAGCTGCCGCCATAGTCGTCGGTGCGGTCATTGACGAGCGGGGACAGGAAGGAATGGACCAGATAGCCGTGCGCGAAATGGCATTCGACCCAGCGGAATCCTGCAGCAACGGCCCGGCGCGCGGCTGCGCCAAAGCCATCGACGATCGCCGCAATAGCCGGGGTATCGAGCGCATAGGTTGGCGCTGACCTGGCCGAGAACGGCGCCGCGGTCGCACTCCCGGCCCTCCAGCCCCCTGCTTCGAGCGGCACCGCCTCGCGGCCAAGCCATGGCACCTGAGTGCTGCCCTTGCGTCCTGAATGGGCGAGCTGGATTCCAGGGATTGCGCCGGCGGCTGCAAGCGCGGCGGCAACGGGCCGCAACGCTTCCATGTGCCGATCGGACCATAGGCCAAGATCGGCCGGGCTGATCCGGCCTTCCGGGGTTACCGCGGCGGCTTCGGTGACCACCAGTCCTGCGCCACCGACCGCGCGGCTGGCCAGATGGGTGAGGTGCCAGGCGTTCGCCAGCCCGTCGGTTGCGGAATATTGGCACATGGGCGACACGCCAATGCGATTGCGCATCGAAACGCCGCGAAGGGTGAACGGCGTAAAGAGCGATGCCGTCACGATTCCCGGGTCGCCAGTTGCTCGACCCGCTTGATGGCGTCTGCGATCTGGCCGGGGCCAGCATTCACGATGATGCGGCCGCCCTTGGGCCCGATTGTCGTCAACCGCGCGATTTCGGCGATTTCATCCGGCGTCGGGGATCCCATGTCCAGCTCCGCCAACGAGGCAGGCAGACCGACGCTTCGGTTGAAGCCGATCACGTCGAGGATAAACCCGTCATCGCGCCCCTCGATGGCAAGCTGAACCAGCGTCGCATAGCCGACATGGTCGCCATGCGGTGCGCTGGCCGCGCCACGCGCCTTGACCAGCCCGCGTACGACAGCATGGGCGTAGGACAGGCCGCCGCTCTCCCAGGCGAGCCCCGCCATCAGAACATTCGCCTCGACCACCGCTTCGAACGCCTCATCGGGCTCATGCCGTTCGGCTGCCGCCATCGCCGCTACGCCATGTTCGCGCAGCGTCTGATAACAGGCATCGGCAATCGCCAATGCCGTGCGCAACTGGCGTGTTCCGAAGAAGTTGCTCGCGCCATCGGCCACCGCGCGCTCCGCCTCGAACTTCTTGGCAAGCGCGTCGCCCATGCCCGTCCGCAGGAAGCGTGCGGGCGCATTCGCGATCAATTGCGTGTCGGTGACGACCAGCAACGGACTGTCGGGGATCGTCTCGATCGCGACCAGCACATGCTCGTCATTATAGATCGCCATCGAGCGGCCCGTGGGCGAGTCGTTGGACGCGATCGACGGCACGGCAATGAATGGGAGGCCCAGCTTGAATGCGACCCCCTTGGCCGCATCGAGTCCCTTGCCCCCGCCGATCCCGATCACGCAATCCGCGTCGCCCGCCTGTTCGACCAGCAGGTCGATGGCGGCGTGAGTGACCTCGCCGCGAAAGGCGAGCGTGATACTGGGACGCCCGGCAAAGGCGGTCGAGAGTTGCGCCTCGACGAAGGGCAGCACATCGGCATCGACCACCAGCAAAGGCCGTTTTGTCAGCCGTTCCGTAAGCGTGCCGAGTTCGCCGATGGCGCCTGGGCCCTGCACATAGCGGGTCGGCCCGCCAAAGATCCTGATCATCCGCCGAAATTGCCCCAGCCCATGCCCGTGCGAAAGGTTCAAACGAAAGCATCCCATCCGCGATTGTTGGTTCGGGCGGATCGGCGCAAAACATCGGGCATGAACCCGATCGAACGCGACACCCGGATCGCCCTTGCCGCCTGCTATCGCCTGATCGCGCGCTACGGGATGACGGATCTGATCTTCAATCACATCACGGCGCGCATCCCGGATACCGAGGATCTGCTGATCAACCCGTTCGGGCTGCTGTATGAAGAGATTACCGCCAGTTCACTGGTGCGGATCGACATCGAGGGCAATGTCCTCGACGCGGGCGATACGGACTATGGGATAAACCGGGCGGGTTATGTCATCCACAGCGCAGTGCATTCGGCCCGGCCCGATGTGCAGGCGGTCATTCATACGCACACCCGTGCGGGCGTCGCGGTTTCGTGCATGCCGCAGGGGCTGATGCCGATCAGCCAGACCGCGCTGCGCTTTCTCGGCCGCACCGGCTATCATGATTTCGAAGGGCCGGCGATCGACGAGGGCGAGCGGGTCCGTTTGATCGCTGCGCTCGGCGCCAACGACGCGCTGATCCTGCGCAATCACGGACTGCTGACCGTCGGCCGATCGATCCCGGAAGCGTTCCTGCTGATGCAGCGGCTGGAGACGGCGTGCCAGATCCAGGTAGCAGCGCTGGCGGGCGGCGCCCCGGTCATGCCGAGCGCGGAAAGCCAGCAGCGCACCGCGCAGCTATTCGCCCCGAAAACGGGGAGTGCGGAGGTCTCGACCGATGGCGGTCGCGAATGGCCCGCGCTGCTGCGGCAGCTCGACCGGGCCGATCCACGGTACCGGGACTGATCAGACCTCGATGAGGACGGCGCCCGCCTGACCGCCGCCGGCACACATCGCCGCGACACCGAGCCCCCCGCCGCGACGCTTGAGATCATGGATCAGCGTGATCAGCATCCGCCCGCCCGACGCCGCGACCGGATGGCCAATGGAGCATCCGCTACCCGAGATATTGATCATCTCGTCATCAATGCCGAGCATCCGCGATGCCGCAAGCGGGACCGAGGCGAACGCCTCGTTGATCTCCCACAACGCCACGTCGGACTGATCCACCCCGGCTCGCGACAGCAGCTTGGGGATGACATCGAGAACGCCAAGTCCGGTCTTCGCCGGATCGACGCCCACCGAGGTCCAGGCACGAATCTTTGCCATCACCCCGAGACCTTGGGCCGCGGCAACCGCGTCGGTGGTCACCATCATCGCCGATGCCGCATCATTGACGCCGCTCGAATTGCCTGCGGTAATCGAGAAGCCCTCGATTTCGGGATGCAGCACTTTCAGCGTGGCGAGTTTCTCGATGGTCGAATCGCGGCGGGGATGCTCATCGACCTTGAACTCCACGGTCGAGCCATCCGGCATCAATGCCTGGACGGGTACGATCTGCTCGTTGAAATATCCCGCGTCGATCGCGGCAATCGCACGTTGGTGCGAGCGGACCGCCCAGGCATCCTGTTCCTCGCGCGTCAGCCCCGCCGCCCGGGCCGTGTTCCAGCCGACCGTGATCGACATGTCGAGATTGGGTGCCTCCGGGCTGTCCGGGTGAGTCGGCGGCATCCAGAAATCCTGGACGTCCTCCGTACCGGGCACTCTGCGCTGCATCTTCGGCGCGGTCGAGATCGACATCACCCCGCCCGCAACGATGAATGTTTCCATCCCCGACATGACCTGAGCTGCGGCAAGACCGACCGAAGTCAGGCTCCCCGCGCAATGCCGGTTGAGCGCCATCCCCCCGGCCTTTGTCATGCCGGCCTCCACAGCGGCATGCCGCGCGACCGCACCGCCGCCATAGAGCGATTCGGCAAGGATCACATCGTCTACCCTGTCCGGCGCGACGCCCGAACGCGCCACGACTTCCTTGAGCACGGCCAGCGCCAATGTCTCCGCGCTGGTATTGGCGAGCGTTCCCTTGCGGGCGGTGGCGACGGCGGTGCGCGCTGCGCTGACGATCACGGCTGATGGCATGGAATCCAATTCCTCTGGGCGTATCTCGACGTTGCTCACAGCCCTAAAGCCGACAAGGTGTAGGTTTCAAGTCGCGCGCCGATTGCGCAAGTATGTGCGCTCTATGCCATGCCGGCTGGCGATGCGGCATCGATGCGTTAAGTCCCGGGCGGGAGGTGGCGATGCAGGGCAGTAACGGCTTCTGGCGCATGCGTCGGCGCTGCGAAACGCTGGCGCTGGACGATTTCGCGTTCGGCGCGGATGAGGCACGTGCGCCGGACGAGAACGAGATTACCATCCGTACGCGATACATCGCCCTCGACCCCTATCTGGCGCGGGCGATGCGCAGCTGGGCGGGCGAAGTTCCGGAATGGGCGGACGGTACCATCCATGGCCGGATCGTAGGCGAAGTCATTTCATCGCGAGCGCCGGGCTATGCCGTGGGCGATACCGTGCTGGCCATCGGACGTTGGCAAGCGGTGCAAAGCCTTGCCGCCGCTCGTGCCGAAGTGATTTCCCCGGCGATCCACCCGCCCCGGCTGGCGCTGGGGGTGCTGGGCCGCTCGGGCATGACCGCGTGGGTCGGGCTTCACCTCGCTCAGCCTGCAGCGGGCGAAACCCTGCTCGTCTCGGCCGCTAGCGGCCCGGTGGGAAGCGTGGTCGGCCAGCTTGGAAAGGCGCGCGGACTGCGCGTTGTCGGCACCGCCGGGGGCGCCGACAAATGCGCCTATGTCGTCGACACACTGGGGTTTGACGCCTGCCTCGACCATCGCGACCCCGATCTGGCGGGCCGGATCGCCGCGGCGGCACCCAACGGCATCGATATCCTGTTCGAAAATGTCGGCGGTCCCAGTCTCGATGCGGCGTTGCTCGCCATGGTGCAGGGCGGCCGGATCATGCTGTGCGGACTGGCGGCGCACTATAATGACGAGGCGCCATTGGCGCTCAGGCACTTCAAGACATTGCTCTATCGCGCGCTCACATTGCGCGGGTTCATAACCGCCGAGCACCCAGAGCTGTTCGAACCTGCTCGCGCCGAACTGGCGGACGGCATTGCAAGCGGCACGATTGTGCATCGCGAAACGATCATCGATCATCTGGAACAGGCCCCCGCCGCCTATCTCAACATGCTGCAGGGTGCGGGGATCGGTAAGCGGCTGATCCGCCTTTAATCGTCCGCGGCATCGAGATGCGACCGGACATGACCGCTGATCTCGAAGAGAATACGCAGCAGCGCATCGATCTGGTCGGGCGGATATTCGGCGAACTTGTCCTGGAGGATCGCGACATAGCGGGCATGCGCTTTCGCCAGCAATGCCTGTCCCGTTTCGGTCAGGCTATAGTCGAGCCGCCGGCCGTCCGCTGCGCCCCGTTGCCGGACGACCAGTCCTTGCTCGACCAGCCGGTTGAGGTCCCCCGAGATGACGCTGGGCGGCAGGATCATCGCGCGGGCGATGGCGCCGGGATTGCCCTGACCTTCCGAAATCCAGCTCATGATCCAGATCCCGCGAGGCCCGAGGCCATGGTCCTGGGCGAAGCGGGCATGGATCGCGCCCAACGAGGTCGACAGATTGCCGATCGACGCCAGCAATCGCCCGATCGGACCCGATGGAAGCCGGGCCTGCAAATGCGCGACAGTCTTGGGCAGGTCCTCGCTCATCCGGTCACGCTGCCCGATCCCTCCGGCCGCCGCCATCGCATATATGGTGGATCGGCACGCAGAGGTGAAACCGCGCATCGCGCATGATATTTCGATTTTCGAATTAAATCGAGGCCGCGATGCTCAAGCTCAACATGAAGCCCACCGGTTGGTTCCAGATCGGATGGTCCGGTGAAATTGCTCCCGGTCAAGCCGTGCCCCTGCGTTATTTCTCGCATGACCTCGTCGCCTTTCGCAGCGCTGACGGCCGCCTGAGCGTGCTGGATGCGCATTGCAAACATCTGGGCGCTCATCTCGGGCATGGTGGCAAGGTTCGCGGGGATTGCATCATATGCCCCTATCATGGCTGGGCGTGGCGCGAGGACGGCAGCAATGCCAATATCCCCTATCAGGACAAGCCGACCGGAGCGAAGCTGCGCAAATGGTCGGCGATCGAACGTCACGGGCTGATTTTCCTTTGGCACGATCCGAGCGGCGAGGGGCCGCGCGACGGGTGGGAATTGCCCGACCTGTTCGCCGATTTTCCTGAGGGCGTCGCGAACGAGGCTGACTATTATCCCTGCTACCCGCAAGCGGTGGTCGATCGTCCGGGCGAGCATATCCATCCACAACTGATGATGGAGAACACGGCAGACTCGGTGCACTTCGTGTTCACCCATGGCGCGCCGGAATATCCGCAGCTTACCGACTGCCGGATCGAGGGCAATCGTCTGCACAGCACCATGGCGTTCAAGTCGCCGAAGACCGGCGAGTTCGCCCTGTTCAACCGGGGCATCAAACCCAATGTCGGCCTCTCATTCACTTTTTTCGACGGCGACAATGTCCATTATCGACTGATCCTCACCGCGACGCCGATCGACGACGAAACGGCCCATTTCCGGGTCAGCTACTTTCTGCCCCGCGATCCGGCATCGCCCGACACGATGCCGCTCAAGTTGCGCGACTTCGCCGCCCATACCGCAGAGTTGTTCGAAGAGGATGCCCGCATCTGGCGGCATCAGATTTTCGTCCAGCGCCCCGTCTACGCCCAGCAGGATATCAAGGGCTACACGATGCTGCGCAACTGGAGCGAACGCTTCTACGAAGGCGAGTCTGGCACTTCACCGACCCCCTTTGTCGAGACCCTTTGACAATCGCTACACCGAAGGACGATCGATGCTGAAACTGAGCATGAAACCGACAGGCTGGTTCCAGATCGGCTGGAGCGCGCAGATCGCTCCGGGCGGCGTGGTCCCGATGCGCTATTTCGGCGCGGACATGGTGGCGTTTCGCGACGAAGCTGGCGACCTTGCTGTGATGGATGCGCACTGCAAGCATCTCGGTGCGCATCTCGGCTATGGCGGCAAGGTGAAAAATGGCTGCGTCGTCTGCCCCTATCATGGCTGGATGTGGGACAAAGACGGCCGGAACGCCCAGATCCCTTATCAGGACAAGCCGACCGGCGCGAGGTTACGCACCCGCCACATCATCGAGCGGCACGGGTTGATCTTCATGTGGCACGATCCAGCCGGCGGGCCACCGCGCGAAGGCTGGGAGCTACCCGACCTGTTCGCCGATTTCGATCTCCCCGGAAGCGAGGCAGACTGCTATCCCTGCTATCCGCAAGCGATCGTCGACAAGCCTTCCGAACCGATCCACCCGCAACTCATCCAGGAGAATGCGGCCGATTCGATGCACTTCCGCTTCACGCATGGCGCGCCGGAAGACCCTGAGCTCCTGTGGTTCGAGACGCCCGGCACGCGCTGGCGCTCGCGCATGGGATTCAAATCGGCAAAGACCAAGCAGGTGGCAATGACACTGCATACGCTGAACATGGGCCCAGGATTGTCCTTCGCCGCATTCGAGGGACGCAATCCCTATCGCCTGATCCTGACTGCGACGCCGGTAGACGATGCCTTGTCGGACCTTCGCGTCAGCTATTTCCTGCCCCGCGACCCCGCATCCCCCGACGTGATGCCCCAGGCGAAACGTGATTTCGCGCACCATACGATCGAGTTGTTCGAGGAGGATGCGCGCATCTGGCGGCATCAGGTCTTCGTTCAGCGCCCGGTGTTCGCGAAACAGGACATCGCCGGCTATATGGCGCTGCGCAAATGGGGCGAACAATTCTATGAAGCGCCCGAGGGCACGACACCGACCCGCGCGGTGGTCGAGCTATAGCCCGGCCACCGCGTCGCCCCGTCAGAACAACGACTTGTGCTTGCCGCCGTCCACGCCGATCCAGTTGCCGCTGATATAGCCGGCGAGGTCGGAGCATAGATAGGCGATGGTCGATGCGATCTCTTCCGGCCGGCCGACGCGGCCCGCCGGAATCAGATCATGCAGGAATTCGCCGACCTTGTCGGGCGTCACGCCCATCTTCTTCTCGAGATAATCGTACATATTGGCGGTGCCGATCCAGCCCGGCCCGACAGTGTTGCAGGTGATGCCGTACTTTGCCACTTCGTCCGACAGCGTCTTGACGAAACCGACGGCAGCGGGCCGCGTCGTATTCGCGAGCATATGGTGGATGTTGCCGACGGGTTCCTTGGCGGTACCCGATCCGACCGCGACGAACCGGCCCCAGCCCTTGGTCTTCATCGCCGGAATGACCTCGCGCGCCAGATAGACCACCGACATCGCATAGACGATGAAGAAGCGTTCGAAATCCTCGTCCTTCACATCGTCGAAGTCGCCGGCGATATTCTCCATGACGCAGCTGATCGCGATGTCCGGATCGCCGAATTGCGCACGCACCGCAGCTACGGCGTCGCGTACGCCGCTGCGTGTCGTCAGGTCAGCGGAATAACCCATCGCGGTACCGCCCCGGCTGCGGATCTGAGCGACCGTATCGTCGATCGGCCCTTGCGTGCGGGCGACGATCGCCACCTTCGCTCCTTCGTCGGCCAGCATCAGCGCGGCCTCGCGCACCATGCCCTTGCTCCCCCCCGACACGAACGCAACCTTGTCCCGGATACCGAAATCCATCGCCTCTCTCCCTTGAACCAGTGGCCCAAAGGATCGCCAGTCGCGGATATTTCGCAACGCGTTGAAGCTAACGATCACAGCCGCGATCCGCTGGACAGTTGGTCGGTGCTATCGAGGGTCCAAGGAGAGCTCGATGGCAGACAGGATGTTGGAGGGCCGCCGGATCATCGTGACGGGCGGAGCGAGCGGTATGGGCGCAGGGCTGGTCCGCGCCCTGCCTGCGATGGGCGCGCGCGTTGTGTCGCTCGACCTCAACGCCGATGCCGGCGCACGGGTCGCCGGAGAAGCGGGCGCGACTTTCCTTGCGGTCGACGTGACGGACAAGGCCTCGGTCGATGCCGCGACGAACCAAGCCGTCGCTGCGCTGGATGGGCTGGACGTGCTGATCCATGCCGCGGGAATAGCGCCCGGCGCGCCTGCCGAATCGATCCCGCCGGCGCAATGGCTTGAAGCCATCGCCGTCAACGCGACCGGCACTTTCCTGATCAATCAGGCGGTGTTCCCGCACCTCAAGGATCGGGGCGGCGCGATCATCAACTTCGCATCGGCGGCTGGGATCAAGGGCTATCCGGGCAAGGCAGCCTATGCCGCCGCCAAGGGGGCCGTCGTCGCCTGGGTGCGCTCAATCGCCAGCGAATGGGGCCGCTACAATATCCGCGTCAACGCCATCGCGCCCACCATCTGGACACCGATGTACGACAAGACCCGAAGCAGCATGAGCACCGACCAGCTTGCTGCCCATGATGCCGCCCTCAAGATCGCGATCCCGATCGGCGGCAAGCTCGGCGATATCGGGCGCGACCTGGTGCCGGTGGTCGCGTTCCTGGCTTCAGACGGCGCGCATTTCATGACCGGACAGATCATTCCCGTCGATGGCGGGGCCTTGATGATGCGATAACAGACGGGAGAGCGAAGATGCTGGGCGCACCGCGGATCAAACATATCGACGAGGTTTACGAGCAGGAGGTGGTTCGCATCGAGTTTGCGGACGGGCGAACGGCTTCGATCTATGAACGCTTCCTCGAATCGATGCCGCGTTACTTCGCATTCTACAATCGATGGGAGCCGGGGATGATCTCGCTCACCCATGGGCACCAGGGCGATCACACCGTGTTCGTGCTCGAGGGCGAAGTGACGGTCGGCGACCGGCGATGCCACAAGGGCACGCACATCTTCCTGATGCATGGCGACCGTTTCGGCCCCTGGGTCGCCGGGCCGGACGGCTGCGAATTGCTCGGTGTGATCGCCGGTAGTGGTGAGGCATTCTGGTCGGAACAGGACATGGCCGACTATCTGGCGCTGCTGGAGAAAAATGGCGCGAAGCAGGGCATCGTGCCGGCGCTCAAGAACCGCGAACCGTGGAAAGCGAAGGGAAACCCGCTGCCTGGCCCGGTCAGCTAAGCGCGCTCTGCGGCCCCGCCGGCCCGGTGAAAGCCGGATTGGGGTAGGAGCGACCGTCCGCCTCGATCCGTCCCCGGAAGAAAGGCACGAAGGTCCGGTGCGCGAACCGCCAGCCATCGGCTGTGCGCACCAACCGGTCCTGATAGCTGCCGAAGCAGCAGGATAGACGGTCTTCACCCTTGCGCTGAAGCAGCTCGGTGACGGTCCAGCTTGCGGTTGCGCTATCGCCGTCGACCGAGATGATTCCTGCGCCGCAATTCTGATTGAGAAAGGCGAGCGGCTCCAGCGTCAGGATCAGTGCCTCCGCGATCGCGGCGCGCCCGACAATGCCGGGCTTGGAGAAGGCGGTGAGAACGCCGTCTTCGGCATAGGTTGCTGCCGCCGCGGCCCCGTCGAGCCGCATCACCGCATGACTGTACGCCGCGGCCAGCCGCTGGATCTCGATCTCGTCGATCAGCCGGCGTTCAAGCGGCATCACGACAATATTGCCCGCCCCCGATCGAGCACGACCTTGTCGCCGACGCGCGCCCGAAACGCGACCGCGCCATCCTCATCCCACAGATCGACCGCGATCGTCTCGCCCGGCAGCACCGGCTTGGAGAAGCGCGCTTCGAACGAGGTGATCGCCCGTTCGGGGAATGTCTTCGCGACCGCGACCGCAGCGACGCCATAGGTGGCCAGCCCGTGCAGGATCGGGCGTGGGAAGCCCGCCTTGGCGGCGAAAGCCGGCTCGGCGTGGAGGGGATTGCGATCGTTGTTGAGGCGATAGATCAACGCCATGTTCGGATCGGTCGGCATCTCGACCGAGCGGTCGGCGGCGCGATCGGGCACCGGTTCAAAGACATGCGACTCGCCCTGAGGTCCGCCAAAGCCGCCATCAGCGCGGCAGAAGACGCTCGATTCGCTGCGCGCGATCAACGCTCCGGTCGCCTTGTCGATGGTCTCGCGCACCAGATCCATGACCGCCCCCTTGTCGCCCTTGTCCCAGATGCGGGTCACGCGGTTGGTGGTGATCACAGTCGCGCCAATCGGCAGGTCGCGAAGCATCGTCAGCCGCTGCGCACCATGGACGACCATCGTTCGGGTAATCCCGGTTTCGGGATCGGTCATCCAGTTGCCGGGGTGGCCGATGACGATGGGCATGGTCGGAAAGACCTTCAGGTCCTTCTCGAACACATAGCGCAAGTCCCATGGATCCATCGGATCGCGGCCAAGGCCGATCGACAGCGCATAGAACATGACATCGCGGTCGGTAACCACGGATTCGACCGGCGCGAATTCGCGCGAAAGGATATAGTCGGCGTTGAGCGGCATCAGAGTGTCTCCGTTGTGCCGAAGATCGTGACCGACTGGCTGGAAAGTGTGCCGCCATTGCCGTGCGCCAGCGCGAGCTTCGCGTCCGCCACTTGCCGGTTGCCCGCCTGACCGCGCAATTGGGTCACCGCCTCGACCATTGTGAACAGACCGTACATGCCGGGGTGGACACAGCTCAGGCCGCCGCCATTGGTGTTGACCGGCAGCCGTCCTCCCGGCGCGATCCCGCCATCGGCGACGAACCGTCCGCCCTCCCCCTTCGGACAAAATCCCAGATCTTCGAGGAACAGGATCGTGTTGATCGTGAAGGCGTCATAGAGTTCGACGATGTCGATGTCCGAAGGCTTCACGCCGGCCTGTTCATAGGCCCGCGCGCCGGCTTCCGATGCTGCAGTCACGGTCAGGTCGGTTGCTTCGGAGATGTTCTTGAACCAGGTCGCCGATGCCGCGCCCAGCAGATAGACGGGAGGCTGGGGCAAGTCCCTTGCCCGGTCGGCGCGCGTCATCACGATCGCCGCGGCGCCATCGGTAACGAGGCAGCAATCGCGCACCGTCAGCGGATCGGACACCATCCGCGCGGCCAGCACGTCTTCGATCGTCAGCGAATCGCGGGCGAATGCGTCAGGGTTCAGTTGCGCCCATTTGCGTGCGGCCACCGCAACCTCGGCCAGATGCTCGCGCGTCGTGCCATATTCATGCATGTGCCGCGCGGCGGCGAGCGCGTAGCTGCTCGGCGGATTGCGCGGCTTGTAGGCCTGCTCGTAGGGAAAGGGAGCCGCGCCACTCGACACCAACCCGCCCGATGCCGACCGCTGGTTGCTGCCATAGGCAATCAGGACCGCGTCGCACAGGCCAGCCTCGAGCGCGAGCGCCGCCCACATCGCATGGATCTGGAACGCCGATCCGCCGGTGCGCGTCGATTCCACCACCTTGGGCCGGATGCCCAGATATTCAGGAACGGACATCGCGCAGAACGGGTCCTGCGGCAGCATCGCAAAGACGCCATCGATGTCCGAAGGCTTCAGCCCCGCATCGGCGATGGCCGCCAGCGATGCCTTGGCCAGCAGCTCCGCCGCCGTATAGCCCGGTGCCGATCCCATACCGAAGGTGGCGCTGCCCACCACCGCCGTCTTGCCGCGTGGAAAGCTCATGCGCCTGCCTCCGTGAACAGGATTGCGGGCTTGCCGTCGATCTCACCGACCTTCGCCTTCACCTTCAGTCCGATTTGCACGGCTGCCGGGTCGATATCGACGACGCGGCCCATCATCCGTACCCCCTCGGTCAGGTCGATCAGCGCGACATTATAGTCTTCGGCAGGCGGCTTGCTGCGAACCACCGTGGTCGAATAGACGGTTCCGTTCCCCGACGCTTCCACCCATTCGAGGTCTGTCTCGCCCGTCCCCGGCACGGCGACGCGCGGAAAGAAGACATAGGTCCCGCTCCCCTTCGCGCGCTGGAGCATGAAGCGCCCTTCGGCGAGAAACGCGAGATATTGTTCTTCGGGCTGCATCAATGGCCTCCGCCGACGGGCTGCCCGGCGACGGCGAGCGCGTCGACCGCGACAACGCCTTCACCCGCCGGGTAGACAAATACGGGATTGAGATCGAGCTGGTCGATATTGCCTTCGGCGCGCGCGAGGTCGGCGACGCGGGAGATGAGCGCCGCCAGCGCGTCGAGATCTCCCGCCGCCTCCCCGCGGACACCTTCCAGGATCGGGGCGGTCTTCAAACGCCCGATCAGCGTCTTTGCCGCCTCGGTCGAAATGGGCGGCGGCGCGAACACCACGTCCTTCAGGACCTCGAGATAGATGCCGCCGGATCCCAACATCACCAGCGGTCCGAAATCGGGATCGCGTGTGATGCCGATCACGATTTCATGCCCCTTGGGCATCATCTTCTGGACCAGAACCCCCTCGATTCGGGCATCGGGCGCATAGGCTATCGCCGATGCCATGATCCGGTCGAACGCCGCCTCGACATCGCTTTCGCCGATGTTGAGCGCGACACCTCCGGCCTCGGTCTTATGGGCGATATCGGGCGACTGGATTTTCAGCACGACCGGGAAGCCCATCGCGCGCGCCTGTGCGAGCGCCGCCGCGCGATCGGAAACCAGCGCGTTGGCAGGCACCGGGATGCTATAGGCCGACAGCAGCGAGCGGGTCTGCAGCTCGTTCAATATGCCCGGCGCGATATCGTTGCAGACCGCTGCTGCAGCCGGCGCCAGAACAGGTGCGCGCGCCTTCCAGTCAGCCAGAAAGGCCGCATGTTTGTTGAGCGCCGAAAGGGCGGATGCGCAACCACGGAAGCTTGCAAAGCCCTGACCTCCCAGTTCCGCCAGTGCCGCCATATTCTCCGGGTGCGGCAGAATATGCGAATGGAACAGGATCGGCTTGGTCGCGCCCGAATAGAGCGGCCCGAGCAGGTCGGCGAGCGCCTTGACCCGACCTGGCTTGTGCAGGCCCATATTGACGACGATCGCGTCGATCTCATCGCTATGCTGCAGGCGTTCGAGCACCTTGACCAGCGGCCGCCCGCCCGCCTCGACGGCCTGCGCGGTGACGTCGACCGGATTGGCGGGTGACCCGAATTCGGGAATGAATTCCTGGAGGCTCGCCTGCAGCTGCGAGGACAGAACGGGGACGTCGATGCTCGCGGCGCCGAGCAGATCCGCCGCCCAGGCACCTGCGCCGCCTGAAGTCGAGACCACCGCCGCACGGGCCACACGGCCCTGCGGGAATCGTGCCAGCGCTGCTGCAGCCGCCAGCATCTCTTCCATATCGAACACCCGGATCACGCCGTAGCGGTCGAACACCGCGTCATAGGCGGTGTCCGCGCCGGTCAGATGGGCGGTGTGGCTGACAGCGGCGCGCTGCCCCGCTTCCGAGCGGCCGACTTTCATGACGACGATGGGCACGCCCTTGTCGGCTGCCTTTGCGGCTACCGACGCGAAGCGCGCGGGGTTTTTCAGCCCCTCGATGAACATGACGATGACACCGCTCTCGCCCTGGTCGAGCAGGTGATCGACGAAATCGAGGGATTCGAGGTCGCCTTCATTGCCCGTCGTGATGACGGACTGGAAGTCGAGATTCTCCGACAGCCCCCGGCCGAACAGACAAAAGCCCAGGCCACCCGATTGCGACACGATTGAAACCTTGCGCCCCGGGCGCGGGGCGGCCCTGTTCTGCGACAGCGCCTCCTCGACCACTGCGGCGAAGGTGGAGGCAATGCCGGCAAGATCGAAATACCCCTCGGTATTTGGTCCCATATAGCGCAGCCCGCTATCGCCGATCGCGTCGGTCAGATCCGCCATATCGACGCCCGAGGACAGAATCACCGCGGCCTTCGCGCCTGCCGCCACCGCCTCGCGCACCACGCCTGGCACCGTTGCGCCAGGAGTCGCGACCAGCACCAGTTCCGCGCCGCCGGGGATCTCGCTCAGGCTGGTATAGGCAGCCTGTCCCTGGATCGTACCGCCCCTGGGATGAACCGCATGCACCACGCCCGGATAGGCGCTGTCCTTTGCCAGCTTGAGCAGCTTGCCGCGAAGCTTGGACGGATCGTCGGCTGCACCGACCACGGCGATGCTGGCGGGCGTGAAGAAGCTCGAAAGCACGTCGATCGAAAGCCCTTTATGATTGTCCGTTCGCTCTTCGTCGATGCGAGGCACAAGGCAAGTGCGCGGAGCAATCAATCACATACGGGGTGAAGGCCGAACATCCGGTCCAGAAAAGCGAGCGCGGCATCGGCAAAGACATCGTTGCGATCACCGACGATCATGTGCCCCGCGCCTGCGATCGACTCGACTTCAAGCTGGGGAACGATCGCACGGAACGCGGCGAGCCCCTCGTCGCTCACGACCTGGCTCCGCTCACCACGGGTCAGCAGGACCGGCATGGTCAGCCGCGCGGACATTTCTTCGAGAAAGCCGGTCGCGGCGGCAAGTCCGATTCCCTGTTCGCGGTCCATCCAGGCCGGATCCCAGTGCCAGTGCCAGCGCCCAGCCCCGTCGATGCGCATGTTTCTCTGCATGCGTTCGCCCGCGTCCGGCCTGGGCTCCTGCCCGCGGATGCGCGCCAGTTCCGCCGCGGCTTCGTCGGGCGAGCTGAACCCTTCGGGCGGCGCACGCAGCACTTGCGTAACTTCTGCTACTCCAGCCGGATTGGTCCGCGGGACGGTATCGACGATCACCAGCGCGCGAACCCTCTCCGCTCCGGCCTGTGCTCCAGCCACGAGCGAGATCTTGCCGCCGAGCGAGGCGCCGACGAGTACACATGGCCGGCCAAGTCCGTCGATCACCGCCAGCAAGTCGCCGACCGTGCGGGCATAGCCATAATGGCCATCGGGTGACCAATCGCTTTCGCCATGCCCGCGCAGGTCGAGCGTGATCGCGCGCCAGCCTCGCTCGCTCAGCCGTTCCGCCGCGCGCGACCAGCCATGGCGCGTCTGGCCCAATCCGCCCAGCATCAGCACAGGCGGCCCATCGACCGGGCCGAACATGCTCGCCGCCAGCCTTATGCCACCCAGCCCCCTGAGCCAGCTGGTCATGCGGCTTTCACGGCTTCGGCGGCGAACAGCGCGGCGCGTGCATCGGCATCAAAGCCGAGCTCCTCCAGAAGCTGCGCGCTATGCTCGCCGAGCAACGGCGGCGGCCGGCGAAGCGGCGTCGCGAGATCGCCGAAACTCCACGCAACGCCGACCTGATCATAGCCGCCATAGGCTGGATGGTCGAACGAGGCGACGAGACGCGCTGCGCGATTGTCAGGATCGGCGAGAAAGGCAGCGCCGTTGTCCAGCGCGACGGCGGCAGCCGGATATCCCCGAGCGGTCAGCGCCGACACCGCCGCTGCTTTGGTCATCGCCGCAATTGCCGTTTCGCTCAGCTCGCCGGGCAGGGCATCGCGGCCGGGAGCATCGACGGCAACCCAGCCATCCACGCATTCGAACAGCCGCTGCGCCGGCCCGATCCCGATCTGGTCACGATCAAGTCGGGTCAAGGGGGCGAGCGTGCCGTCGGGGAGGACAAAGGTCTCCATCGTCGCGAGACTGCCGCCGAGCAATGACGCCGCGACGAACTCGCCCTCCCCCGTCGCGTCGCGCCTGAGCAATGCGAGCAATGTCGCCACGACCGATGCGAGCGCGCACAGGTGATCCATCATCCCGAAACGGCACCAGGTCGGACGATTGCCCTCGCCCGCATTCGCCGCTTCCCATCCGGAGGCAGCCTGAAACAACTGGTCGTAGCCGGGCCAGTCCTTGCGCGGCCCCTGCGGTCCATAGGAATTGACGTGACAATAGACGGCACGCGGGTTGGTGGCGCGAACCGCATCCCATCCAAAGCCCAGCTTTTCCGCGGCAGGCATCCGCTGATTATGGTGGACCACATCGGCCCATCCGATCAGCTTCTCGAGCACCTTGCCCGCATCGGGATGCTTGAGCGCGACTGCGATGTCCCGCTTGTTGCGCTGGCATCCATTGAACGCCCAGTCGGCATGGCGCAGCGGATCGCCCGTCGTCGATTCGACCTTCACGACGTCCGCGCCCATATCGGCGAGCAGTTGCGGAGCCAGCGGCCCTGCCAGGAAGTTGCCGAAATCGGCGATCTTCAGGCCCTGCAGCGGTGATGCCATCGCGCACGCTTCGACCATGGGTTCGCCTGTCGGCGTTCCGCTCGCGACCTGTATCGGCGGCCCGGGCTGGCGGGTCCGGCCAAACCGCGTATCTTCGACATCGACGACATAGGAATTCGCCGCCGCCTGCTCGTCCTCATAGAGTGCGCCCATGTTCTGCACCGGTTGGGCCGGCACATCGGACGCCCAGAGTTCCTCGAGCCACTCGCTGCGCGGGCGCGTCTTGAAGATCGCCTCGATCGCACCGCGATCCTCGATATATTTGATCACGGCGTTCGCATATCTGGCGTTGTGTGCAGCGCGCCTGTCCGGGTCCATTGCCGCCAGCGCGCGCGCGACGGACGGCGCCTTGATCGGCTGACCCATGGTATGCATCCACAGACCATCGCCACATTCGAACAGTGTCGCCCCCGCATCCTTCGGAAATCCGAATTTGAGCGCCGGCGAGGGCCTGTCGGCGCGGTGCCAGATCAGCGCGGTCGGAATCAGCGCGCCCTGCAACAGACTGGTCGCTACCGATCCGCCTTTGCCCGTGCGCCGTCGCGCATAGAGCCGCGCCAGCACGCCGATCGCCGCAAGATAGCCCGCATGCGCGCTGCCCAGCGGAAAGCGCAGCCAGACCGGGCCATCGCGTGCCACGGCCTTCTGCTCGTCCAGCAGGCCGGCTTCAGCCAAAACAAGCGCGTCGCT
>CAYOXO010000073.1:0-20612 GCA_964407945.1 uncultured Stakelama sp.
ATCGCGCAGCGAGTGGAGCACGGCGCACCCGCGTAATGGGAGCAGGGGCGGGAATGACCGCGCATGCGCGGACCTTGGAACAGGGGCCGAAGATGGAGACTTTCGACCGGCGTCAGGTCATGCGCAACTCAATGCTTCTTGGCGGCGGCTTCGCACTCAACGCGATGCTACCGGCCTGGGCGCAAAGTCCCAATACCGGGCTTCCCATGGTTTCGGGAACCGACATCGCACTTACGATCGGCCATAGCCGCCACAGGGTCGATGGCCGCGAGGGCCATGCCATCACCATCAACGGCACCTTGCCCGCGCCCCTCGTCCGGCTGCGTGAAGGCCAGAATGTCCGGCTGGCGGTGACCAACAATCTCGACGAGGACACATCAATCCACTGGCACGGCCTGATCCTGCCCTTTCAGATGGATGGCGTGCCCGGCGTCAGCTTTCCCGGGATCAAGCCCGGCAAGACCTTCCTCTACGAGTTTCAGGTCGCACAATATGGCACCTATTGGTACCACAGCCATTCGGGTCTCCAGGAGCAGCTCGGCCATTACGGGCCGATCATCCTCGATCCCGCCGCCCCCGACCCGGTCGCCTATGACCGGGAATATGCGGTCGTCCTCTCCGACTGGAGCTTTCTCCATCCGCATCTGATCTTCAAACGCCTGAAGCAGCAATCGGGCGTGTTCAATTTTCAGAAGCAAACGCTTTCGAGCCTGCTTGCCGGCAAGGACCAGCCCTTGAAGGAGAGGCTGATGTGGGGCGGCATGCGAATGGACCCGACCGACATCTCCGACGTCACCGGTGCGGTCTACAGCTTCCTCATCAATGGCCATGGTCCGCAGGATAACTGGACCGCATTGTTCCGGCCGGGCGAGCGGGTCCGGCTACGCTTCGTCAATGCCGCGGCCATGACCAACTTCAATGTCCGCATTCCAGGGCTCACCATGAGCGTGGTCCAGGCCGACGGGCAGAATGTTCGCCCCGTCGCGGTCGAGGAGTTCGCGATTGCGGTCGCCGAGACCTATGACGTCGTCGTCCAGCCGATGGCGGACCGCGCTTACACGCTCGTCGCCGAGGCCGTCGACCGGTCGGGGTTGGGGCGGGCGACGCTCGCGCCGCGTCCCGGGATGACGGCTGAAGTGCCTCCGGTGCGCGAACGTCCGCTCGTCACGATGAAAGACATGGGCATGGGCGAGATGGACCATGGCGCCATGGACATGTCGCAGGGCGGCATGGCGGGCATGGATCACGGCGCGATGGACCAGGCTTCTCCCGCGCAGGGCGCGATGGATCATGGCGCAATGGCGCAACAGCCCCCCGCCGCAAAGACGATGCCAGCACCGATGGGCGGCAAGAAGCCCGACGGGGGCATGGCGGGCATGTCGATGCGCGACCCCGCCAACGCGCCGCAGGTTCGCATGGGGCCGGGCGTGCAGATGATCGCGCCGATGCCGATGGACCGGACGGGCGAGCCCGGTCCCGGCCTGGATGGCGTCGGTCACAAGGTTCTCGTCTATCGCGATCTCGTCGCGCTCGACCGCAATCCCGACACGCGTGCGCCATCGCGGTCGCTCGAGCTCCACCTGACGGGAAACATGGAACGCTTCATGTGGTCGTTCGACGGGGTGAAGTTCAGCCAGGTCAAGGCCCCGATCCCGTTCAGGACCAATGAACGCGTGCGCGTGACCCTCATCAATGACTCGATGATGGCGCATCCGATCCATCTTCACGGTCATTTCTTCGAGCTGGTCACAGGCCATGGCGAGCATGCGCCGCGCAAGCACACCGTCAATGTGCTGCCCGGCGGCAAGGTGACCTTCGATGTCACTACCGACGCGCCGGGCGACTGGGCCTTTCACTGCCATCTTCTCTACCACATGCATGCGGGCATGTTCCAGGTGGTGAGTATCAGGCCGCTTGCAGGAGACGCTCCATGACCCGCTGGCTGATCGCTGGCGCAGCCGCGCTCGCCATGCCCTTCGCAGCCGCCGCGCAGGAAATGGATCATTCGACGATGCCGGGCATGAAGATGCCGGCAACGCCGCAACCCAAACCTCAAGCCAAACCCCAGCCCAAGCCCAAGCCCAAGCCGGCTACCCGCTCTCCGGCGACAATGGCTCCGGCCGCAAAGCCCCAACCCGATCCACATGCCGGCCACACCATGCCGACGGTGCCCAAACCCGGCCAAGCCGCAGCCGCCGACCCGCATGCCGGACATCAAATGCCGCAGATGCCGGCGGGCGAAATGACCAAGCCTGCCGGGAATGCGCCGCCGCCCCAGCCACCGCGCGATTTCGCGGCGGATCGCATTTTCCCGTCCGGGGAGATGGCAACCGCGCGCGAAGCACTTCGCCGCGAACATGGCGGCTCGACCGTCTCGATGATATTCTTCAACCTTGCCGAATATCAGGTTCGAAAGGGACGCGACGGCTATCGCTGGGACGGCGAAGCCTGGGTCGGCGGCGATCTCAACCGGCTCGTCGCCAAGTCCGAAGGCGAGGGCGCATGGGGCCGTTCGGTCGAGGAGGCCGAGGTTCAGCTGCTCTACTCCCGCGCGATCGCGCCCTATTTCGATATCCAGGCGGGTGTGCGCTACGATATCCGGCCCTCGCGCGCCTATGCGACGATCGGCTTCGAAGGGCTCGCACCCTATTGGTTCGAAATCGAGGGGGCGCTCTTCCTGTCGGACAAGGGGGATCTGCTCGCGCGGTTCGAAGGCTATTACGATCAGCGCATGACCCAGCGGCTCATTTTGCAGCCGCGCGCCGAGGTCAATTTCGCCGCGCAGGATGTCCCCGAGACCCGCACCGGGTCGGGCCTGTCCGATATCGAATTGGGACTGCGTCTTCGCTACGAGATCCGGCGCGAATTCGCGCCCTATATCGGCGTCTCCTGGGCGCGGAAATTTGGCGACAGCGCACGGTTCGCGCGCGCGGACGGAGAGCGCCCCGAGGCAACCAGCCTGGTCCTGGGAATTCGCGCCTTCTTCTGAGCATGCCGGGATTCGCTGCCGCGGGACGTCTCCGCCAGACCGCAGCTCAGTCGGGATCGACGTGAAATTGTCCGGTTCGCGCTACCTGCGGTCCTGACCCGGACCGGCGCGGTGAGAACGACGGCCGGGTGGCCTTCGCATATGTCCAGGCCGAGCGGCTAAAGGCGAAGGCGCGTGTCTCAAGCGCGCTCTCAACACCCGGCCTCGCCCGCCTTAGCGAGTTGCCAAATCGTGCGGCGGCCCTATTCTCGGCGACGCGTTGCCGGCACGGCGACGCCGAGGCGTGAGAACCTCGCTTGAGCAACCATGGTCTCGCACGGCGCTTCGCCGGGTGGCCGCCGCACATGTCCAGGCCGCTTGCGGCTAAAAGCGTCGGCGCGTGTCTTAAGCATGTTCTCAACACCCGGTTTCGGCCGGCTCCGCCTCGACACAGCGGAGCGGCACGATGGCGAGGTTTCAGCATCCAGTCCGGTCCCGTCGATCGACGGGGGCACTATGCTCGACGGCATGAAGCTGGCCCATGAAGTGCCCGGCAGGATCGGCGAGGGCGATCCTCTGCCGCCCGAGGATCGCGTCGTCCCGCGGGTCTCCGGCGCGCTCGAGACGCTGTTCCGGAAGCACCGGCCGCGATTGCTGCGCTTCCTGGCGCGCCGCACGTCCGGCGACAACGCCGAAGACCTCACCCAGCAGGCGTTTGCGCGCCTCGCTGCGCTCGACCCCGATACCGTCGAAGGGCTCGAAAGCCCGGGCGCCTATCTCCACCGCACCGCGGTCAACCTGCTGAAGGACGAGGCCAAGGCTGCGGCGCGCCATGCCGCGCATCTCCATGTCCCCGTTGACGAGGTTGCCATAATGGGCGCGGACCAGATCGCCACGCTCGAAGCACGTGATATGCTCGCCCGGCTCGAGCGTGTCTTGTTGCGCCTCAAGCCGCGGACACGGGAGATTTTCTTGGCGCATCGTATCGATGGCTATAGCTATGCCGAGATCGCGGCCCGCACCGGGCTCGGGATCAAGGCGGTCGAGAAGCATATGAGCCGTGCCACCGCCTATATCGACGCGCACTCGTCGCTGCGATGAGCGGACCGGGAGCGGAGGAGGGCGCCGCTGCGCGCGTGCGGCAGGAAGCAGCCGACTGGTTCGCGCGGCTGCGGGCAGGCGCGAGCGAAGCCGAACTGGCCGCATTCGCGGCCTGGCGCGCCGATGCCCTGAACGGCGACACCTATGACCGGCTCGCGCGCCAGTGGGACCAGTCCCGGTTCCTCGCCAATAGCGCGATCGGCCGCGGACGGGATCTCTCGCGTGCCCGCGCCTGGCATCGCACGCCGGTCGCGCGCGTCGCAGCGGTGGCCGCGCTTCTGGTGCTGATCCTGGGCACCGGCCTGTTGCTGCGCCCGGCCCTGCGGCCTGACGCGGCAACCGCCTCGGTCGCCTATGCCAGCAAGGCGGATGCGATCCGCACGGTCATGTTGGCGGACGGCTCGCGCGTCACGCTCGATCGCAACAGCGCCGTCCGCGTCGCCTACGACGCCTCCGCGCGTGTGATCGAACTCCTCAAGGGGCGCGCGCGCTTCGATGTGGCGCATGACGCCGCGCGTCCTTTCCGGGTTCGTGCCGATGGCGGGACGGTCATCGCGCACGGAACCGTCTTCGACGTCGAGCTCCGCCCGGCTCTGGTCCGCGTCGTCCTGCTGCGCGGCTCGGTTGAGGTTCGCGCCGACGCCGCAGTTGTGAACGGTGGCGGGCAGGGGCACATGCTCCGGCCAGGACAGGCTTTGATCTATGCCCCTGGCAAGGCGCCTTCGCCGCCCGTCGCCGCCGATCCCGCCGACATGTCGTGGAGCGATGCCATGCTCTCGTTCAACGCGACGCCGCTGCACGAGGCCGTCGCGCGCTTCAACCGTCGCAACGACACCAAGTTGGTGCTCGGCTCCGCGCGCATCGGCGACCTGCGCATCACCGGCGCTTTCGCTGCCGACGATCCGGCGGGGTTCGCCGAAGCAGCGGCGGCAATGTTCCAGCTCGATCTTCGCCGCCAGCCCGACGCATCGCTCTCGCTGCACTAGGCACGCGCAAAAGCCGTAGGGTAATTCCCGCCCGCGTCGTCTCCGCACCCAATGGCACCAGCAAGGATGCCAGATCGGGAGGAAGACAGATGCGGGGAATGACCGAACGATTGGCACTCTTTCTGAGCAGCACGGCGCTGGCTGCGGCAAGTTCGACGATCGCTTCCGCGCAGGAGGTCGACCGGCAGACCTACGACCTTCCCGCGCAGCCGCTTGCCCAGTCGATCCGGTCCGTGGCGGCTCAGTCGCGCCGCAACATCATTGCGCCGGCGAGTCTGCTTGACGGGCATCAGGCACCGGCGGTGCGCGGCCTTTACGCGGTCGAGGAGGCGCTGGACCTGTTGCTTGCCGGGTCGGGCCTTTACGCGAAGCGATCCGGGCGTGTGATCCTCATCGAGTCAGAGGCGGCCGCGCCCGGCGGGCCGGTGGCGGATGCCCAGGACGAGGTCACCGTCACCGGCAGCCGGCTGCGCGGCGGTCCGGTCGGCTCGACGGTCATCTCGCTGTCGCAGAAGCAGGTTCGCGACCAGGGCCAGGCAAGCCTGGGCGAGGTTGCGCGCAGCATCCCGCAAAGCTTCGGAGGTGGTCAGAATCCGGGGGTCGGCTCCAACGTGCCGGGGGCGAGCGGCGTCAATGTGGGGGGCGCTTCCTCGGTCAATCTGCGCGGCATCGGCAGCGACGCCACGCTGACGCTGCTCAACGGGCATCGCCTGTCCTATAGCGCGTCGCGCCAGAGCATCGACATCGGCGCGATCCCGCTCTCCGCCGTCGACCGGATCGAGATCGTGCCGGATGGTGCCTCGGCGCTCTACGGGTCGGATGCAGTCGCGGGCGTGGTGAACGTCGTGCTGAAGCCCGACTATGACGGGCTCCAGACCAGCGTGCGGCTCGGCGGCGCGACCGATGGCGGCGATTTCGAGCAGCGCTACGGCCTGATCACCGGCAAGCGCTGGGCCGGCGGCGGCTTTGCGGCGAGCTATGAGTTTGCGCGGACCACCGCGATCCTCGGACGCCAGCGTTCCTATGTGCGCGACCGGAGCCCGACCCTGACGATCCTGCCGCAGGCCAAGACCAGCGCCGCACTGGTTACCGCGCACCAGCGCATCACCAGCGGGCTCAGCCTGACGGTCGACGGTCTCTACAATCGCCGCTGGACCGAAAGCGCGTTCGCCAACAACGCCGCCGGCGATCCGCGCATCAGCGGCATGCGCACTGTCTTCCGCGTCGAATCGCTGGTGGTCGCGCCGACGCTCAAGCTCCAGACCGGCAGCGACTGGCGCCTGTTCGCGACGGGCTCCTATGGCCGCGACCGCACGCAGTTCCAGGTGACGGCGACGAGCGCGTCCAAACCCACCACGACGCCGCTCAGCTGCTATTGCAACAGCGCGGTGTCCGCCGAGATCGGCGGGGACGGCAGCCTGTTCGCGCTGCCGGGTGGCCCGGTCCGCCTAGCGCTGGGCACCGGCTATCGCTCAAACGATTTCACCCGCTTCAACGGCGCCGGCAACGCGCAGAATGTCGCGCGAACCCAGGATAGCTATTACGCTTATGGCGAGCTCGGCATCCCCCTGGTGGCGCCCGCCCAGGATATCGCGCTCGTCCATCGGCTCGCGCTCCATGGCGCGCTGCGCTACGAGGACTATCCCGGGGTCGGCAGCATCGCGACGCCCAAGATCGGCGGCGTCTATGCGCCGACCCCGGATGTCGCGTTCAAGGCGAGCTGGGGCAAATCCTTTCGTGCGCCGACCCTGCTCCAGCAATATCAGGCCCGTTCGGCGACGCTGATCCCGGCCAGGACGCTGGGCAGCACCACGCTCCCGGCGGCGAGCGCGGTGCTCTATCTGCAAGGCGGCAATCCCGATCTGTTGCCCGAGCGGGCGACGACCTGGTCGGCGACGCTCGACCTGCATCCGCGCGCGCTCGATGGCGCGCGTCTCGAGATCGGCTATTTCAACATCCGCTATAAGGACCGCATCGTCACCCCGATCGCCTTTCTCAGCCAGGCGCTCGGAAACCCGATCTATGCCGACCGGGTCACACTGGCGCCGTCGGCGGCGCGCGTCGCCGAGATCGTCTCGCAGATCTTGGATTTCAGCAATGCCACCGCCGCGCCCTATGATCCGGCAACGGTCGTGGCGATCGTCGACAACGGCAATGTCAACGCCGGGCGCCAGACCATCCGCGGCGTCGATGCACTCTTCTCCTATCGCACGGCGCTCGGTGCCGGTCAGAGCCTGACCGCCAGCCTCAATGCCAGCTATCTGGACAGCGAGCAGCAGATCAGCGCGACCCAGCCGGTGCTGCCGCTGGCTGGCGTGTTGTTCAATCCGCCCCATCTGCGGGCACGGGGTTCGCTCAGCTGGGACAGCGGTAGCTTGCTGCTCAACGGCACCGTCAGTCGCATCGGCGGCGTCGATGACACGCGGTCCAGCCCCGCGGTGCGGATCGGTCCGATGACGACGCTCGACCTCACCGCCCGCTACCGGGTCACCGATAGCGGCCTTCTCGGCGGCACGGAGATCGCCCTTTCGGCGATGAATCTGTTCAACGCCAAGCCCGACCAGATCGCGACGACGCTGTTCAGCCAGACGCCCTATGATTCCACCAACTATTCGCCGATCGGCCGCTTCCTCAGCGTGTCGATCTCGAAGAAATGGTGAGCATGGCAAAACCGGTAGGACGGGCCGGCGCGATCCTGTTTGGGATCGCGTCGGTGCTCGCAGCCTGTCCCGCCTATGCCGCATGCGAGGACCTGCTGCCGGCGGCGACGGCGGGTCCGGGCGGCACGGTGACGGCGCGCGACCTGGTGCGGCTGCGCGATATCGGCTCGCCCGAAGGATCCAAGTCCGATGCGCCGCTCGCGGTATCGCCGGACGGGCGCAGCGTCGCCTTCGTGCTCAGTCGCGCCGATCCCGAGACCAACCGCTATTGCCGCGCGCTACTCCTCGTCGGCACCGACGCGCCGCACAGGGTGCGACTGCTCGACCGCGGCGGCGACTATATCCCGGTCGAGTCGGTGGTGCGCGGACTGTTCGTCACGATCGGCACGCCCAAGACGGTGACCCCGGCCTGGTCGCCCGATGGCAGGCGCATCGCCTATTTGCGGCGCGATGCCGGCGTCACCCAAATCTGGGTCGCGTCGCTCGATACGGGGACCGCGCGGCAGATCTCGCAGTCTCCGGTCGAGGTCGAAAGCGTCACCTGGAGCAGGGATGGCCGGCGCCTCCTCTATACGGCACGGCCGGCGCGTCTGACCGGCGAGGCAGCGATCGCGCGCGAGGGCCGCAGCGGCTGGCTCTATGACGATCGGGTCGCCACCAATCAGGGACCGCGGCCCCAGGTGCGTGTCGCCGAGGCCCCGCTCGAGACTCTGGCGATCGATCCGGAAGACGGCGCGCCGGTCGCGCTGGACGATGCGGACGGCGCGGCCCCGCCGCGCGACGGGACGAGCGCGGCGGGCTATCGCGCCGGGATCGAGCCGGTATCGCGCGATCTCCTTGCCGACGACCGGCTGCGGGTCCTGGCGCCCGATGGGCGCCGGGTCGCATGCACGGCGACGGCCTGCACCGGACGCTTCGCCGGCCTGTGGTGGGATCGCGCGGGCCAGGTCCTGACCTTCTTGCGGCGCGAGGGATGGGCGCGGGGCAGGACGGGTCTGTATCGCTGGCACGTGGCTATGGGCCAGCCGGTCCGGACGCTCTCGACGCAGGATCGCATCCGGGGCTGTGCTGCCCTGGGCGACGGTCTTGTCTGCACACGCGAGGATTCGACTTCCCCGCGGACAATCGTCCGGCTCGATCCCGCAACCGGCGCGATGCACAGGCTGTTCAACCCCAATCCGGAGTTTGCGGCCCTGCACCTCGGTACGGTGCGACGGCTGACCTGGCGTAACGATCAGGGGTTCGAGGCCTGGGGCGATCTGGTGTTGCCGCCCGGCCATATGCCCGGCACCCGACTGCCGCTGGTCGTGGTGCAATATCGTAGCGATGGCTTTCTGCGCGGCGGGACCAACGACGAGTATCCGATCCAGGCCTTTGCGGCCCAGGGCATGGCCGTGCTCAGCATCGAGCGCCCGGCGATCTGGGCCTCGCGCCTGCCCGGCCTTATCAGCGCCGACGAACTCGAACGCGCCAATTATCGCGGCTGGGCGGAGCGCAAGAGCCTGTTGTCCTCGCTGCTTGCCGGGGTCGATGCCGCCGTGGCGACCGGCTCGGTCGATGGCAAGCGCGTCGGCATTACCGGTCTGAGCGATGGCGCCACCACGGTGCGCTTCGCGCTGATCAACACGCGCCGCTTCGCCGCCGCTGCGCTCAGCACCTGCTGCCTCGAGCCCAAGACGGTGATGACCTATGGCGGTATCGCCTGGGCACGGTTCAACCGGAGCATGGGCTTCCCCGGCGTGCTGCACGACGATCCTGCTTTCTGGAAGCCGATGTCGCTCGCGCAGAATGCGAGGTCGATCGACACGCCGCTGCTCATGCAGCTCGCCGATGCGGAATATCTGCTGGCACTGGAGCCCTTCGAGGCGTTGCGCGAGGCGGGCAAGCCGGTCGAGATGCATGTCTATCCCGACGAGCATCACGGCAAATGGCAGCCCGCGCATCGCCTGGCGGTCTATCAGCGCAACCTCGACTGGTTCGGCTATTGGCTTCAGGATCGGCGAGACCCTGATCCGGCGAAGCAGGCGCAATATACCCGCTGGGACCGGCTGCGCGCGGCACGGGACGGGGCTAGACCGCCCGAACCCAGGCCTCGACATCGACCAGGCGCATGATCCTGAAGAAATCGTGCCCGGTGACGGGGCCGCGATTGTCGAGCACCTGCGCCAGCAGCTCGGTATCGAGCAGCCCCCGGCTGGCGAGCACGCCGCCGAGCAGCATCGACCGGATCAGCGGACGATGGGCGTCGTGGATCTCGATGATGAAGCTGTCGGGCGAGCCCTTGGAGCGGCGCTCGACGATCTCGCGGGGGAGCAGGCCGGCAAAGCCGTGCCGCGCGATCGCCCGGTTGCGCCCTTGGGCGAACCAGTACCAGCTGGGCACTTGCAGGCAGGCCTCGACCAGCGGCTGCGCGATCAGCGGGGAGACGATCGGCAGGCTGTCCTCGACGTCGAACCCCTCGACGACATTCTGCGCGGTCATCACCACCGAGATATGCGCTGCCTTGCCTGGGAGCGCGCCCGGCGGCGGCGTCAGCCAGGGATGGGCGAGCGCGCCTTGCGCATCCGCCTGGGCCGCGCGCGACAGGAAGCGGAGATCGGCGGGGAAGGCGATCGCGATCCGCCGACGCCATCGCGCCCGCCACGCGCGCCAGGCGACCTTGGGCATGCCGGTCTCGGTCAGCTCGGCAATGCTGCGCACGCTGGGCCAGAAGCAACCGGGTGCGCCGTCGATCAGGCAATCGACGATCGGCCGGACCGATTGCAGCGAGCAGAAGACATTGTCGCCACCGCCGCCATCCATCACCGCGTCCGCGCCGGTCTCGGCGGCGACCGCGTGCATGACCCGGGTCGATGCCTGGGCGAAGCTGCGCGCGGTCGGCCGGGGCAGTCGCGCCGCTTCGCTGCGGGTGAGCACGACATCGGTCAGCCGGCGCGGCCGAACAATCAGCGGGGCGCCGAGATGCGATGCGACACGGGCGGCATAGTCACGCTCGTCGCCCGCGGGGTTGTCCGTCGTGAGCGTCACGCACGTAAAGGCCTGTCCGGCCTCGGCCAGGCAGGCCGCGACGATCGAGGAGTCGAGACCCCCCGACAATTTGAGCGCGATCCGCTTGAACCCGGCGGCGGACGCCCCGACGCAATACTGTGCGGCACCGCGCACCCTCGAAACCGCGTCCTCCCGATTGCGAATTTGCCGTTCGGACGCGGCAAAGGTCCAGGGCGTCCAGAGCGTCTCCACCACCGCACGCCCCGCCGCGAGGTGAAGGCGGTCGCCGCCCTGCAGCTCGGACAGACCGGTGAGGCAGGTCTCGGCCCGCCGCACATCCTCAGCGGCGAGGTGGCGGGCAAGCGCGGCGTCGTCGATCGTCGGACGAAACAGCCCGGCGGCGACAAGCAGGGCGATGTCCGAGGCCAGGGCCACGCCGCCGGCATGGGGAAGATGATAGCAAGGCAGATCGCCGAGCGGCGCGCGCAGGGCGATCGGTCCGCCGGCACCCGTGAGGAGCGCGATATAGCCGCCCCAATAGCCTCCGATGAGGGCCTGACCCCGCGTGGTCAGGATTCGCCCCGCCGGGCCGGCATCGAGCGCAGTGACCGGAACCCTGTCTCCCTGCCGGAACAGCCGCCCGAGCACCACGCCCTGCGCGTCGAGGTGCAGCGCGTCCTCCGTACCCAGCACGATCAGGCCGTCGCCAACATGCAGCGGACGCAGCCCTGGGCAGGCAAGGCGAAGCGCCGGCACATGGGCGATGGCCTCTCCTCCCGCGGCGCAGCCGAGCAGGGCGAGATAGCGCGGCCGCATCACTGCACCAGGATGGGGGTGAAGTTGCGGACCTTGTCGAGGCGGTCGTTGACGATCGTTTCGCCCAGCTGCACCCAGCAATGCGCCGCGAAGGGCTGCAGCCGGACACCGAGGATAAGGTCGACGGGAATGCCCAGCCGGCGGCACCGGTCGGCCACTGCGATCGAGCGCGGCAGACAGCGATCGAGCGCGGTGACAAGCAGGCCTGCCTGCTGATAGGCCGCTGCGACCTGCATCATGTTCACCGCCTGCTCGGCCGCGCTTGGGGTCCCGATCGGCGAAGGAAGCCGGGCGAGCGTGCGGGCAAGCCCGAGCAGGCGAAGCGCGGCACGGGCGCGGACGAGGCCGGCAATCGCGCCCAGCGTCGCCGCGTTGCTGCTTCCCCCTTCGAGCGCGTCGACCACGCTGCCTTGCGGCTGGGGGACGGGCGGGCAGGGGCGGGGCGGTGGGCCCGGTACCAACAGGCCGTCGACGATCATGCCGGCGAGTGCGGCCGCATTAGGGGCGGCGGCTTCGACGCCCTGCGCCATGCGCCTGAACGCCGCCTCGCTGGTTTCCGAGAGGCAGAAATAACGATCTCGCCGGACATCGAGGAACAGCAGCTGTCCGGCAACCTCGCAATAGCTGACGCCCGCTCTGAGTCCGAATTTCATGGTCCATTCCGGCCTGATCGGTTCCCGCGAGGCGCGCGGTCGCATGCGGCCGCGCGCCCGGTTGGGCTCAGTCGTCGGACAGGCCTGCCCGGTCCTGCTTGACGATATCGTCGCCGACCAGTTGACCGTCGCCCTTGGTTTCGACGCTCGCAACGCCGAGATCGATCAGGTCTTCGCGTTCCATGACACTCTCCTCGAACGCCACATCATCGTGGCGCGCCGAGAATAGTTCCGCCATCCAACTATCGGAATTATATACGCAATTTATATCGCGATTGTTGACGCCTCAGTTGTGCCGATAGAGCCGGCGGACGAGCTCGGCGGCCGCGCGCCGCCGCCGCCGGTGATAGGCGGTTATACTCCGCCGCAGCGCCACCCGGTCGCCGCGGGCGCAGGTCTCGGCCAGGTCCGCCATCTCCGCCCCGATGTCGGCAAACAGGGCCGGCTCGACGGTTCGCGCGGGATGCAGCCGGGCGCTCGCCGCCTTGATCGCCCGGCGATGCTCGAGATTGTCCGAATGCGACGCGATCCGGTCGAACAGCTGCGCGATCGCGTCGGCGGCCTCGGCGGGCGGCATTCTCGGGACGATCGAGGCCGCAGGGGCTTCCCAGCCGCGGATCGCGAGCAGGAGCAGATCTCCGTTCCACTGGTACAGGTCAGCCAGCTCGGGCTCGGTGATGTGCGGCAGATGGAAGCCGTCGCTGGTGCGGCGCTCGACCAGCCCTTCTCCTGCCAGCACATGCAGCGCGTCGCGGACCGGTGTTACGCTGCTGCCAAACGCCTCAGCCAAGGGCGCCGGCTCGAGCCGGTCGCCCGGGCGGAACGCGCGGGTCAGGATATGCCTGCGCAGCGTGTCATAGGCACGCTCCGATGTCTGGCCCGAATTCATGGTTCGGCTTGCTCGCAGCTGAGCGCTACATCTTGGTCTTGGCGGTACGCCTCGACCTGATCGCGCTGATCGGGCCGCAGCGCATCGATGGCGGCGCGCGGCGTGTCCGCCGTGCCGGCGAGCAGGACCGAGGGGCACTGGCCTTCAAAATTGCCGAGATTGGGTCGGTGCTGGCGATAACCGACCAAAGCGGCGAGTTCGGGCGGGAAGGCCTGCGCGACCGCGGGCGGATAGGCAAGCATCTGGTTTTCATAGGGCTTGAGCCAGCCCAGCGAATAGCCGACCACCAGTCCGCGCCTGACCCCGGCGGTGCAATTGGCGCCGGCGCCATGCAAGGTCGAGCCGAGAAAGAGCAGCGCGTCGCCGGGATCCATCTCGGCAGCGATCCCGGCCGATGCCGGAGGCAGGTCGAGCGCGGCCGCGCCATGCGAGCCCGGCCATAGCAAGGTCGCGCCATTCTCAGTGCGGAACGGCGTCAACGGCCAGATCACGTTGACGAGATATTCGACCTCGCCGGCCGGTGCCCGCCACATATCCTGGTCGCGGTGCGGCATCTGCGCCGGTGCCCCGGGATGGATCGCGATCGCCTGCGCGAGGTTGAGCTGGATACAGTCGCACCAGGGCGCGAGCACCGCCTCGGCGACACCCTGCACGACCGCGTGCTGGACCAGCGCTGCCATGTGCGGCGAGCGCATCAGCAGGCGGCCGAACCTTTTGGTCGTCTCGCCATAGAAATTGCCCTGGCAGAAGGGCGTTTCCGCAAACGCCGGGGCGAGCTCCGCATCGAGCAAGGCGATCGTCTTGGCGGGGAGGGCGGTGCGCAGAATGCACCAGCCGTCGCGGCTAAGGCGCCCGCGCGTCCGGTCGATCGCGGCGGCCAGCATCGAATTGGGGGCCATCTTGGCTCTCCGCGCGGATCAGGCTGCCGCGCGGCTGGTGCCGCCGAGCAGGTGGGGAAGGGGCACGATGCCCGCCGCAGCGAGCTTGCGCGGGGTGTCGGGCTCGATCTCGATCGCGAGCGCGCCGAGCATCTTGCCGTCAATCGTCACCGGCAGGCCGAGCGGGCGGCACCGCCAGCCGAATGCGAGAATCTGCTGCAGCCAACCCATCTCGGCGATGGCGCAATAGGCGCTGATACCTTGGGCGATCGCATAGTCGGCCAATGCGATCACCAGCGTGTCGCGCACGCCGCGCCGCTCGCGCGCGCTGAGGCTGCGGTCGAGGCAAAACCTCGTGATTTCGTAGATGCCGGGACCGTGCGGCGGCGCGCCTTCGCACAGCTCGGGATAGAGGCTGTCCAGGATATGCGGCCGCATGGTCGGCAGCAGCCGCGCCGATCCGAGATGCCCCCCGTCGCGGTCGGCGAGTACAAGATAATGCGCGTGCGCGTTGTCGAACTCGTCGACCTCATAGGCGCCGGCCAGGACGGGCACGTCCCATCTGAGCAGGTCGACGAACACCTGCTTGCGTGCGGCGAACATCCCCCGCAGCACCTTGTCCGGCACCGGGCGGCTCCCGGCTCCCATCGCGTGCAACATCGTCCTGGCTCCTTGGTGGTGGGGAGCCGAGAGTCGCGATTGCGCCGCCGTCGGGATATCCCCGAAAAGGGGTATAGTCAGCGCTTGAGGATATCGGTGAAGGTGAGCGTGCCGTCGAACAACGCCCGGATCGCCACCAATGTCCGTTTGTTCACGCCGTAGCGCGCGCACGCCTGTTTGATATGGCGCGCCACGGTCTCTTCGCTGAGTCCAAGGATGCGGCTGATCTCCCAGTCGCCCTTGCCACGCGCCGCCCACAGGATGCAGTCGCGCTGGCGGTCGGTCAGCACCGGCGCCTTCGCATCGAGCTTGCGCGTCGACCACAGCCGGCGGGCGCCTTCGAAGGCGAACAGCCCGGCCCATTGCGCCAGCGGCAGCATCGCTTCGGGCAAGGGCCGGCCGGCGGTATTGGCGAAGGTGCAGGAACCGAACGTCTCGCCGGGGATATTCGCGGGCACGGTGAAGCCGTCGCCGATCCCCTGCTCGGCACCAAGCGCAAGCACCTGCCGGTCGCGCGGGGTCAGCGTGATCATGGCGTGGATCCGCGACCAGGGGAAACCGAGGCTCGTCACATGGCTTGCCCGGTGCACCGGATCCGATACCCCGAGCGCCTGCGCGTCATAATAGGCCGCCCATTGCTCGGGATAATTGTGGAGCCGGATATCCGTGCCGCCTGGGCTCGGCAGGTCGACATGGTGCGTGAGCGCGAAATACTCGAACCCGAGTATCGCGCAGAGATCGACCATCGCCATCGCCAGGTCATCCGTGCTCGTCGCAGCTTCGACCGTCCGGATGAATGGCCCCATTGCGCGCATGCCCATCGGGCAACCACTCGACCCGGGGCGGCACCTCAAGCTGCCGTCGACTCCCGGATCGACCTTTCCCGCACGTTCGGGCCGGACGGCCGCTTCTCACGCTGCCGTCCGGCAATATGCCCACAGAGTATCGCCTCCACAGTGGCTCGGAGGGCAAAGGAGTCAAGTTTATATCGCCACGATATTTCCCATGCTCTGGTCGATCATGCGCTTCCACTTCGGAGGGATTGGGCGCCGCTGTCGTTGCGCTGTCTCTCGACATGATCGGGCAGGGTTGATTGCATGTCCGGCAACTGGCGCGACGCGCGCGGTTATGCGCGCCTGCAAGGGCTCGATCGCGCCGGCCTGATGTGGGAATGGCTGCGCCGCGACCCCGGCTATATCGCCTGGCACGCCCGCGCCAGCACGGCGACGCGCGGCACCGGCGCGCTGGTTCCCGGGTCGGGCGCTGATCCGGCGCAATGGGGGATTCACTTTCGCCGAGCGGCCGGAGGTCGAGGCCCCGGACGCGCGGATCATCTGGCATGCCGATTTCGATCCGGGCACGCTGCGCGTCGTCGCCAGCCCGGTTCCGCGCGGCGAACCCGACGCGATCGATCCGGACCGGCTGGCCCCCTGGCTAGCCGTGGTGCGCGCGCCGTTCGGCGAGCATGCCGTCTTGTCGGACGGCTGGCGCCATATCCGCCTCGACATCGAGCAGGGCAGCCTGATCGCAGGCGTACCCGTGCTGCTCGAATATCGGCTGAAGGGCATTGCGTCCGCCGAGACCCGGATCCTCCCGCTGCGGCGCCTGCTCGATCTCTGCCGCAAGGGACGTTTCTCGCGCGCGCTCTATCCGCGCGACCGGCGCGTCGAGCGCTGGATTCTGGCGCTGCGCGTCTATGATGCCGTGCTCGCCGGCGCGAGTCAGCGCGAGGTCGCCCGGGTGGTCTTCGGCGATGCGTCGGGACAGGGAGAGGGAGACCGGCGCTCGGACTCCATTCGGTCGCGGGTGCGGCGTCTCGCCGCGGACGCCCGCCGGCTCGCCGGGGGCGGCTATCGCTCGTTGATGCGGCGGCGGGATTGAGCAGCTTGGCTTGCGCCTCGCCCGGCGGTGCCGGGGCGACCGCCGCTCTATCGCCGTCCTGCGGCTGGCCACCGAGCCCCGCCTGCGGGTCTCGGCCTGGTGGTGATGATCGGCTGGCGGGAAAGACGTTCGATCCTGAAACCCGTTTAGGGGTTCACGACCTGGTCGATGGGTGACCGTCGGTTAATTGCTGCCAATGCGAATTGACCTTGGTCTCAGCCTCTCGCGGAAGACGAGGCGCCTTGTCGCGCAGGCGATGTCAGAAAAAAATCATCATGAAACGAGGGGAGGGCCTCGCCACCGCGTAAATTTGGGCTGGGGGGCAGTGGTGCCCTAAAGATTTGTTATGGGGGAGTATTTTGGGCAACATCATTTTTAGTAGCCGTGTTCTCGCTTACCGCAGCCGTGTTCTCGGCTCATCGATCCTCAGAGGCGTGTCTCTCCTCTCGGCGGCAGCACTGGTGACCATGCCCGCTGGGGCGCAGGAGTCGGTTGCGGCGCCTGAGGCAGACCAGCAGACCTCGGCAGAGGCGAGCGATATCGTTGTCACCGGCTCGCGTATCGCGCGTAAGGATTATGTTGCCAACAGTCCGATCGTCACTGTCACGCAGGAGGACTTAAGGGCGACCGGGTCGACAAATATTGAGACACTGATCCAGGAGCTGCCGCAGTTTACGCCCTTGGGCAGCGCATCCTCGAACAGCCCCAACGTCGCGGGCCAAGCCCAGGTGCAGCTGCGCGGCCTCGGTGCGATCCGCACCCTCGTGCTGCTGAACGGGCGTCGCGTCGTATCTTCAAGTGCGTCTTCGGTCGTCGACCTGAACCTGTTCCCGACCGCTTTGATCTCCAGCGTGGAGACGATCACCGGCGGTGCCTCATCCACCTACGGTTCGGACGCTGTGGCCGGTGTGCTGAATTTCCAGCTCAACAGGAAATTCGAAGGCGTTCAGCTCGACGTGCAGTCGGGCGTCTCTGACCGCGGCGACGCGGCGAGCCAGTCCGTCAGCTTGACGGTAGGCCGCGATATTGCGGCCGGTCGCGGCAACGTGGTGCTGTCACTGGGTTACTCCAACCGAGACTCGGTCCTGAACGCGGCGCGCGAGTTCTCGTTGATCGGGGGCTTCGCCGGCACCTCGCCGCTCGGCTCGACCGTGTTCGACGCGAACAATCTTCCGTCGGCTGCCGCAGTCAGCGCGGCCGTGCCGGGCGCCGCTCGAGGGAACACCTTCGGCTTCAACAACAATGGCACGTTGTTCGCTTACCAAGGCGCCCGCGACTACATCAGCCCTGGCGGGATCGGCTATGAGGGCTTCCGGACGCCGGGCCCTCTGCAGCAGACCGATTTCACCTACGCGACGGGTGATCGAAATTATATGATCATACCGCAGCAGAGATACAATATTTACGCTGCGGCGAACTACGAGATCAGCCCGTTCGCGGACGTTTATGCCGACTTCCTGTTTTCGCAGTACGAAGCGAACAACCAGCTGGCCTCCAGCCCCGCCACTGGGCCCACGACCGGCTTCCGTGTTCCCGCAGCCAACCCCTTCATCCCGGCGGAGCTCCGGGCGGTCCTGAACTCTCGCCCTAATCCGGCTGGCAACTTTCGCCTCGACAAGCGCTTCAACGAACTCGGTCCGCGGCAGCAAAACGAGAACTATAAGGTTTATCAGGTCACGATGGGTCTCCGCGGCCAACTGCCGGGCGTGCGCGACTGGACCTATGACGCCTATCTCTCCTACGGGCGCATGGACAACAGGACGACCTACACGGGCTACCTCTCACGCTCGGCGACCCAGAGGCTGCTGGATGCGCCCGACGGCGGAGCATCGCTCTGCGCCGGCGGATTCAACCCGTTCGGGGAGCAACCGCTGAGCGCAGCCTGCATCGCTTACATCAGTCGGGTGCCGACGAACACCACGAAGAATGATCAGCGCATTGCTGAAATCAACCTGCAGGGCGGGCTCTTCAACCTTCCCGCCGGGCAAGTCCGGGCGGCGGTTGGTGCTACCTATCGCGAACAGAATTATGACTTCGTTCCCGATGCCATGGCGTTGGCCACCTTCACCCTGAACGGAGTCACGGGCCCGGAGTTGGCAGGCCTCTCCAGCCAGCCGCTTTCGGGGTCCGACAAAGTCCGCGAAGCTTATGGTGAACTCCTGATCCCGCTCCTGCGCGATCTGCCGCTTGTGCGCAGCCTGGAAACGAACCTCGGCTACCGCGTCTCAGACTACAACACGATCGGCAGCGTTAGCACGTACAAGGCAGATCTGAGCTGGGAGATCTTCGAGGGGCTGCGGGTTCGGGGGGGCATCCAGCGCGCCGTTCGCGCGCCCTCGCTTGGCGAGCTGTTCGCGCCGCAGAGCCTGAGCTTCCCGAACATCGGTGTGCCGGTATCGTCGGCTGGTGTCCGCCAATTCTCTGGCGACCCGTGCGACATTCGTGGCGCATACCGCGCGCCCGACGCCGCCAACGCCAGCAAGGTCCGGGCCTTGTGCGTTGCGCAGAACGTTCCGGGCCAAGTTGTCGACTCGTTCACCTTTTCGAACTCGCAGGTCTCCGGGCTGACCGGTGGCAACCCGCTGCTCAAGGAAGAAACCGCCGACTCCTTCACGGTTGGCGCAACTTTGAGGTCGCCATCCTCCAGTCCGTGGCTTCGAGGGTTGTCCGCCTCGATCGATTACTACGACATCCGCATTGAGCAGGTGGTCGGCACCCTGGCCACCACGGAACAGCTGCGTCGCTGCTTCAATGAGAACGGCACCTCGAATCCCACCTACGATCCTAACAACTTCTTCTGTCAACTGTTCGGGCGTGACCCGAACTCGGGGCAAATTACGAGCACCCTCGAAACCAACGCAAATCTGGGCACGCTGAAGACGAGCGGCATAGACTTCCAGATCGATTGGGCTCTCACGCTGGCAGACCTCGGCGGGCCAGACTGGGGCTCGTTCGCCCTCAACTTCATCGGCACGAAGTTGCTGGAGTGGAAGCGTCAGGACATACCCGGGGGTGATTTCACCGATCGTAAGGGAACGATCTCGAACGCGTTCGGCCTGACTTTGCCGGAGTGGAAATTCCTGTTCGGGTTGAACTGGAACTACAATTCTTTCAGCGCGGGCGTGCGGTGGCGCTACATCGACTCGGTTGAGAACTTCAACAATCGCCAGCAGGTTCTCAACGCCGTCAACTACTTCGACCTCAACACTTCGTTGAAGGTGAGCGAGTTGATGACGCTTCGGGCGGGGGTGAATAACCTCACGGATAAGCAACCTCCGGTCTATTCGCCCTCGATTGCTGCCAATACCGACCCGTCCACCTACGATCTGATCGGCCGCCGTTATTACGTCAGCCTTACCGCCCGTTTCTAAGTTCGATAAAAGGTTCAGACCAATGAAAAGATCTTTACTGACCCTCGCGATTGGGGGCGTGGGACTTCTGTATGCAGGAAGCGCGGTCGCGCACGACTTCTTCCTTGTGCCAGAGGGGTTCGTGGGGGCTGACGGGCGACCGCTTGTCGTCCACGCGACATCCTCGTCGGACTTTCCGGCGCTTAATGTCGGCTCGCCGCGAACGCGCATCGCTGAGGTTCGTGCGATGGTCGGCGACCGTCCAGCTGCCGTTGACATACAAGAGAGCGCCAAATCTCTGCGTCTAGCGGTCTCAAGCGATACGTCCGGGATGGGTGTGGTGACGCTCCAGACCATCTGGGGAGAGTCGAGATGGAAGCCCGACATGGTTGACACCTATCTGGAGGAACATCCGTTCAAGGCCGAGGAGGTGGCAACGGTCCGCCGCCTCCTTCCTAAGGGAGCGACGCTCCAAATACGTTCGCGCCGCCTGGCCAAGACACTCGTATGCGTCCGCGTCTGCACGCCGCCAACGAAGGTTGCGGCCGGACTCGAAGTCGAGTTGATTCCGGAGTTCGATGCTGCGGGGGGCTCGCCGGCAAGGGTCCAACTTCTCCGAAACGGGCGCCCGTTGGCAGCGCATCCCGTCACGGTGAGGGCCGCGCATGGGGATCGGCAGAACGTTCTCACCGACAATGAGGGGTGGGTGCGTCTACCCGCCGCGATGTCGGGGCCGGTGATGCTCGTGGCTGCCACGCTAGACCCGCCGACTGAACCCGGCG
>CAYOXO010000074.1:0-20317 GCA_964407945.1 uncultured Stakelama sp.
GCTCTGGCCGACATCAACGAAGCGATGACCTTCGTCATCCCGCCGCCCGTCATTCAGGGCGTCGGCAATGGCGGCGGCTATCGCCTGATGGTGCAGGACCGCAGCGACGCCGGTTATCAGGCGCTCGAAGCGGCCGCCGGCAGCGTGATCGGCGAGGCGCACAAGAGCAAGGAGCTCGCCAACGTCTTCACGCTGTTCAACACCGCGACCCCGCGCATCTATGCGAACATCGACCGCGCCAAGTCCGACATGCTCGGCGTTCCCGCGAGCCGCGTGTTCGAAGCGATGCAGGTCTATCTCGGCTCGTCCTACGTCAACGACTTCAACCTGCTCGGTCGCACCTTCCGCGTGACCGCACAGGCGGATGCTCAATATCGTGACGATCCGGCAGACATCGCGCTGCTCAAGACCAAGTCCAATGCGGGCGGGATGGTGCCGATCGGTGCGGTCGCGACCTTCGAGGACCGCACCGGGCCGTATCGCGTCACCCGCTTCAACCTCTTCCCCGCGGTCGAGGTCGATGGCGACACCGCGCCGGGCTATTCCACCGGTCAGGCGCTCGCGAAGATGGAGGTCATCGCCAAGGATCTGCCGCAGGGCTTCACCGCGGAATGGACCGATCTCGCCTTCCAGCAGAAGGCGGCGGGCAATATCGCGGTGCTGATCTTCTCGCTGTCGGTGGTGTTCGTCTTCCTGGTGCTGGCGGCGCAGTTCGAAAGCCTGATGCTGCCGATCTCGATCATCCTGATCGTGCCGATGACGCTGCTGGCCGCGATGCTGGGCGTCAACTTCCGGGGGCTGGATAACAATATCCTCACCCAGATCGGCCTGATCGTGCTGATCGGTCTGGCGGCGAAGAACGCGATCCTGATCGTGGAGTTCGCCAAGCAGGCCGAGGAACGCGGCGCCACCGCGCTCGAGGCGGCGGTCGAGGCTGCACGGGTCCGGCTCCGGCCGATCCTGATGACCAGCTTCGCCTTCATCCTGGGCGTGCTGCCGCTGGTCACCGCCTCGGGTCCGGGTTGGGAGCTGCGTCAGGCACTGGGCACTGCGGTGTTCTACGGCATGATCGGCGTCACCGCCTTCGGCCTGATCTTCACCCCGACCTTCTACGTCGCGTGCCGCGCGCTCGCCGACCGGATCAAGCGTCGCCCGCGCGGCGGTGCCCCGGTGGCCGAAGTGCAGCCCGCGGAATGATGAAAACAGGAAAGGAGCAAGCCATGCTTCGCAATCTGATGATCGCCGCGTCGGCGCTGGCGCTCGCCGCCTGCGCCACCGGCCCCGACTATGCCGCGCCCCAGACGCCCTCGGCGGCGGCGGGCAAGTTCGTCGCCGCCACCAGCCCCGCCGTCGACCCGCTCGCGCCGGTCCAGGGCGAGTGGTGGAAGCTCTACGACGATCCGGTGCTCGACCAGCTGATCGCCGACGCGCAGGCGGCCAATACCGACATCCGCGTTGCGGTCGCCCGGCTCGATCGGGCACGCGCGTCGCTGCGGGCGGTGAAGACCGATCGGCTGCCCGATGTCGGGGTCAGTGCCGGCGCCAATTATGGCCGCTCGTCCGCCATGCAACGTCCGCCGGGTGCGCCGCGTGAGGACTGGTCGATCGATGCGGGACTTGAAGTCTCGTATGAGGTCGATCTGTTCGGCCGGGTCTCGCGCGGCGTCGAGGCGGCACGCGGCGATCTCGGCGCGGCGGAAGCCGATGTCGAGGCGGTGCGCGTGGCGATCACGGCAGAGACCGCACGCGCCTATGCCGATGCCGCAGCGACCGCCGAGCGGATCGCGGTGGCCGAGCGCATCGTCGCGCTGCTCGACCGTTCGCTCGGGCTGACCGAGCGACGGCACCAGGTCGGGCTGACCACCAGCCTCGACACCGCGCGGATCGCGACGCTGCGCAACCAGCGCCGCGCCGACATCCCCGCGCTTGCCGCAGAGCGCGACGCGGCGCTGTTCCGTCTCGCCACGCTCACCGGTCGCGCGCCCGCCGATCTGCCCCAGATCGCGGCGCAGCGGGTCGCGACGCTGCGGCTCGACCAGCCGATTCCGGTCGGCGACGGCGCCCAGCTGCTCGCCCGCCGTCCCGACGTCCGCGCCGCCGAGCGCCGCCTTGCGGCATCGACTGCACGGATCGGTGTGGCGACCGCCGATCTCTATCCGCGCATCACCTTCGGTGCGTCGATTGGCTCGACCGGACCCGATATCGGCGACGTCTTCGGCGGCGGGCCGCTGCGCTGGCTGCTGGGGTCGTTGCTGAGCTGGTCGTTCACCGATCATGAGCGCGCCCGAGCACAGGTTGCCGGCGCGGAGGCCGATAGCCGCGCCGCGCTCGCCGAGTTCGACGGCACCGTGCTGCGCGCGTTGCAGGAGACCGAGACGGCGCTGTCGGCTTATGCCCGCACGCTCGACCGGCGCATCGCGCTTCAGGCCGCGCGCGACGCGGCGGAGAAGGCGGCACGCATCGTCCGTGCCCAGCAGCGCGAAGGGCAGGTTGACGGTCTCGTCCTGCTCGATGCCGAGCGCAGCTTCGCCGAAGCGGAGGCCGAGCTCGCCGCGATCGACGCCGGGATCGCGACCACCCAGATCAACCTGTTCAAGGCCTTGGCGGGCGGCTGGGGCGCGCGCGCGGCCAGCTGATCGATCGCGCCGATTGGCCATAGGGAGGTCATGTCCACTGTAGCACATCGCGCGGTGGACATGGCCTCTTTGCGCGATATGGTTGCGCCCGAGTTTCCGAACGGATCCGATCAATCAAAACTGGAGAGCGCGATGAAGGCAAGCCGGGGGATGTTGCTGCTATTGGGCGGGACAACGTTGTCCATGGGCCTCATTCTCTCCCCCGCCGCCGTGGCGCAGGACAGCCCGGCCTCGACCGCCAATCCGGCGAACTGGCCGGCCGCCAAAAGCGTCGGGCTGGTCGATTCCGTGACCGAGAAGAAGATCGACGCACTGCTCGCCAAGCTGTCGATCGAGCAGAAGGTGGGCCAGTTGATTCAGGCCGACATCAACGCGATCCGGCCCGAGGAGCTGCGCCAATATCCGATCGGCAGCGTCCTGGCCGGCGGCAGTTCGCCGCCGCTCGATGCGCCCGACCGGTCGCCGGTCGGCCCCTGGCTCGCCACGGCGCAGGCGTTCCGTGCGGTCTCGCTCGAACAGCGGCCGGGCTATGTGCCGATCCCCCCTATCGTCGGCATCGACGCGGTCCACGGCAACAGCAACATCGTCGGCGCGACGATCTTCCCGCACAATGTCGGCCTCGGCGCGGCGAACGATCCCGTGCTGATCGGCAAGATCGGCCGCATCACCGCGCTCGAAACCGCTGCGGCCGGCATGGACTGGGCGTTCGGCCCGACCCTGGCGGTGCCGCAGGACGATCGGTGGGGCCGCGCCTATGAGGGCTATTCGGAAAAGCCCGACATCTCCAAAGCCTATGCCAAGGCGCTGATCGACGGGCTTCAGGGCGCACGCGCCTCGGGCACGATCCAGAAGGGCCATGTCGCCGCATCGGCCAAGCATTTCCTGGGCGATGGCGGCACCAGCGGCGGCGTCGATCAGGGTGATACCAAGGTCGATGAGAAGACGCTGATCGCCACCCATGCACAGGGCTATGTCTCGGCGATCGATGCCGGGGTGATGACCGTGATGGCCTCGTTCAACAGCTGGAACGGCGAGAAGATGCACGGCAACCGGTCGATGCTGACCGATGTGCTCAAGGGCAAGATGGGCTTTGACGGTTTCGTCGTCAGCGACTGGAACGGGCATGTCCAGATTGCGGGCTGCACCGCCACCGATTGCCCGCGCGCGATCAATGCGGGCATCGACATGCTGATGGCGCCCGACACGTGGAAGGGCCTGTACGAAAGCACGCTCAAGCACGCCAAAGACGGCACGATCCCGATGCGCCGGATCGACGATGCCGTGCGCCGCATCCTGCGGGTAAAGTTCAAGCTCGGCCTGTTCGACGCGCCGCGCCCCTATGACGGGCGCGCCGAGTTGCTGGGCGCGCCCGAGCATCGCGCGGTGGCGCGGGAGGCGGTGCGCAAATCGCTGGTGCTGCTCAAGAACGAGGGGAGCGTGCTCCCGATCCGCGGCGGCGCCAAGGTGCTGGTGGCGGGGGCGGGAGCCAACGACTTCGCCCCTCAGGCCGGAGGCTGGACATTGAGCTGGCAGGGCGACGGCAATGCCCGCAGCGACTTCCCCAATGGCCAGACGATCTGGGAAGGCATCGACGAGACCATGCGCGCGCAGGGCGGCACCGCGACGCTCAGTGCCGACGGCAGCTTCACCGCCAAGCCCGATGTCGCGATCGTCGTGTTCGGTGAGGCGCCCTATGCCGAGATGCGCGGCGACATCCGCACGCTCGAATTCGAACCGGGCGACAAGCAGGCGTTGGCCACGCTGAAGAAGCTCAAGGCGGCAGGCATCCCGACCGTCTCGGTCTTCCTTTCGGGCCGCCCGCTCTGGGTCAATCCGGAACTCAACGCCTCGGACGCCTTCGTCGCGGCGTGGCTTCCGGGCAGCGAGGGCGGCGGCATCGCCGATGTGCTGATCGGCGACAAGGCGGGCAAGCCGCGCCACGACTTTCGCGGGCGACTGAGCTTCTCCTGGCCGAAGACCGCGGGCCAGTTCGTGCTCAACCCCGGCCATCCCGGCTATGATCCGCTGTTCGCCTATGGCTTCGGGCTCGACTATCGCACGCCGGGCAAGCCGCTCGGCAGGCTGAGCGAGGTGTCGGGGGTCGATGCCAGCCTGTCCAACCGGACGATCTTCTTCGCTCGCGGTGCGGTGCCCGCGCCCTATGCCATGCCGCCGGTTGCCGGAATTGCCCGCAGTGCAGTCGATTCGGCGACGCAACAGGAAGGCGCGATCCGCCTGAGCTGGAGTGCGCCCGCCGCGTTCACCCTGACGGGGCCGGAGATCGACTGGTCGCGCGAGAGCAACGCCGATCTGTCGCTGCGCATCGTCTATCGCGTCGATACCGCGCCGACCGGGCCGGTCGAGATCGCGATCCCCGACAGCGCCACCGGCAAGGGCCTGTCCGCGACCGCGATGTTCAGCCGCAGGCCGGGCGAATGGCAGACCGCGACGCTCAGCCTCAAATGCTTCGCCAGGGTCAATCCGGACCTGCGCAAGGTGGCTGCACCCCTGCGGATCACCGCTGCCGGGCCGTTCGCGCTCAGCATCTCCGACGTGCGGATCGTGTCGGATCCGCACCAGAGTCGTTGCCCCGAATAGCTGCCGGATTGCGATGCACCTAGGCAGGACGGGGCGACGCCGATAGGCTCGCGTTCGGAAGGGGAGCGGGGGATGCAGGTTGAGCCGATGATGCCGGCATTGTCCGGCGTGGACTTGCCCGACCGTGTGTGCCTGCCGTTTGCCTTCGACGTGGACCGGTTGCGCGCCGACCTGGAGGTGGTGGATCGCGACTGGATCGATCACCTTGTGCGCCAGAATTACGAGGGCAACTGGTCGGTGCTCCCGCTGCGGCACAAGGCAGGCGCGACGCATCCGGTGATGATGATCTATGCCGATCCCGCCGCGACCGAGTTTGTCGACGGACCGCTCCTCGCGCAGACGCCCTATTTCCGGGAGGTGCTGGCGCAGTTTCGGTGCCCGCTGCACGTCGTGCGACTCATGCGCCTCACGCCCGGATCGGTGATCAAGCCGCATAGCGACCATATGCTCGCCGCCGAATGGGGCGCGGCGCGCGTCCATGTCCCGATCACGACCAACCCCGATGTCGAATTCCTGCTCAATGGGACGCCGCTGACGATGGCGCCGGGCGAGGTCTGGTATCTGCGCCTCGCCGATGAGCATGCGGTGGCCAATCGCGGCACGACCGATCGCGTGCATCTGGTGATCGACTGTATCGTCGATGACTGGCTTGCCGCGATGCTGCGCGAGGCCGCCTAGCGCGCGCCGCACCGCAAGGACCGGTCGGACCGGTCCCGCGGTTTCATGCGGAAGGAAAAATGGTGCTGCCGGTGAGGATTGAACTCACGACCTCAGCCTTACCAAGGATGCGCTCTACCACTGAGCTACGGCAGCACTCGGCGGGCAGGGCCCGCGCGGGAGCGGCCCTTTTGCGCAGGGCCGCCCGGTTGTCAAGGAGCAGGCGACGGGTTTATCGCATCGCGCCATGAACGACGCCGACAAGAAGGCCCGCCTCGCCGCCGCGCTCCGCGAGAATCTGCGCAAGCGCAAGGCTCAGGCACGGGCGGTGGGGGAGGCATCGCAGATCGAGGCCGAACCCAAGGACGCTCCCTCCGACTAATACTTCGTCACCTCGGCCTTGTGCCGGGGTCAACGGTGCCGCACCGGCCGCCCTCGCGCTTCTTTCCCATAGCCCGCTGCCCCGTGGACCCCGGCACAGGGCCGGGGTGACGGGGTGGCGCGAATGACCGCCGCTTTACCGTGCCGTAATCGGCCGGCACTTGGCCTCCAGCCACACCCGCTCCTCGGGCGAGAGCTGCGGCCCCAGCACTTCCAGCACCTTGGCGTGATAGGCGTCGAGCCAGCGACGCTCTTCCTCGGTCAGTAGGCCCGGCTCGATCAGCGCGCGCTCGATCGGGGCGAAGGTCAGCGTCTCGAAGCCCAGCATCGGCGATTCGGCGCCGGGAATGTCCTTCTCGATCACCAGCACCAGATTCTCGATGCGGATGCCGAACTCGCCGGCCTTGTAATAGCCCGGCTCGTTGGACAGGAACATGCCCGCGCGCAGTGGCTCCGCCGGGCCGCCGCCCGGATAGTTCGGCGCGGCGATGCGCTGCGGTCCTTCATGCACCGACAGGTAGGCGCCGACGCCATGGCCGGTGCCATGGCCATAGTCGCAGCCCACTTCCCACAGCGGCCGCCGCGCGAAGCTGTCGATCTGGCCGCCGGTGGTGCCGGCGGGGAAGATCGCGGTGGCAATGGCGATATGGCCCTTGAGCACGCGGGTGAAGCGGTCGCACATCTCGTGGCTGGGTTCGCCGACCGGAAGCACGCGGGTCACGTCGGTGGTGCCGTCGGCATATTGCCCGCCCGAATCGACCAGATAGAGCTGGCCAGTCTCGATGGGCAGGCTCGATTCCTCGGTCACCTTATAATGCGGGATCGCACCATTGGGACCGGTAGCGGAGATCGTGTCGAAACTCAGATCCTTCAGAACGCCGGTCTCCTCGCGGAACGCCTGCAGGCGGTCCGCCGCCGACATCTCGGTCACGCCGCCCTTGGGCATCTCCGCTTCGGCCCATTTCAGGAACCGCGTCAGCGCCGCGCCGTCGCGTGCCTGTGCCGCCCGGTGGCCGGAAATCTCGGCATCATTCTTGATCGCCTTGGCCAGCACCACCGGATCGCGCAGCGCCAGGATCTTCGCGCCGCCGGCGTCGAGCGCGTCGAAGATCGCCGCCACCGACCCGGCCGGGTCGGCCGCGACGCGCTTGCCCGCGAATTGCTGGAGCGCCGGGGCAAAGGCGCTGCGGTCATGCACGCGTACGGCATTGCCCAGATGCTTGGCGACATCCTCGCCCACCTTGTCCTTCGCCACGAACAGGTCGGCGGTGCCGTCCGAATTGACGATGGCATAGGCGAGCGCGACCGGCGTGTGGCTCACATCGGTGCCGCGCACGTTGAATGCCCAGGCGATCGAATCGAGCGCGGACAGTACGACCGCATCGGCCTTGCGCTCGCTCAGCCAGTCGGCGATCCCCGCGCGCTTGGCGGCGCTGGTCTGCCCGGCGACATCGTCGTTCTGCACCGAAAGCCGGGCGTCGGAGGGGAGGGGGCGGTCGTCCCACACCGCGTCGATCGGGTTGCGTTCGACCGCGACCAGTTCGGCGCCCTTCTCGGCCAGCGCCTTGCGCGCTTCCTCGACCCAGCCGCGCGTGTGCAGCCAGGGATCATAGCCGATGCGCCCGCCCTGAGCGGCGTGCTCGCCCAGCCAGCTGGCGATGCTCACCTGCGGGACGGGCACATATTCCCAGTGATTGCCGTCGACCTGCTGGCGCACCTGAAGCGTGTAGCGGCCGTCGGTGAAGATCGCCGCCGCCTCGGGCAACACCACCGCGCTGCCCGCGCTGCCCTGGAAGCCGGTCAGCCAGCCCAGCCGCTGCGCATAGCCGCCGACATATTCGCTCATATGCTCGTCGGTCAGCGGCACGACGAACCCGTCGAGCTGTTCGCGCTTCAGCTGCGCGCGCAGTGCGTTCAGGCGATCGGCATAGGTGGACATTCTCGTGATCCTCAACAGCGCGTGGTCCGGCGGTCCCCTATCTGGGTGCGGCAAGGCCGCCTGTGAAGCCGTCCGGGCAATGGCGAATGGCTAGGCCGATCGCGCGCCATTTGAAAGGGGCCGAACGCGCAGGTTAATACCCCTCCGGGCTGTGCCAGCATGGAACGCCGGGAAATCGGGGGTGGCATATGCCGCCCAAAGTCCCGATCATAATGGGACAAGGGCAAGCGGAGTCGGCAGGTGAACTGGAGTGGTTGGGCGATCAGGACGGGGCTTCTCGTTGGCGGCGTGGCCGCGGCGATGGGCGCTGCTGCGCTTGTGCCTGCCAATTCGCCCGCTGCCGCACCTGCGAAACCCGCGGCTGCCGCGCCCAAGCCCGTGGCACCGCCGCCTGCGCCCAAGCCTGTCGCGCCCGCCGCGGAGCCTGGGCTGGTGGTCAAGCGCATCCTCGACATCCCCGGCCCGATCCGCTTCGGCGAGTATTTCTGGAACACCGACGACGTCCCGGCGGACGGCCCGCTGACGATCACGATCGATCTCGAGGCGGAGACGATGTCGGTGTTCCGCGACGGGTACGAGATCGGCGCCACCGCGATCCTCTATGGTGCGGACGAAAAGCCGACCCCGCTGGGCGTGCACAAGATCACGCAGAAGAAGGTGCACCACATCTCCAACCTCTACGGCGCACCGATGCCGTACATGATGCGCCTCACCAATGACGGCGTCGCGATCCACGCATCGGATGTCCAGATGGGCGCGGCGACGCATGGCTGCATCGGGGTGCCCTTGCCCTTCGCCAAGCTCATTTTCGCCCAGGCCAAGCTCGGCGACCGCGTGATCATCACCCGCGGCAAGCGCCTCGGCATGGGCGGCACGATCGGGAACTGAGAGGCCTGTCCGTTCGGACATCATTCCTCTCAGCCGCCATTCCCTCTCTTTCAGTCGTCATGACCTCCCTCTCAACCGTCATCCCCGCGCAGGCGGGGATCCATTCTGGCTGAACTGTCGGATCGAGCCGAGACGGCAGCGCCAATGGATTCCCGCCTGCGCGGGAATGGCGACTTAGGGGCGTTGGGGGGCTTTGACTTTGCCCGCAAGCCACGGGAAGCATCCCCTTTACACTGCGCCTATCTTGCGGAGCATATCCGCAGGAGACTTCACATGACCCTCGCTCACACGGACATCGCCTCGCCCGTCGGCACGCTTCGCCTTGTCGCCAGCGACACGGGCCTCGTCGCCATCCTCTGGCAGAATGAGCGTCCCGGCCGCGTGCCGCTCGGCCCCACGATCGAGGATTCGGCGCACCCGATCCTTGTCCGCGCCGCCGCGCAGGTGAACGACTATTTTGCCGGCAAGCTGCGCGCCTTCGACGTCCCGCTCGATTTTCGCGGCACCGATTTCCAGCGCAGCGTGTGGCAGGCCCTGCTCACCATCCCGTTCGGCGAGACGCGCAGCTATGCCCAAATCGCGGACCAGATCGGCCGCCCCACCGCCAGCCGCGCGGTCGGCGCCGCCAATGGCCGCAACCCGGTCTCGATCATCGCGCCCTGCCATCGCGTCATCGGCACCAGCGGTGCGCTCACCGGCTTTGCCGGGGGGCTCGAGGCCAAGCGCCTGCTGCTCGACCTCGAAGCTGCGTAGCTCATCTGCCTCTTCCACCGTCATTCCCGCGAAGGCGGGAATCCATTCTCCCCGCCATTTCGGTTCCATCCGATAGGCTAGCCAGATCGATCCCCGCCTTCGCGGGGATGACGGTCAAGGAACGGAATTCCGCCCCCTACTCCCTGATCGTCACTGCTTCCCCGACCTTCGCCGCCTCGATCTGCGCCGGGGTAAAGGGGAAGCGGACCCACGCCTTCTTCGCATAGAGGTGCGTCTGGTCGGCATACCAGGGCGATGCCGGATTGGGCGACTGGGAGTAGCTCAGCACCGTATCCGCGACCGGTCCCTCGGCGTCGAAGCCGACCACCTGGACATAGCTCGACCCGTGGCGCGGGCTGACGCCACCGGGCGCCGGGTCGGACATCTGCACGTTGAGCACGCCCAGCTGCCCGTCGCCGCCATGCACCGGAATCCGCTCGGCTCCGCGCTGGGCATATTGCACATCGCCCCAGCGCGCATCGAGCGCGACGCCGGCCTTGGTCACTTCCTCGGCCGCCGCCTTGAGCGTCGCGATCAGCTTGATCCCGGTGTCGCCGGTGGTGGCGAAGTCGCGCGGGGTGTGGAGCGGATCCTTTACATCGAACGGCACCGCCCAGATGCCCGGCACGCTGCGCGCCTTCATCCAGAAGCGGTCGAACAGCCATGCACCGCGGCTGTCATTCTCGAACCGCCCGTCCCATTTGCCCAGCGCCGTGCAGGCTTCGGCGACCTCGGCCTTGCCCGCGCACAGCGCCAGCAGCGGTTTCAGCGCCAGGTCGGCGGCCAGGCTCTTGTTGGCAAACGCCATGGCTTGCGCGCGCTTGTGGTCGACCTTGCCGCCCGCGATCAGCGCGTCGGTCTCGATAAAGCCCGATCGCGTACGCAGGCTCACCTGCTGCTCGGCCGCGCCCAGGATCGGCGACAGCGGCGCGTGGGGGACGCGCGGATTGCTCAGCCAATAGCTGTCGTTCATGTTCGCGACGTAATCGCGCCGCTGATAGATCGCCTGGTCCTTTGCCGGCATCAGGCCCGGCACGGCGGCTTCCGCCGCCTCGTCCCAGACACAGGCCGATTTCGACCCGTCGAGCAGCACCGCCGCGCGGGCGACGGCGGGCGACAGCGGCGTCGCGCACGCCTTGATCTTCTCGGCCGAAACATTGGGCACCGCGGTGACATCGGCGTGCAGCGCGTCGCCATGGCGATCGGCGGCGATGGTGTTGACCCAGGGGATTGCCAGGTCGCGCGTCACCGCGTCGCGGATCTCGCCGACGTTGCGGGCGCGCGCGATGTTCAGCCAGGTGCCCACCGCGCGCTGATTCCCGCGATTGGCGTCGCGCACCGCGAACGCCATCTTGTCGGTCCAGTTCACCATCGCCTGCGGCATCGTGACTATTGGTCCGAAGCGGGTCGAATAGAGCGTGCGTTCGACCGATTTCCCGTCTGCCAGCGGCACGCTGATCGTCCGGGCGATCATCTTCTCCGGCTTGCCATCGACCAGATAGGATGTCGGATCGGCGGGATCGAGCGCGAGCTGATAGAGGGTGAAGTGCCGCGCCGCGGTCACCGTATGCGTCCAGGCGATATCGCGGTTGAAGCCCAGAGTAGGGAAGGGCGTTCCCGCAATCCCCGCGCCCGCCGCGTCGAACTTGCCGGGGATGGTGACGTGCATCTCCCAGAAACGGCTCGGTCCGTGCCAGGGGAAATGCGGGTTGCCGACCAGCAGCCCCTTGCCGTCGGCGGTGACGTCGCCGCCGAACGCCCAGCCATTGCTGGCGATCTCCAGCTTGCTGAAATCGGGCAGCACGGCGCGGCTCAGCGCGGCCGGCTTGGCGGTTCCCGGCGGCACCGCATTGGCGATGCCGGGTGCGAGTGCCAGCGAGCTCGCCAGCAGCATCTGCTTCTCGTTGAGCCGCAGCGTATCGTCTGCCGTGATCGGCCGCACCCACGGCTTGCCACGGCACTCGGCCGGCACGCCCTGCGGCCCGATATCGCGCAGATAGCGGTTATAGCCGGCGATATAGCCCTGGACGATCGCCATCGCCTCGGGGCCCTGCGCCCGAACGCCATTGCGTAGCGCGGGCAGGTCGATCGCGCTGCGGAAGAAGATGTCGGAGCTCAGATTGTCGACCTTCTGGAAGCCGAGCGTCGCGCTCTCCTTGGGCCCGAAATGCAGCGATCGCTCGCCCGCGACGGTCGCGAACTCCTCGGCGATCATGCACAGATTGTCCTGCGCATAGGCATAGCCGATGCCGTAGCCGGCCCCGCGCCAGTCCTTGGCGGTGATATGCGGGATGCCATGCTCGGTCCGGACGATCTTCGCTTCGTAGCGCTGCGCCTGCGCCGTCCCTGCCAGCGCCACCCCCATCACTACGCTTAGCGCCGCGCCCGCCATCATCGCCCGTTTCATACGCCCACTCCCGACTGTTTCGGTCATGATGCGCGGGGCTTACGTTCGCGGCAAGTGCGTGGTGAGCAATGCCGCCTCGACTTGGGCGAAGGCGAGCGGCTAGAGCCATACCATGACCGATCTTCCCAAGCCTCCCGTCGCCGCCACCCGTCCCTACAGCTTCGAGCGTCACGGCGTGACGATCGACGATCCGTGGAACTGGCTGCGCGATCCAGGCTATCCCAATGTCACTAGCGAAGAAGTGCTCGGCTATCTCAAGGAAGAGAACGCCTATTACGAAGCGGTGATGGCGCCGCTGAAGCCGCTCGCCGACACGCTGTTCGCGGAGATGCGCGGCCGCATCAAGGAAGACGATGCTACCGTTCCCCAGAAGGACGGCGACTGGCTCTACTGGACCGATTTCGAACAGGGCGGCGAATATCGCCGCTGGTGGCGCAAGCCCGTCGCGGGGGGCGAGGATAGCCTGATCCTCGACGAACCGGCGCTGGCGAAGGGCAAGGAATATTTCCGTCTCGGCGGCTTCTCGGTCTCCAACAACGGCCGCTGGCTGGCTTATGCCTATGACGACAACGGCTCGGAGCGCTTCCTGGTCAAAGTCAAGGATCTCGAGACCGGCGAGCATCTGCCCGACGAGATTCCCGGCATGCTCTCCGACATCGTCTGGACCGCCGACGACGCCGGGTTCCTCTATGGCCTCGCCAACGACCAGTGGCGCACCGACAATGCCCGCTATCACCGCCTGGGCAGCGACCCGGCCGAGGATGTCGAGCTCTATCATGAGGATGACGAGGGCTATCGCGTCGGCGTGGGCGAGACCCAGTCGGGCAAGTGGCTCGTCATCTCGACCGGCGATCACATCACCAGCGAGGTCCGTCTGCTCCCCGCCGGCAACCCCTTTGCCGATCCGATCCTCGTCGCCCCGCGCCAGGAAGGGCGCGAGTATGACGTCGAGGAGCATGACGGCACGCTGTTCATCCACACCAACGACACGCACACCAATTTCCGCCTGTGCACAGCCCGCATCGATGCGCCGGGCGAGTGGGTCGAGCGGATCGCGCCCTCGCCGCATTTCTACATGACCGGCGTCACCACCTTCGCCGATTTCTTCATCGTCGAGGGGCGCGAGGACGGCCTCGATCAGATCGAGCTGCACCGCTACGACGGGAGCGCGCCGCTGCGCATCGCCTTCCCTGAGGCGAGCTATGTCGCCTCGCTCGGCGACAATCCCGAATATGCGATGGACGTGCTGCGCATCGGCTATGAATCGATGGTCACGCCCGGCACCGTCTACGACTATCACGTCGCGACCGGCGAACTCGAGGTCCGGAAAGTCCAGGTCATCCCCTCGGGCTATGACGCGTCGAAATACGCGACCGAGCGCCTCAGGATCGTCGCACGTGACGGCACCGAAGTGCCCTGCTCGATCGTCTACCCGAAGGATTTCCCGCGCGACGGCACGGGGAAAGTCTATCTCTACGCCTATGGCGCCTATGGCATCGCGATCCCGCCGGGCTTTTCGACCTCGCGCATGTCGTTCCTCGATCGCGGCGTCGCCTTCGCCATCGCGCATATCCGCGGCGGCGACGATCTCGGCCAGCAATGGTATCTCGACGGCAAGCTCAAGAAGCGCACCAACACCTTCAACGATTTCGTCGATGTCGCGAAGGGGCTGATCGATCGCGGCTTCACGCACAAGGGCGGCCTCGCCATCGCGGGCGGATCGGCGGGCGGCGAGCTGATGGGCGCTGTGATCAACTCCGACCCGGACCTGTGGGGGGCGGTGGTCGCCGACGTCCCGTTCGTCGACGTGCTCAATACGATGCTCGACGATACGCTGCCGCTGACCCCGGGCGAATGGCCCGAATGGGGCAACCCGATCACCGACGCCGAGGCGTTCGAGCTGATCCGCGGCTATTCGCCCTACGACAATGTCCGTCCCCAGGCCTATCCGCCGATCTTCATCTCGGGCGGCCTCAACGATCCGCGCGTCACCTATTGGGAGCCCGCCAAATGGGCGGCCCGGCTGCGCGCGACCAAGACCGACGACAATATCCTGCTGCTCAAGACCAATATGGGCGCGGGGCATGGCGGCAAGTCGGGCCGCTGGGAAAGCCTGCACGAAGCGGCGGAAGAGAATGCCTTCGTCCTGTGGCAGCTTGGTTTGAGTGAAGTGGAGTAGCCATGCAGATCGCCGTCCTCACCCTCGAAGGCTATAACGAGCTGGACTCGTTCATCGCCGCCGCGATCCTCAACCGGATGCGGGCGCAGGGCTGGGCGGCGTACATCACCTCGCCGTCGGAAGAGGTGACGTCGATGAACGGCGTCACCGTGCGCGCCCAGCGTGGCCTCGACTTCCTCGAACAGGCCGACGCTGTCCTGATCGGCAGCGGCATTCGCACCCGCGACCATGCCGCCGACGCCGAGCTGCTGGGCCGCATCCACCTCGATCCCGCGCGCCAGCTGATCGGCGCGCAATGCTCGGGCACCCTGTTGCTCGCGAAGCTGGGGTTGGTCGGCGACCTTCCCGCCTGCACCGACGTCACCACCAAGCCCTGGGTGATCGAGGCGGGGGTCAACGTCATCGACGCGCCCTTCATCGCGCACGGTAATGTCGCGACCGCCGGCGGCTGTCTGTCTTCGCAATATCTCGCCGCCTGGATGATCGCCCGCCTCAGCACGCTGCAGGATGCCGAGGAGGCGATCCATTATGTCGCCCCGGTCGGCGAGAAGGCAGAGTATGTGGACCGCGCGCTGGGTGTGGTGCGGCCATTCGTAACTCAGGTCTCGGCGCAGGCGGCCTAGGGAGAGCCTCACTGATCGAGATGGCGGAACAAAAAGGCGCCACCCCGGCAGGGGCCGGGGTGGCGTAGGAGAGATGACGAAGGGACGCTAACAGGTGCCCGCGATCAGCGCTCGGGCACGCTCCAGGATCTGCGGATCGCGCGCCTGAAGATAGAATCTGCCATCTTGAATCGGTTCGTTGATGTTCGGCTCGGAGATGACACGACCATCCACGAGAACCGCGAGGTTGAGGCCGATGGCACGTTCGGTCAGAGCCGCGAAACTGCCCCGGTTTTCAGTGGTCAAAGTAATGTGCAGCACCGGCTCATTCTGCCAGCCGTCCGTACCGATCTCAGCCTGCGATACGGTGCCCCGGCAAAGCTGGAGAGCACCGGCCCATACACCCGAGTGTTGCCGTGCGGCGGCAAGCGAGAGGCTCTGCTCGATCTCGGTCAGCTTGGCGTTCGCATGATCGAGCGCGGCCTGGACTTGCGCCTTGCCGCAGCTGCGACGCTTCTCGGGGAAGAAGGCCTCGGTGAAGAAGTATTCGGAGATCGCGGCGGAGTCCGTGGCCAATCCCCAGATCGCTTCGACCTTGCGCCGCGTGTCCGAATATCGACGGTTGAGCTGTTTGAAGCGCGCATCGGTACGATCCCCATCTCCCGGATCCAGGCAGTCGCCGAGGAATTCGACCTCGATCGAGATGGCGGTGAAGGTGCCGATCAGCTGATCCGGTGCGCGGATATGCGGATCCGGGGTCGCACCTTGCAGAAGCAGGCCGGTCGTGATCGACAACACACCCACCACTCTACTCCCCCTCCACCTTGCGCTGCTCCAGCTGCGTCCGCCGGTGGCAGCGGTGGCAGAAGGCGTAGTCGAACATCTCGGCCAATACCCAGGCCTGCGTCGCTACATCCCACGCCGCCCATGCCTCGCGCGTTACGCCCGGCGTGCCGCAGCTCTCGCATACAAAGAGGATCCGCTCGCTCACCCGCTCAGCCTTAGCGGGAGATCGCGCCGCTTTGGGGATTGTCCGATCCGAAACGGACCTATCGTCGATCGCTCCGAAATGGCGGCAAGCCGCCCCGCATCCGCGCTATCCCGAAGGGATTCGGCGAGGAATCGCAGCTAGATAGCGGCCATGAACTTCGACAATCGCTGGCAACGGGATCGGGCGCGCCGGGCCTGGCGTAGCGCGCATTTTGAGCGGCGCCCGCATAGGCGCCGGCGGGGTTTCGGACGTGCGGCGCTGATCGTGACGGCGTTGATCGGCCTGGTCGGCGGACTGGGCTGGGCGGCGTACCCGCTGATGCTGGGCGAAGCGCGTGCCGTGACGGATGCGCCCGTCACGCTGTTTGGCCGTCCCGCTGCGACCCGCACCCGCTTCACCTTGTGCCACAGCGGCGGGGGCAACAACTGCGTGGTCGATGGCGATACCTTCCGGATGGGCGGGGAAAAGATCCGGATCGCCGATATCGACACGCCCGAAACCCATCCCGCTCGCTGCGCGCGGGAGGCGGAACTGGGCGCTGCCGCCACGAACCGGCTTCACGTGCTGCTCAATTCGGGAACGGTCTCGCTTGAGACTGCGGGCCGCGATGCCGATCGCTACGGCCGCAAGCTGCGGCTGGTATCGGTCGGTGGCCGCGGCGTTGGCGAGACGCTGGTGGCCGAGGGCCTCGCCCGCCCCTATACCGGGGGCTATCGCGAAGGCTGGTGTGATTAAGGGCGGAAGCCGCGTCCGCGAGATGCTGTCCGCGCGAAGGCTGCTCCCGCCCTCCCGAACCCTTCGGGTCCAGGCCATGTAGCTCAGGAAATCAGCGCTGCATCAGCGTGGCGCGACCATAGACACCTCGGTCTCCACGCTCACCCGGCCCGCGGGAATACGGATGCCGCGCTCGGCCATCTCCTTGCGGAAATCCTTCTCGGCGTCGGCAAGTTCGGCCTTGTATTCCGCATAGGCGTCGATCCGGTCGGCCTCGTCATCGGCATCGGCCAGATCCTTGCGCAGCTCGCGTTTCGCCTCGCTGATCGACGTCTTGTAGTCGAGATAATGGCTGTTGCTGTCGTCGAAGACCGGCTTCACGCGGTCGCGCGCCAGCGCCGGTACCGTCAGCACGGCCAGCGCCGCGGCGGTAAGCGTCAGGGTTCGCATCGTTCGTCTCCTCATGTTGCCATGAACCGGGGAGAGGAACGGCTGCCCGCACCGCCCGGTTGCTGGGGAAAACGAACGGCGTCGCGGGTTTCTATGAGCGCGCCGGGGTGAGCCGTGGCGGGGAAGGGGTGGGCCGAACGCGATCGAAAAGGGCGTCGGACGGTCCCCTTCATCCATGGTTCAGCCCACCGCCACAATCCGGCCTGAATTGGCGCCGGATCAACTGCGCGCGAGCACCAGTGCAATGCCTGCTCGCTCGCCGCGCGTCCTTCAACGCGCGGCGCGATCGGATGGATCAGGCGGTCGCCGCGACCTGATAGAGGAAGTCGACAAAGCCGAAGGTGGCGGCGTCCATCCCCATCACCTTGGGGTTGCTGCTTTCGATCACGAAATACTCGTTGGGGGCATGCGCGCCGCTGCCATGGCCGAAACCGAACTGGCCGGCGGGCAGGTTGAGCGGCGGGCCGGTGAAGATCACGCCCGGCCAGCTCCCCGCGAGGCGCGGATGCAGGGTCGCGGGCACGCCCAGCCGCGCGCAGGTCGCCAGCTCGGCGCGGATCAGCGCGCTGTTCTCGTCGGTCTGGGTTGGGCCATAGCCGCCGGTGACGTTGACCTCGACATCGTTGAAGCCGCGCTTGTCGAGATGCGCGCGCAGCTTGGCCAGCGTGTCGTCCTTGGTCATGTCGGGCACCAGCCGCATCTCGATCTTGGCGGTCGCCTTGCCCGGCAGCACGGTCTTGCCGCCCGGGCCCATATAGCCCGACACCAGCCCCTGGATGTTGACCGTCGGCACCTGCGCCAGCCGCACCATCGACTCTTCCCAGCTCATGTCGTCGATCCAGCGCGATACGCCGAGCTGCTTCTTGGCGTCCTCCTCGCGCGTGTTCGCAGCGGTCTGGGCGATCAGCTGGCGCTGCCGCGCCGTCAGCGGCTGCACCTTTTCCTGGATGCCGTCGATCATGACGGTGTTGCCGTCCTTCGACACGAGCGTCGAGAGCGCCGCGACCAGCCGCCAGGGCGGGCTATCGACGCGCGCCTTCTCGCTCGAATGCACGTCGCCCTTGGGCCCGCGGCCCCATTTCTCGCCCGATACGGTCAGCTCGAACTCGACCGCGCCCTTGGCGCCCAGCGCCAGCGTTACGCCGCCCGTCGCCGGGCTCTGCCAGCCGGTCGGGATGATGACACCGACCGTTTTCTTGAGCGCGGCGGCGACCTGCGGCGCGGTGACGATCTCGTGGAAATTGGGGGAGGCGATCTCCTCCTCGCCCTCGGCGATCAGCACCAGATTGACCGGCAGCTTGCGTCCCGCGGTCTTCATCGCGTGCAGCGCCGCCAGGAACGTCGCCTGCGGTCCCTTCTGGTTCACCGCGCCGCGGCCCATCACCACCTTGCCGAAGCCGGGCTTGTCGACCAGCCGCGCCTCCAGCGGCGGGTTCTCCCATTCCGCCGGGTCGAACTGCTTCACATCGTACATGAAATAGATGCCCAGCGTCTTCTTCGCGCCCGCGTCGAGCGTCGCGAACACGCCGGGCTTGCCCTTGGACGGCACGATCTCGGCATGCTGGAAGCCGGCGTCGAGCGCCAGCTGCTTCATGTAGTTGGGGCCTTCGGGGTAGCCGCGATTCTCGGCGGCGATCGAGGGGAGCTTGATCCAGTCCTGCAGCCGCTTGAGCGCCGCGTCATGGTTGGCGGCGATCGCCTTCTTCACGTCCGCCATTTTGTCGGTGGCGGCGAGTGCGGCGCCCGGCGCGGTCAGCGCTGCCCCTGCCGCCGCGGCCTTGAGCATCGCGCGCCGTCCGATCGTGCCGTTCGTCTCGTGCATCCCGTCATCCCCTCTTTGCTGGTTTTCGGAAGCCTAGCGCAGCGGATGCGAACCGCAATCGCGCTGTCCGGTCCACAGCGTGCAGGGCATTTGGCGCAGCAACAGCGGCAAGCCTCGCGATTCGCGTGAATTCGGCCTTCCGGTTCCTCGATCGGACCATGAATCCCGATCCGGCGCGCGCGATCCGGTCGTGAAGCTGACCGGACGACCGCAATATGTTGTGTCAGATTCCTGTGGATGAATCGGTGCGTGAAATTTTTGTGAGTTCCGCGTTCGTTCTCTTGCATTCTGAAAAGGCAAGGAAGGTCCGCGCGTCGCGTGCGGTAGGGTGTGGTTAAGCGGGGTTGAACCGACTCAAATCGGCGACGAACCGAGTCTTCAAATCTTCATTTACTGTCTTGCCTCCGACGCCGATCTGCCACAATCTCTAGTGGTCACACAGGGGGACAAGCCCAAGCACTGGTGGAACGCCGCCCGCGAACCCATATTCGCGGTAGGGTCTGCTGCGTGCCGGGCAAGGCGGATGGACACTTTTTGTTCTCACGCCCGCGTGCATGCGGTGCTACCATCGCCAGGCGCCCCCGAGTCGTGATCTGGACGGGCAAGGGACGAGCAGCGATGGACTTCAGGGAACAGCAGGAAGCAAGCGTGAGTGAGACCGTGACCGATACCGCAGAAGCCCCCGTCGTCGCTGGCGCAGAGACCAAGGTCGCGCCCGAAAAGGCTGCCGAGAAGACCGGCGCCAAGGTCAAGAAGAAGCTCGACACCAAGTCGGTCGCCCCGCGCATCTTCCCGGTCGAGGTCGATCATTCGCGCGACGCGCTGCTCACCGAATTCGGCAAGGAAACGCTCAAGGACCGCTATCTGCTGCCCGGCGAGAATTTCCAGGATCTCTTCGTCCGCGTCGCCTCGGCCTATGCCGACGATGCCGCGCACGCCCAGCGCATCTACGACTATATCTCGCGTCTGTGGTTCATGCCCGCCACGCCGGTTCTGTCGAACGGCGGCACCGGCCGCGGCCTGCCGATCAGCTGCTTCCTCAACTCGGTGCCCGACAGCCTCAACGGCATCGTCGATACCTGGAACGAGAATGTCTGGCTCGCCTCGCGCGGCGGCGGCATCGGCACCTATTGGGGCAATGTCCGCGGCATCGGCGAGCCGGTCGGCCTCAATGGCAAGACCTCGGGCATCATCCCGTTCGTCCGCGTGATGGATTCGCTGACCCTCGCGATCTCGCAGGGCAGCCTGCGCCGCGGCTCGGCCGCCTGCTATCTCGACATCTCGCACCCGGAGATCGAGG
>CAYOXO010000075.1:0-20306 GCA_964407945.1 uncultured Stakelama sp.
GCCACCCATCCAGAGTACGCTGTGGGTGGCCGGGTGGGGGAGCGGGCCGGCGCCGCTTCAGCGAAGCTGAAAACGCCCTAGGCGGCGATCGGGAAGCGCAGCAGCCGTCCCTCCAGCGCCACCAGCGCTTCGGCACCACGGCCAACCGCCCGGACGATCTCGGGATGATGCGCGTCGAGCCCTCCGGTCAGCGCTCCGAATGCCGGCAGGATCAGTTTTCTGGGTGTCGCGACGAAACAGCGCCGCGCCACCTGACGCCCGCGCAGCCGCACGCGCAGTTTGGGGTGGAAATGCCCCGACAGCTCGGGCCGCTTCTCTCCGGGCTCCGCCTCATGCCGCAGCAACAGCCCATCGACCTCCGCCTCTTCGATGATCTCTCCGCCGATATGATCGCCCAGCCCGGCGTCGTGATTGCCGGTGATCCATACCCAGCGTAGCGATCCGGTCAGCGCCGCCAGTGCCATCCGCGCCGCGTCCGGCAACCGCTCGCACCCCGCCGAATCGTGGAAGCTGTCGCCCAGACACCAAAGCTCGCGCGCCTGCGTCCGTTCCGCTAGCGCGGTCAACGCCGCCAATGTCGCCATCGAATCATAGGGCGGCAGCATCTGGCCAAGGCGCGCAAACCAGCTCGCCTTCTCGAAGTGCAGATCGGCGACGATCAGCGCACGCCGCGCAGGCCAATAGAGCGCACCTTCGGGCAGCGCGCAGAGTTCATGGCCAGCGAACGAAAAGGGAACCATGGGACTGCTATCGCCGTCCCGCGTGCTCGGGTCAATCGAGTCGGGTTCCTGTTCTTCCGGGACGCGGAAGCGAAAGCCGCAGCTTGCGGTCGGGAAAATCGATCTCGACCCGCCGGAACGCGCGCAACGCATCCATTCCCAGCATCAGCGCCGGGCGATCGAAAAGGCCGAAGCGCTCGAAGGGCGGAATATCGGCAAAGGCGACCGGCAGCTCCTGCAGGGTCACGCCGCCCAGCTCGACGCGGTGGGCGATATGGTAATTGACGCTCAGCGTCTCGCCGGTGACGCTGGTCATCGTGATCGGTCCCTTCAACCGGACGCGCTTCAGCTTCCGCTGCAACGCCGTATTGCCCATGCTGATCTGCGATCCGGTGTCGAGCACCACGGTGACCTTGCTGCCTTCGAACCAGGCCTCGGTCATGATGAGCTGCCCCATCAGGCTCTTGGCGGTGATGACGATCTCGTCGGTGAAGGGCAGGCGCGGCGCTGGCTTGCCGCCCGATCGCCGTGAAGGGCGCACCGCCATCTGGTTCTTGTCGAAGTCGATCGACACCATATGCGTACGCAATTGCTGGATGCCGAGCAGGCCATGCGCGCCCAGATGCGATGCTTCCAACGCCGGGGCATTGAAGGCTACCGCATCTCGCACAGGGCCGACGACGAGCGAGGGGATCACGACGGTCGGCACGGTGCTGCTGCCGGTCATCGTCGTCAATGTGACCTTGGGCCCCGGCGGCAAGCGCAGCGTGCCCGCGAACTGGCGTGAGATCACCGACCGCTCGGCGCCGGTGTCGATGACGAAGGGCTGCGGCTTGCTGCCGTTGATCGACACCGGAACCGTCATGCGATTGGCAAGCGCCCCGAGTTCGAGTGTGGTGGCGGCATCGTCCGCAGCGGGGGGCGCCGGAGCCGCAGTTTCCTGTGTCGCCGCAGGGGTCGCGGCGAACGCGATCAGCAAAGGCGTCAACAGGCGAAGCTGCATAACCCCTGCATTGTACGCCTGTTCATGCTGCGCAGCAAATGTCGTTGGTCGAAAGCTGACGCTAGTTGAGACGCATTGCCTCCGCCGCCAGCGCCTCCGCCTCGATCAGCATCGCGTCTTCCGCCGTCCCTTGTGCCACCGACTCGCGCCCGATCATGATCAGCACCGGCACCGCCATCGGGCTGACCCGGTCGAGGTCGACATGCTCGAGCCTGTCCGCCGCCGTGTCGAGCAGATCGCCAAGCCGCCCGATATCGGTCATCCGTGCGCGCGCGTCGGCCCAGGCCGCCTTGAGCAGCAGATGATCGGGCTCGTATTTGCGCAGCACGTCGTAGATCAGATCGGTCGAGAAGCTGACCTGGCGCCCGGTCTTCCTCTTGCCCGGCTGCTGGCGCTCGACCAGGCCGCCGATCACCGCCACCTCGCGGAACGCGCGTTTGAGCAGCGCCGACCCCTCCACCCATTCGACGAACTCATGCTCGAGGATGTCGGGCGAAAAGAGCGGTGCGGGGTCCTCGATCTTCTCGAGACCATAGACCGCCAGCGCATAGTCGTTGGCGACGAACCCTGTGGGTTTCAGTCCCATCGCCTCCATCCGCCGCGTCACCAGCATGCCCAGCGACTGGTGCGCGTTCCACCCTTCGAAGCAATAGGCGACCATGTGATGCCGGTCTCCGTGCGGAAAGGTCTCGATCAGCAGCTTGCCCGGCGCCGGCAACCGTGAGCGATAGGCCTGCACCTCCAGCCATTCGCGCACATCGGGCGGAAACCGTGTCCATTGCCCCGGATCGTCGAAGAACCGCCGCACCCGTGCCGCGAGCGTCGAGGTGATGGCGAGCCGCGCGCCCATATACGACACAAAGCGCGCATTCTTGGTCGTCGCGCGGACGAGGATATCAGTGACCTCGACGCGCTCGACCTCCAGCGCAAGTCCCGCAAAGAAGAACCGGTCGCCCGGCGACAGCGAAGCTCCGAACGCTTCCTCGACCCGGCCCAGCCGCCGCCCGTTCCGGAAGCGCACCTCCATCATCGGCGCCTCGACGATGATGCCCGCGTTCAACCGATGCTGCGCAACAAAGGCAGGCTTGGTCACGCGCCACAGGCCGTCCCTGTCCCGCGTCAGCCGCTTGAACCGGTCATAGGCGCGCAGCGCATAGCCGCCATCGGCGATGAAGTTCAGTACGCGCTCGAACAGCTCCCCGGTCAGCGCCGAATAGGGCAAGGCTGCCTGCACCTCGCGCAGCAAGTCCGCAGCATCGAACGGTGCCGCGCAGGCCAGCCCCATCACATGCTGCGCGAGCACGTCGAGCGCGCCGGGGCGGAAGATGTCGGGATCGAGTTCGCCCGCCTCGACTGCATCCAGTGCCGCGCGCGCCTCCAGATATTCGAAGCGGTTGCCCGGCACGAGCACCGCCTCGCTCGGCTCGTCGAGCCGGTGATTGGCACGTCCGATCCGCTGCAACAGGCGCGAGCTGCCCTTGGGCGCCCCCATCTGGATCACGCAATCGACATCGCCCCAGTCGACGCCAAGGTCGAGGCTCGCGGTCGCGACCAGCGCGCGCAGCCGGCCGTCGGCCATCGCCTGTTCGGCGCGCTGCCGCGCCTCCAGGCTCAGGCTCCCGTGATGCACCCCGATCGGCAGCTTGAGCTCGTTCACCTTCCACAGATTCTGGAACACCAGCTCGGCCAGGCTGCGCGTGTTGCAGAACACGATCGTCGTCTTGTGCGTCTCGATCTCGGCCATCACCTGCGGGATCGCATAGAGGCCCGAATGCCCGCCCCAGGGTACGCGCCCCTCGGGCAGCAGGATCGCAACATCGGGATCGGCCCCCGCCTCTCCCCGCACCAACTCGACCGCATCGATCTCGCCATGCGGCGCTAGCCAGGCGCGATAGCCGTCGGGATCGGCGACCGTCGCCGACAGCGCAACGCGGCGCATCCCCGGCGCCAGCATCTGCAACCGCGCCAGCGCCAGCGCCAGCAGATCGCCGCGCTTGCCGGTGGCAAAGGCATGGACCTCGTCCACCACCACGGTCTTCAGCCCTGAAAACATCAGGAAGCTGTCTTCGTACGACAGCAACAGGCTCAATGATTCGGGCGTGGTCAGCAGGATCTGGGGCGGCCGCGCGCGCTGGCGGACCTTCTTCTCATGCGGGGTGTCGCCGGTGCGCGTCTCGACGCGGATGTCGAGCCCCATCTCCTCGATCGGAGTCAGCAGGTTGCGCTGCACGTCCACCGCCAGCGCCTTGAGCGGCGAGATGTAGAGCGTGTGCAGCCCCTCGCCCGGCTGCTCGATCAGCTCGGCCAGCGTCGGCAGGAACCCCGCCAGCGTCTTGCCCGCCCCGGTCGCCGCGACCAGCAGCGCGTGGCGCCCGGCCCGCCCAGCCGCGAGCATGTCGAGCTGATGCCGCCGCGGCGCCCAGCCGCGCGACGCGAACCAGTGTTCAAGCGGATCGGGCAGGTCACGCGCGGTCACGCGCAAACGTCACTTGTCAGGATCGCGGGCCAGCACTTCCGCCGTCACCGAACGTCGGTCGCGTTGCTGAAAACGCCGAAACGTCGCCCGCTCATCGGTACATGCGAAGCGAAACAGCCAGCTATCGGCGGGGATTGGCCCGGACGGTTTGACGACTGAGGTGTTGTGTTTCAGGTCGCCCCTGGCGTCCAGAATGAACGGTTCCAACTGTGATGTTGTCCGGGTCGTGCATTTGACGATCACGCTCATGGCAACGCCGGTCATGCCATTGTCGCGGGGCTTCGCAAATAATGCGACAAGCCGGAGAACGGCGTTGTCGCCGGAACGCGTTGGCAGTCCGCTCGAAAGGACGGTCCAGCTGTCGCTGCCGCCTGGCTGAACCAGCCACCAGTCATTCCCCTCGAACTGATCCGCCGTAATCGGCTGTCCCAGCGCCGGCGAAGCGAATGCGCAGACCAGCACGGCGGCGACCAAAGACTTCACGATATTCCCCTGAGCGGTTGGCCGGCAAAACTATCCTCGGCGCGAAACCAGTCAAGGCCGCCACCGCGCCAACTCCGCATCCGAAGGCGGCATACGCGGCCCGCCCCGAAGCGGTCGCGCGCGCCGCTTTCCTGTGATAGCGACCAAGCGTCGTATGAAGGAGCTTTCGGCCGCGTGGTGATTGCGTTCAGTCCGCATGTCCCGGTTCCGCAGCGCGGAACGCCGGCATGAGCCTCTTCGCCTATATCCTCGCCGCGCTTGCCGAAATCGCCGGCTGCTTCGCCTTCTGGGCATGGCTGCGCCTCGACAAGTCGCCGCTCTGGTTGATCCCCGGCGTCGCCGCACTGATCGTCTTCGCCTGGGCGCTGACCTTGATCGAGACCAGCCATGCCGGCCGCGCCTATGCCGCCTATGGCGGGGTCTATATCTGCGCGGCGATCGCGTGGCTGTGGGCGGTCGAGGGCGCCCGGCCCGACCGCTGGGACGTGATCGGCGGCGCGGTCGCGCTCGCCGGAACCGCGATCATCCTGTTCGGACCGCGGGCGGCCAATGCCTGACACGCGCGCACGGCTAAACGATTGTCGGCGCCGCCGCGCTTGAACGTTGCGAGCATGCGCTCTGCCGCTAGAGTGGCAGCGAGGAGATCGCGATGCCATCGGTAGAGGTGTTCGACGGGAAGGAAGCCATCCAACCGTTGTTCGTCGGAGAGTTCGACTTCATGCCTCGGGTCGGGGAATATGTATCGCGCATAATAGGCGAAGATGTCGGCGGATATTTCGCCTACTATCATGTTGTTGAAGCTTGGCATCGACAAGACGGTGAGGGCACCCAATTCCGCGCCTGCATCCTCGTCAAGGCCGATGACTGACATCCGCAACATCGTCATCCTCACCGGCGCGGGCGTCTCGGCCGAGAGCGGCGTTGCCACCTTCCGTGGCCCGGGCGGCCTGTGGGAAGGACATCGCGTCGAGGATGTCTGCACGCCGCAAGCGCTCGCGCATGACCCGGTACTGGTCCACCGCTTCTACGACGAGCGCCGCGCCAAGCTGACGACGGTCGCGCCCAATGCCGCGCACCACGCGCTCGCGCGGCTCGACGCGGAGTGGCCGGGCGAATTGCTGCTGGTCACCCAGAATGTCGACGATCTGCACGAGCGCGCCGGCTCCAAACGCCTGATCCATATGCATGGCGAGCTCAACTCCGCGCTCTGCGCCGAGTGCGATGCGCGCAAGACCTGGACCGACAGCCTCCCGCCACGCACCCGCTGCGCCATCTGCGGCGCGCCGTCGCTACGCCCCGACATCGTCTTCTTCGGCGAGATGCCCTATCGGATGGAGGCGATCGACGCCGCCATCTCGCGCGCCGACCTGTTCGTCTCGATCGGCACCTCGGGCGCGGTCTATCCCGCCGCCGGGTTCGTGCGCACCGCGCGCTACCACGGCGCCGACACGCTCGAACTCAACCTCGATCGCTCGGAGGGCAGCGCGTGGTTCGGCGAAAGCCGCCTGGGGCCCGCCGGTGCGCTCGTCCCCCAATGGGTGGACTCGCTGCTCGGCTAGGGCGGATAGACATCTCCGTCACCCCGGCCCTGTGCCGGGGTCCACTCCGCCTCCCGGGCTGAGCTCGATCCTCATCGCCAGCTCTCGCCGCCCGGTAGATCCCGGCACAAGGCCGGGATGACGGGTGGAAATCAGGCCGATGAAGACGACGACCTGACCCTATTCGACCCAGTCCAGTCCGATATCGCGATACAGGCTGCGGTCGTCTTCCCAGCCCGGCCGCACCTTGACGTGCAGATAGAGGTGGACCTTGACCCCCATCAGCTTGGCCAGCTCCGCCCGCGCCCGCGCGCCGATCTCCTTGATCCGGCTGCCGCCCTTGCCCAACACGATCGCGCGCTGCGTCTCGCGCCCGACCAGGATCTGCTGGTGGATCTCGACCGACCCGTCCTCGCGCTCCTTATACTGCTCGGTCTCGACCGCGCTGGCATAGGGCAGCTCGGCATGGAGCTGCAGGTAGAGCTGCTCGCGCGTGATCTCCGCCGCCAGCATGCGGTCGGTCGCGTCCGAAACCTGGTCCTCGGGGAAATGCCACGGCCCCTCGGGCAATTTCGCGGCCAGCGCCGCCTTGAGCTCGGGCACGCCGTCGCCGGTCGCCGCCGACACGAAATAGGTATCGTCGAACGCGCCGAGATCGTTGAGCGTCGCGGCATGGCCGAGCAGGCGCGGCTTGTCGGCGATATCGACCTTGTTGAGGATCAACAGCTTGCGTTCGCGCCGGTCCTTCAGGCTCTCCGCGAGCCCGCGCACCTTCGGGCCGACTCCGCCCTTGCCATCGACCACCAGCGCGATCAGGTCGGCGTCCTTGGCGCCTTCCCACGCCGCGGCGACCATCGCCCGGTCCAGTCGCCGCGCGGGATCGAAGATGCCGGGCGTATCGACCAGCAGCAGCTGCGCGTCGCCCTCGATCGCGATGCCCATCAACCGCGTGCGCGTCGTCTGCGCCTTGGGGCTGACGATCGCCACCTTCTGGCCGACCAGCGCGTTCACCAGCGTCGACTTGCCCGCATTGGGCGCGCCGACCACGGCGATCAGGCCGCAGCGTTGATTGTCCTGTTCTATTCCACTCACTCCGTTTGCCCGGTCGAAGGGCGGATCCCGCCCCGACTCATCGGGTTTCTTCTGCGCCCGGCCACCGCCCTTCGACAAGTTCGGAGCGAACGGCGGGAAAGGCTCAGCGGGTCAGATCGTCAAGCAAAGCCGCCGCGGCCGCGGTCTCGGCTTCCTGTTTCGAACTGCCCTCACCCTCGGCCAGCGCCAGCTTGGCGATCTTTGCAACCACCTTGAAGCGTGGCGCATGGCCGGGGCCCGATCGCTCGACAAGCTCATATTCGGGCGGTCGGCGGTTATTGGCCGCAGCCCATTCCTGCAAGGCGGACTTGGGGTGCTTGGGGGCCGATGCCTGCGCATCGATCCGGCTATCCCACAACCGCCGCACCAGTGCCTTGGCCGGCTCGAACCCGCGTTCGATGAAATGTGCGCCGATCAGCGCCTCCATCACATCGCCCAGTACATTGTCGCTCGACGCCGCGCCATCGTCGCGCGCCTGCTTGCCCAGGCGCAGATGCGCGGGCACGCCGATCTCGCGCGCTACCTCGGCGCAAACCTGTCCGGTCACCAGCGAGTTGAAGCGGCGCGACAATTTGCCCTCGGGCTCGTCGGGAAAGCGCGTGTACAGCCACTCGGCCAGCGTCAGCCCCAGCACCCGGTCGCCCAGAAACTCCAGCCGTTCGTAATTGGCCGCACCCTGGCTGCCATGCGTCAGCGCACGCTCATAACCCGCCAGATCGCCCGCGGGACTGCCCAGTACCCGCGCTAGCCAGTCGGCCAGCTTCTCGCTCAAAAGCCTTCCCCGATCCGGTTCCAGCGCGCCGCGGTGAACCAGGTCCAGGGCAGCACCCACTGCGCGCCGCCATCGGTGGACCAGAAGCTCACCACCGCCTTGCCCTGCAGATTCTCCATCGGCACGAAGCGGATACCGCCGCGATTCTGCCCGCGGCTGTCGATCATCGGCAGGAAGCGGCTGTCGGCGCTGTTGTCACGATTGTCACCCATCAGGAAGACATGGCCGGCGGGCACGGTAAACAGCTCGGTATCGTCGGCGCCGGGGTTATTGCCCTCGTCGAGCACCTCATAGCTCTTGCCGTTGGGCAGCGTCTCGCGGAAGCGCGGGATGCGGCACTGCTGGGTGTTGTTCGGCCCCGGTTCGACGAAGCTCGGATTGCAGCCGCCCTCGACGCCCAGCCCTGCGACCGGGAAGTTGGGGCTGATCGGCACCACGAAATCGGCGATGGGCTGCTTCGGAATCGCCTGGCCATTGAGGATCAACTGGCCGTTGCGCATCTGCACCGTGTCGCCGGGCAGGCCGATCACGCGCTTGATCCAGTCGGTGTCGTCGGTCGGCGGCGCCTTGAACACCACCACGTCGCCGCGCGTCGGATCCTTGGCGAAGATACGGCCGGGGATCAGCGGCAGGCTCCACGGCAGCGAATGTTTGGAATAGCCGTAATTCCATTTGGTGATGAACAGATAGTCGCCGACCAGCAGCCGCGGCAGCATCGATCCCGACGGGATGCTGAACGGCGCGAAGATGAAGCTGCGCACCACGAACACAAGGATCGCAAGCTTGATCAGGAAGCTCAGCGTGTCGCGCCATTCAGAACGCGGCTTGGCGGTGTGGGCGGGCGCCGGCTTGACGCCGGAATCGGTCGGGGCGGTATCGTCCATGACGCTGCTCTGCGCGGGCCATGTGGCAGCGTCAAGGCGATGGTGACGTTCGCGGCGGGTAGCGATGCCCGAAACGGCACGCTACATGGCGCCCGATTCAACGGGAGACAGGCAATGGCGACGGCGGACTGGACGGCAATCGAGGCGCTTCCCCGCATCCCGCTGACCCAGCTGTTCGCCGACGATGCGAACCGCCTGGCGCTGCTCACCGCCGATGTCGCGGGCATCCATTTCGACTTTTCGAAGACGCATCTCGACACCGCCGCACTCGATGCCTTCACTGCGCTCGCCAAGGCGACCGACCTTGCCGGCAAGCGCGAGGCACTGTTCGCGGGCGAACCGGTCAACGTCACCGAGGGCCGCGCCGCCGAGCACACCGCCGAGCGTGGCGAGGGTTCGGACGATAGCGTCGCCCGCGCCGCCGCCTTCCATGCCCGCATGCGCGGCCTGATCGACGCGATCGAGGCCGGGGCGCTCGGTCCGATCCGCCACATCCTGCACATCGGCATCGGCGGCTCGGCGCTGGGCCCCGAGCTGCTGATCGATGCGCTGGGGCGTGAAGGCGCACATTACGACGTTGCGATCGTCTCGAACGTCGATGGCTGCGCGCTCGAAGAGGCGATCGCCGATTTCGATCCGCACGCCACGCTGATTGCGGTCGCGTCCAAGACCTTCACCACTACCGAAACCCTGCTCAACGCGACCAGCGCGCTCGACTGGATGCGCGAGCATGGCGTCGAGGATCCCTATGGCCATGTCATCGCGCTCACCGCCGCGCCCGACAAGGCGATCGAATGGGGCGTCGACGAGACGCGCGTCCTGCCCTTCGCCGAGAGCGTCGGCGGCCGCTACTCGCTCTGGTCGTCGATCGGCTTCCCCGCCGCGCTCGCGCTCGGCTGGGACGCGTTCGAGGCGCTGCTCGAGGGCGCGGCCGAGATGGACCGCCATTTCCGCCTGACCGATCTGCGCAGCAACGCCCCGGTCCTCGCCGCCTTTGTCGACCTCTATTACACCCAGAACCGCCATTGCGAGACGCGCGGCGTGTTCGCCTATGACGAGCGGCTGCGCCTGCTCCCGCCCTATCTCCAGCAGCTCGAGATGGAATCGAACGGCAAGGGCGTCACCGCCGACGGCCAGCCCGTCGGCCGCCCGACCGCGCCGATCACCTGGGGCGGCGTCGGCACCGATGCGCAGCACGCGGTGTTCCAGCTGCTCCATCAGGGCACCCACCTCGTCCCGCTCGAATTCGTCGCGGTGATCGAGCCGGGCGACGATCTCGCCGAGGATCACCACCGCCAGCTCCTCATCAACGCCTTCGCCCAGGGCGCAGCGCTGATGGCCGGCCGCGCCAATGCCGATCCGGCGCGCGCCTATCCCGGCGACCGCCCCTCGACCACGATCCTGCTCGACGAGCTCGACCCGCGCACGCTCGGCGCGCTGGTCGCCTTCTACGAACAGCGCACCTTCGTCAGCGCAGCGCTGCTCGGCATCAACCCGTTCGACCAGTTCGGGGTCGAGCTGGGCAAGGAAATGGCCAAGGCCGCGGACAAGGGCGGGCAGGATTTCGACCCCTCGACCGACGACCTGATCCGGCGCGCGTTCGGATGAGCGACGAAGAATACATCTACGACGAGGCGAGCGGGGAATGGGTCCCCGCCTCGCAGCTCGCGGCATCCGCTGAAGCAACGGTCGAGGTCCGCGATTCGGTCGGCAACCTCCTCGCCGACGGCGATCAGGTCACGCTGATCAAGGACCTCACCGTCAAGGGCGCCGGCCAGACGCTCAAGCGCGGCACCCTGATCAAGTCGATCCGCCTCACTGGCGACCCGCAGGAAATCGACTGCAAATACGAAGGCATCAAGGGCCTGGTCCTGCGCGCAGAGTTCGTGCGGAAGCGGTGAGGAGAAGCGCCGCGCGCGCTAGTCGCGCGGCAGCTTCTCAGCAATCTGTTGGAACTCGTTGGCATCGAAGCCGGTCAATGTCGGCATCTCCCAATCGAAAAACTGCTTATCCCAAGTCGCATGCAGAATGAGGCTGCGCACTCCGACAAGCTCCTCCAGAGACAGCGAGGTGTTTGGGACAACACTGAGTACCGCCTCCGTTATGCGATCAGCGACACGCTCGATACTCGGGGAAATAACTACAAGCTCCCCCTCTCGCTCGAGATCGCCTAACGCAATGGCGATGCTCCTGCTCAAACGCTGATCTTGCATTCCTCACTCCCCTTCTCGCAGACTCTGACAGAAACATCCCGACGTCCGCAATCTGCCCTTAGCCGTCACCCCGGCCTTGTGCCGGGGGCCACCGGGAGGATGGTTCCGGAGCAGAGGCTGGAGGGCAGCCGGTGCAGCTGAGTGGACCCCGGCACAAGGCCGGGGCGACGGTGAGAATGTTCGTGGGACATCGCCGCCCTCCATCCGTTGGCATCCGCCCTCCGCCCCCCTATCTCCCGCTCCTGCGCGACGGGCGCATGAGCAGGAGCACCCCATGGCCGATTACGACTACGACCTCTTCGTCATCGGTGCGGGCTCGGGCGGCGTCCGCGCCAGCCGCGTCGCCGCGGCACACGGCGCGAAGGTCGCGATCGCCGAGGAATATCGTGTCGGCGGCACCTGCGTCATCCGCGGCTGCGTGCCCAAGAAGCTGCTCGTCTATGGCGCGCATTTCGCCGAGGACCTCAAGGACGCGCGCCGCTTCGGCTGGAACGTCCCCGATTGCGACTTCGACTGGGCGGTGCTGCGCGACAATGTCCTGGCCGAAGTCGACCGATTGAACGGCGCCTACACCCACACGCTCGACAATCACGGGGTCGAGATCGTCCACGAACGCGCCACCGTCTCCGGCCCCAACGAAGTCACCCTCGCCAGCGGCCGCAAGATCACCGCGGGGAAAATCCTGATCGCGGTCGGCGCGCGCCCCGCCGTCCCGCATTGCCCGGGCAGCGAGCACGGCATCACCTCGAACGAGGTGTTCCACCTCGACGCGCTGCCCAAGCGCGTGCTGATCGCCGGCGCCGGGTACATCGCCAACGAATTCGCCGGCATCTTCAACGAGTTTGGATCGAAGGTCACGCTGATCAACCGCTCCGACGTGATCCTGCGCGGCTATGACGAGCAGATCCGCGACCGCCTGCTCCAGATCAGCATGACCAAGGGCATCGACTTCCGCTTCCACGCCGAATTCCGCGGGATCGAGAAGCAGGCCGATGGCAGCCTCAAGGTCAGCATGACCAACCATGAGCCGCTCGAGGTCGATCTCGTCCTCTTCGCCACCGGCCGCGTGCCCAATACCGAGGGGCTGGGCCTTGCCGAAGCCGGGGTCGAGCTCGACGACAAGGGCGCGATCGTTGTCGGCGCCGACAACCAGTCCTCGGTCGATTCGATCTATGCCGTGGGCGACGTCACCAACCGCGTTCAGCTCACTCCGGTGGCGATCCGTGAGGGCCAAGCCTTCGCCGACACCGTATTCGGTAACAAGCCGACGACGGTGGACTACACCAGCATCCCGGCCGCGGTGTTCAGCCACCCGCCGATCGCCGGCGTCGGCCTGACCGAGGGGCAGGCCAAGCAGAAATACGGCTCGGTCCGCGTCTACACCTCGGACTTCCGGCCGATGAAGAACGTGCTGGCCAACCGCAACGAACGCGCGCTGTACAAAATGGTGTGCGAGGCGGATTCGGGGAAGGTGCTGGGCCTCCACATGATCGGCCCCGACGCCCCCGAAATCCTCCAGGCCGCCGCCATCGCGGTCAAGGCGGGCCTCACCAAGGCGGACTTCGACCAGACGGTCGCTCTCCACCCGTCGATGGCGGAAGAGCTTGTACTCATGAAATGAACCGCGCCGCCCCGGCTCGCCCCGGGGCGATGCTCAGCCTTCGTTTCTGAGCAGCCGGTCCGTCTCGTCGTCCAGCTCCGCGCCGCCACCCGTGCGCAGGCTCACCACGCGTGTCGCGCTGACGTCCATCGCGACGTTGCCCAGCGTGCGGAACAGGTCGGGGATCGTCTCGACCGCGACCAGCAGCCCGAGCATCGGAAGCGGCACGCCCATCGCCGTCGCGATCGGCGCGATCGAGCTGACGAAGCTGATCGTGCCGGGCAGCCCCACTGCGCCCATCGTCGTGATCGCCGCGACTACCCAGCCCGCGGCAAGCTGGCTCGGCCCGAGCTCGATGCCGAGCAGATGCGCGACATAGATGGCAACGGCGAAGTTCATCGCCGGCCCGGTCCAGCGGAAGATCGCCACCGCGATCGGCAGCGCCACGCCCGAATGCGCCGCAGGCACGCCAAGGTTCTCGGTCGCCTTCAGCATCGCAGGCAAGCTGGCGAGCGACGACTGGGTCGAGAAGGCGACCGCCTGCGACGGTGCGACCGCACGAATATAGCGCATCGGCGACACGCGGCCGGCGATGATCCCGAACGGCGCGGCGAGCAGCCACATCACCAGGCCGACGCCGCACAGGATCGCGACATAATGGAGCAGCGCGCCGAACGCCGCGGTTCCTGCACGCGCGCCGACCATATAGGCGAGCGCCGCGACGCCGATCGGCCCCAGCCACAACACCCAGTTGATCACCACCAGCATCGTGTTGCCCAGTGCCTCGAAGAAACGCGTCAGCGTCTCGCGCTGCTCCTTGGGCAGCCGCGTCAGCGCAAAGGCAAAGACCGTGGTGAACAGGATCAGCGGCAGGAACGCGTCATTGGCGGCCGAGGTCACCGGGTTCGACGGCACCATCGCGACGATGAAGTCGACGAAGGGCGGCACCGTGCCGATCTCGGGGGTCTTTTCGGCCAGCGCGCCCTGCAGCGCCTGCGCCGAGCTCGACGCCAGCGGGAACAGGTCGAGGTAGAAGACCGTCAGCGCGCCACCGATCGCGGAGGAAAACCACAGCAGCACGATGAAGGTCATGAATGCGCGGCCGGCCAGCCGACCCGCGCGCGCCTTTTCCGCCGTGGCGGAAATGCCGGTGATCAGCAGCGAGACGACCAGTGGGATGATCGTCATCTGCAACGCGTGGAGCCAGATCGTCCCGATCGGTGCGATCCAGTCGGCGGCGACCAGCGCGCGCTCCGGGGCAGTAGCAGCGGCACCGACGCCGATCACCAATGCGGCGACCAATGCGATCAGGATACGTACCGGTTGCGCGCGGTTCGACGGCCCCAGCACGATGCCGACCAGTGCGGCGAGAGTTCGGAAGATCAGCGACATACTCGCCCTTGAGAGAAAGGGACGCTATCACGCCCCGCAGGAATTGGTTTGTATCGACTTAAGGTCGCAAAGCGGGCGGATATGGCAAGGAAATATTTCGGGACGGATGGAATTCGCGGCAGGACCAATGTCGCGCCGATGACCGCAGCAATGGCGATGCAGGTCGGCATGGCCGCCGGCGCACACTTCCGCCGCGGCGACCACAAACACCGCGTCGTGATCGGCAAGGACACCCGCCTGTCGGGCTATATGATCGAGAACGCACTGGTCGCGGGCTTCACCAGCGTCGGCATGGACGTGGTGCTGGTCGGCCCGATGCCGACCCCGGCGGTAGCGATGCTCACCCATTCGATGCGCGCCGACATGGGTGTGATGATCTCCGCCAGCCACAATCCCTATGCCGACAACGGCATCAAGCTGTTCGGACCCGACGGCTACAAGCTGTCTGACGCCGACGAGCTCGCGATCGAAGCGCTGATCGACGGCGAGATCCCGCTTGCTCCCGCGTCCGATATCGGCCGCGCCAAGCGTTTCGATGACGCCAAGGGCCGCTATATCCACTTCGCCAAATCGACCTTCCCGGAGGATCTGCGCCTCGACGACCTCAAGGTCGTGGTCGATTGCGCCAATGGCGCCGCCTATCAGGTCGCGCCCTCCGCGCTGTGGGAGCTTGGCGCCGAGGTCGTGACGATCGGCGTCAATCCGAACGGCAAGAACATCAACGACCAGGTCGGTTCCACTGCGCCGCTGACCCTGTGCGAAACCGTCGTCGCCTCGGGCGCGCATATCGGCATCGCGCTCGATGGCGATGCCGACCGGCTGATCGTGGTCGATCAGCTGGGCGAGGTGGTCGACGGCGATCAACTGATGGCGACCATCGCCGCCGGCTGGGCACGACAGGGCCGGCTCCGGGGCGACGGTATCGTTGCCACCGTCATGTCCAATCTCGGCCTCGAACGCTATCTCGCCGCGCAGGGCCTCGGCCTCGCGCGCACCGGGGTGGGCGACCGCTATGTGCTCGAGGAGATGCGTGCCTCGGGCTATAATGTCGGCGGCGAACAGTCGGGCCACATCATCCTGTCGGACTATGCCACCACCGGGGACGGCCTCGTCGCCGCGCTTCAGGTACTCGCCGAGCTGGTCCGCGCAGGCGCCCCGGCGAGCGAGGTGCTCCACCGCTTCGACCCGCTGCCGCAATTGCTCAAGAATGTCCGTTTCGCGGGCGGCAAGCCGCTCGAGAACGAAACGGTCAAATCGGTCATCGCCGCGGCGCAGGCCGAGCTCGACGGCACCGGCCGCGTGCTCATCCGCGCCTCGGGCACCGAGCCGGTGATCCGCGTGATGGCCGAGGGTGAGGATCCGAAACAGGTCGAGGCGGTGGTCGACCGCATCTGCGACGCCGTGCGCACGGCCGCGGCGTGACCGGCCCCGTCCTCAACCTCGCGGACGCCGAGTTCGACGATATCGAGGACAATGGCCTCTATACCTCGCGGCGGGCGACGCTCAGCGACCTGATCGGCGCGCGCAAGCTCGGCTACAACCTCACCGTGGTGCCGCCGGGCAAGGCACAATGCCCCTTCCACAGCCATCATGGCGAGGAAGAGATGTTCTTCATCCTCGACGGAACCGGCGAGCTGCGCTTCGGTACCGAACGCTATCCGATCCGTTCTCACGACGTCATCGCCTGCCCGACCGGCGGCGCCGAGGTCGCGCACCAGATCATCAACACCGGCACTACCGACCTGCGCTATCTCGCCATCTCGAATCTGGTCGAGGTCGAGACGTGCGAATATCCCGATTCGGGCAAGGTCAGCATCGTCGCCGGCCCGCGCGGCGCGCGCGGCCTGCGCCACATGTTCCGCACCGCCGACGATGTCGATTACTATGACGGGGAGGAAGGGACCGCCGATGCTTGAGATGCGCCCCGATTGCGAACGCTGCGGCACCGATCTACCCGCCGATCAGGGCGGCGCGTTCATCTGTTCGTTCGAATGTACCTTCTGCGCGGACTGCGCCGACACGATGGACGAGGTCTGCCCCAATTGCGGTGGCGAGCTGCTCGATCGACCCGCGCGCGTCGGCGATGCGCTCAGGCGCAATCCGGCGAGTACCAAGCGCATGTTCAAGGGCTGAGCGGATGGAATCCGCGCCACCCCGCCGCTGGATCGGCCGCTGGGTCGTCGCCGTCGCGCTGCTCCACGCCGTCGGCGCTTTGTTCATCTACCCGGCGCCGCTGCGCGAGATGGCCGGCGCCGGGCTGATCGCCACCGCTGACGATTATTCGTTGCGCGCGACCGCCTATTGGTTCTTCGCCTTTGCCCCGGTGCTTGGCGTGCTGGGCCTGCTGATCGACGCGATGGAGGTGCGCCGGGTCGTGGTTCCATTCGGCGGCGCCCTGCTGCTTCTGCTCACCCTGATCGTGATGGTGGCGGTGATGCCCGCCAACGGCGCCTGGCTGCTGTTCCCGCCGGCCGTCGCGCTGCTGCTTCGCAGCCGCAGCTGAACCTCGCTCACTCGGGAATCGGGATCGGGCTCAGCTCCTTGAGCTCGCGGATCACCACCAGGGTCTGGAACGCGCGGACATGCGCGTTGGCGGAGAACAGCCGCACCACCGTGTCGTCGTAACTCTCCATGTCGCGCGCGATCATCTTCACCGCGATGTCGAAATCGCCGGTGACGTTCCACGCCTCGATCACCTCGGGCTCGGCGCGCAGGATCGCCATCATCTCCTTGGTGGTGCGCGCATCCTCGCGCTCGAGCGTCACCAGCACGATCATCGACAGCGGCCAGCCCAACGTCTTGGGCCGCACGATCGCCACCTCGCGCGCGATCGCCCCGGTCGCACGCAGCCGCCGCATCCGGCGATAGCAGGCGGGCACCGACAGCCCGACCGCCTCGGCGATCGCCGGCACTGGCCGCTGCGTGTCCTGCTGCATCAGCTCGAGCAGCTTGAGGTCGAACTTGTCGAGCGCGTCATTTCGCATCGCGAACGTCCATCTCTTCGATAAAAATTATCGACATAACGTCAAAATAGAGCGCCTTTGTCAAAGGCCTCGCGGTAGAACGCCGATGACAACGTTTCCCGAGTGAGTCCCATGTCCGTCCTTGCTTCCCGGCCGGCGCCCGTGCGCGTCGACGTCATCGCCCTGCTCGCGCTGTTCGCGGCCATGTTCTCGGTCGCGGGCGGCGCGTCGTTCGCCAAGACGCTGTTCCCTTCGGTCGGGCCGGAAGGCGCCACCACGCTCCGTCTCATCATCGGCGCGATCATTCTCTCGGCGATCTTCCGGCCGTGGCGGCTAGACTGGCGCGGCGGCTGGCGTTCGCTCGCCGCCTATGGCGCCGTACTCGGGCTGATGAACCTGACCTTCTACAAGTCGCTCGCCTATATCCCGCTCGGCATCGCCATCGCGATCGAGTTCATTGGGCCGCTCACCGTCGCAGTGCTGACCTCGCGCCGCAAGTCGGACCTCGTCTGGGTCGGCTTCGCCGTGGCGGGGCTGCTCCTGATCCTCCCGCTCTGGGGCGGCGCGATGCAGCTCGACTGGCGCGGCATCGTGCTCGCGCTGATGGCCGGCGCGTGCTGGGGCGGCTATATCCTGCTCGGCAAGCGCGCCGGCGTGGAACATGGCGCGGGCGCGGTGGCGGGCGGCATGATCGTCGCCGCTCTGGTCGCCGCACCGGTCGGCATCGCCCATGCCGGCGCCGCGCTGCTGCGACCGGAAATCCTGCTGCTCGGCATCGCCGTCGGCATCGCGTCGAGCGCGATCCCCTTCGCGCTCGAAATGATCGCGTTGCGCCGCCTGCCCTCGAACACCTTCAGCACGCTGATCAGCGCCGAGCCCGCCGCCGGGGCGATGGTCGGTTTCGTCCTGCTCGGTGAGGTCCTGTCGCCGATGCAGTGGCTCGCGATCGGGCTGGTCGTCTGCGCTTCGATCGGCGCCGCGATGGGCAGCAAGGCGCCGGTGGAAGAGCCGGCGCCCAATTGATGGCGCCTGCCTCGAATCGGGTGTAGCAGCCGGGCTCCCGCCGCCGCACGGAACCGCCCAGAGAGGACCAGTCATGTACCGTCCCCCCGCCTTTCGCGAGGACCGTCCCGAGCTTCTCCACGCCGCGATCCGCGCGCATCCGCTGGCGACATTGGTCACCCACGGGCCGTCCGGCCTCACCGCCAATCTCGTGCCGTTCACGCTCGTACCCGGCGAGGGTGGCCCTGAGCTGCTCCGCGCCCATCTCGCCAAGGCCAACCCCCAGCTCGCCGAGCTACGCGCGGGCGGCGAGGCGCTGGTGATCTTCCAGGGGCCGCAGGCCTATGTCACCCCGTCCTGGTATCCCTCGAAACAGGAGCATGGGAAGGTCGTGCCGACCTGGAACTATATCCTCGTCCAGGCACATGGTCGGCCCCGCGTCATCGACGATGCGGACTGGCTCCGCGCCCAGATCGATGCGCTGACCCATCTTCAGGAGGCTGGCCGCGACGATCCATGGGCCGTCACCGACGCCCCTGCAGACTATGTCACCGCCCAGCTCAAGGGCATTGCTGGCGTCGAGATCACGGTCGACCGGATCGAAGGCAAGTGGAAGGCGAGCCAGAACCAGCCCGCCGCCAACCGCGAAGGCGTCGTCGCCGGGCTGCGCGAACTCGACCCCACTTCCCCCATGGCCGCGGCGATGGCGCGCTAGGCGAAGCTTCCCCGCTTCCGCGGCCTGTGCAATGGCAGACCCATGCCCCGCCAGCCGCACATCTCGATCCCCCGCATCCTCATCATCGCCGGTTCGGACTCGGGCGGCGGCGCGGGCATTCAGGCGGATATCAAGACCGTCACCATGCTCGGCGGCCACGCCATGACCGCGATCGCCGCGATCACCGCCCAGAACACGCTCGGCGTCACCGGCGTCCACCCGGTCCCGGTCGACATGGTGCTGGCCCAGATCGACGCGGTCGTCTCCGATATCGGCGTCGACGCGGTGAAGATCGGCATGATCGGCTCGGCGGAAATCGCCCATGCCGTCGCCGACCGGCTCGAAGCCCTGCCCGGCGTCCCGGTCGTGTTCGATCCCGTGATGATCGCCACCAGCGGCTCGATCCTCGCCGATGCAGGGACGATCGCGGCGTTCGAGCGGCTGATGCGGCTCGCGGCGGTCGTCACCCCCAACCTCCCCGAGCTCGCCGCGCTCGGGGGCCGCGCCGCGGTCCTCGCCCATGGCTGCCACCTTGCCGAAAAGGGCGGCCATGCCGAGGGTGACAGCGTCCACGACCAGCTCTTCGCCCCCGACGGCGCGCTGGTCTCCGAGACGGTCAAACCCCGCTTCGACACCGTCCATACCCATGGCACCGGCTGCAGCTTCGCTAGCGCGCTTGCCACCGGCCTCGGTGCCGGGCTGCCCGTCGCCGACGCCTTCACCCGCGCCGTACGCTATGTTCGCGCCGCGATCCGCCATGCCCCGGGGCTGGGCGCCGGCCATGGCCCGATCGGCCATGCGCTCGGCACCATCCCGTTCGACCGGCTCGCCGACGATGCCTGATCTCAGCTTCGAGACCCGCCATGGCATTCACGGCCCTGTCGCCGGGGTGGATGAGGCCGGGCGCGGCCCGCTCGCCGGGCCGGTGGTCGCGGCCGCAGTGATCCTCGATCCCGCCTGCATCCCCCCTGGAATCGACGATTCGAAAGCGCTCACCGCCGCCAAACGCACCGCACTGCACGACGCCATTCTCGGCTGCGCCCGCGTCGGCATCGGCGTCTGCACCGTCGAGGAGATCGACCGGCTCAACATTTTCTGGGCGACGATGCTGGCGATGACCCGCGCGGTCGCCGCGCTCGACCTTCGCCCCGGCTTCGTCCTTGTCGACGGCAATCGCTGCCCCGACTGGGAGCATGCCAGCGAAGCGGTGGTCGGCGGCGACGCGCGCTGCCTCTCGATCGCCGCCGCCTCCATCGTCGCCAAGCACCACCGCGATCGCGTCATGATCGAGCTCGACGCGCTCCACCCCGGCTATGGCTGGGCGAGCAACAAGGGCTATGCTGCCAAGGTCCACCAGCAGGCCCTGCGTACCCTCGGCCCCACCCCGCACCACCGCCGCAGCTTCGCGCCAGTCGCGCAGGCGGAACTCGATTTCGGCCCGGCGGTTGGCGTGT
>CAYOXO010000076.1:0-20297 GCA_964407945.1 uncultured Stakelama sp.
CTTCTCAGGCGCGCGGGCAGCGCGAAAGGCGTTCGAGACACTGCATTGATCGAAGCCAAGATGCGGCCGGGATGCGGGTGTCGCACAGGCATCGCATCCCGGCTTCTTTTGTCCTCGGCGAGGGCGAATAGCGAGCCACCAGGACACCGATGGACCGCTCGAACTGAAGGGCCGCGTAAGGCAAGATAAAGCTGTGGCACCGGTGGTACCGCAAGTGATTGTCTGCACATCGTTTTTCAGGGATTTCCATGGCACTGCCCGACACGCGCCAGTGCCGTTCTGGCCGGAATCGACGGATTTCCGCGGCGTTCGATGGCACCGGTTTTCATGCGCGCAGAGGCGGGCCATGCTGTCTCCATACCTATGGCGGAATGCCTCTCATGGCCGACGAAAACCAGTTCGAACCGCGGCTCGGCCGGATGCGCAGCGCTGGCGGCAAGCGGGTCCGGAAATATCTTGGTCGCGTGCTCGCGGCCGCCAATCTCGCGCGGGGCGGCGCTGCGGGCTTCGGCATCAAGCGCGCCGGCTTCTCGGGTGCCAGGATCGGTCGTGGCGCCGGGGTCGGTCGCGTGCTTGCCGGTCGCGGCAGCCGCAGCGCCTATGGCGCGCGTCGCGTCATCATCAAGGCGAGCATCGTCAAGCTCGCCGGCAAGGGGTCTGGAGCCGCGATCGCGCACCTGCGCTATCTTCAGCGTGACGGCACCACGCGCGATGGTCAGCCGGGGCGGCTCTACGGGCCTGACGATGATACAGTCGACGACAAGGGATTCCGGGAGCGCTGGGCTGGCGACCGTCACCAGTTCCGCTTCATCGTTTCGGCTGAGGATGGCACGGAGTACGAGGATCTCAAGCCTCTGACCCGGCGGCTGATGGCGCGGGTCGAAGAAGATCTCGGGACCAAGCTCGACTGGGTTGCTATCGACCATTTCAACACCGGCCACCCGCACACCCATATCGTCGTGCGCGGCAAGGACCAGTTCGGCGCCGATCTCATCATCGCGCGGGACTATCTGACGAGCGGCATGCGTGAGCGGGCGTGCGAGCTGGTCGATCTCGATCTCGGGCCGCGCTCGGCGCGTGAAATCGAAGCCAGCCTGCGCGCCGAAGTGGAACAGGAACGGCTGACCTCGCTTGACCGGTCGTTGCTGCGCGATGCGCAGGCCGGGATCGTGTCGACCGCCCGGGGCGACGCGTTCGATCAGGCGCTCCGCGCCGGGCGGCTCGCCAAGCTGAGGCGGCTTGGCCTGGCTGAGCCGGTTGGTGGGACGAGCTGGCGTCTCGCGCCCGGACTGGACGCCACGCTTCGGCGCCTGGCCGAGCGTGGCGACATCGTTCGCACGATGCAGCGCGAGTTCACGCGCCGCGGGTTGGACCGAGCAGGCACTGACCAGGCGATCTATGATCCGTCAGCGCCAGACGCGCGTCCGCTGGTGGGTCGCCTCATTGGCCGAGGCCTTGCCGACGAGCATGCCGATCATCACTATCTGATCGTCGACGGGATCGACGGGCGCAGCCATTACGTGGCGATCGGCAAGGGCGCGGGCCTCGATATCGTGCCTGAGGGCGCGGTGATTCGGATCGACCCGCAGCGCGCGGATGCGCGTGCGGTCGATCGCACCGTTGCTGCCGTCGCTACGGCCAATGCCGGGCGCTACGATATCGACGCGCATCTCCTTCACGATCCGAGCGCGACCCAGGCGTTCGCTGAAGCGCACGTCCGCCGGCTCGAGGCGATGCGGCGGCTGAGCGGAAATGTGACTCGTGAACCCTCCGGACAATGGATCATCGCCGAGGACCATCTCGAGCGCGCCGCGGCGCATGAGGCGAGGCTGCTGCGGGACCGGCCTGTGGCGGTCGAGATCCTGTCCTCGCAGCCACTGTCCAGACTGGTAGTGGCGGATGCCGCAACCTGGCTCGATCGAAGCTTGGTCACAGCAGAACCCTTGGCGCTGCGCGAAACGGGATTCGGCTCCGAGGTTCGCGACGCGCAGAATCGCCGCCGGCAATGGCTGATCGCGCAAGGCCTGGCCGCGCCAGCGGGAGGCGCAACGAGCTATCGTCCCGACCTTCTCTCGACCCTGCAGCGGCGCGAGCTCCTGCGGGTTGCTGGACAGCTGTCGGAGGAGCTCGGCCTATCGTTTGCCGATCCCGCGCCGGGTGCGCGGATTGAGGGCGTGGTGCGACGCCGGCTCGACTTGGTCAGCGGGCGGTTTGCGCTGATCGAGAAGTCGCGCGAATTCACGCTGGTGCCTTGGCGGCCGGTGTTGGAGCGGCAGATCGGCAAGCCGGTGTCGGGGATCATGCGTGGTGACGGTGTCAGCTGGTCGTTCGGGCGGGGGCGCAATGGCCCAGCGATCGAGTAACCGGACGCCCGGATCGGGTCGATCCGCGGGGCTGACAGTCAGCTGCGGAATCACGAGCTCAATTTAGGGTCGCGCCAAGTCCGGCGCAGCTTTGGAAACAAGGACTCAATCTATGAAGATCAAACCTCAACGCAGCAGCGGCGACGGCAATGGCGGGGGCGGCAAGGCGCCTGCTGATGGCGACAATGGCAACCCACCCAACCGCGGTGTGATTGCGGTAGGCGTGCTGCGTTCGACCGGACAGCAGATCGTCGTGCGCAAGCGCTGACGAGAACCAGTGGGCCGCACATCGGGCTTCCGGTGTGCGGCTTCCGCGCTGGAGGAAGGGGCGGACTATCTTGGTGGCGCCCTGAACAGGAAGCTGTCCATCGACTTTTCGCTCACCGCGCGGAACGGACTACTTTTTGAAAGCCGTTCTTCCATCCCGGGGTCCGGTTGCCAGGGCATGTCGATCAGGCACCAATCGATCTGGAAATACTCACCGTCTCGCGAAATTAGGATGCCGATGCCCTTCGAACTTTTCGCGGAATACTTAGCTGCGCGGGTAAAGTTCTGGAGCCCCGTGATCCGCACTTTCTCGCCCTCCGGGCCGGCGGCCGGAAGGTCGGGATCGAGCGGTGCGATCATGAATGTGCAATCGGTCTCCGGGAAGGTCAGCCGGAACGGCAGTGTGAACTTTGCATCCCGGACCGCATCCAGAGATTTCATGAAGCGGAGCTTGACCTCTCGCCACACCGAGCGCGGTACCTGTGCGAACTCCTGCAGAATGCGGTAGTAGTCATAGGGCCGGTCCGTGCGGTTGATGTGATCATGTATTTCTCGGAGAAGCCCGGACAGATCGAACGCATCGAGATCCTGGACAAGATAGTGCAAGCTCTCATGTGACCGCGGGGTCGGTATCTCCTCCTCATTAAGGAAAGCGCCCATGATATCGGCTTCGCTCAGCTCGATACCTGCCGCTTTGAGGGCTGGAGCCACCTCCTCCCGATAGGTGAAATATCGAGCGATATCCTCAGGCACGCGCAGCTTCTCGAGGATCCCGAGATAGTCGCTCGCCGAAAGAATATGAATGAAGCCGGCCGTTTGGCTCACATGATAGCGTGTCTGCCTGGAATCTTCGGGCAATGCTGGGCCGGGCAGGAAAACGATGATCTTCGTGATCTCGGCTAAGGCGTCGCGCCGTATTTCGAAACGATGCCCGCGTTGGTTGGTGATCCGGATTTCCGGATTCTCTTGGAGAAAGCGAAGGGAGTCCCGGATCTGGCTGGTCGCCTTCCCAAGCACCTTCTTTTGAAACCAGGTCCTTTCGACGGCGGGATCGTCCGTCGGGTCTTCCCGCTGCTTCAGCTGCAGGATGTATGCACGTACCCCGAACCAGACCAGATTGTCGGCCAGTTCGAGTTCTCTGCCCGGCTGCGGCGAGAATTTATTCTGTGCGAATGTGAACTCGCGCCAAAATGCCAAGCCATTCAGATGAGCGATGTATTCTTCAAGGGTCATTGTACTAGCCTAGTCGTGCAAAAAGAGACCGCCTAGGCCGCTCTTGCCGTTCACCTACCAAGTGGCTCGACATCTGGCGGATTCATATAGGCGCGGAAATGGGCGAGATCCTCGTCGCTTGGATTCTCCGCCTGTGGGATGAAGCGGATTGTCTCGGCGATGTCGCGACGCGACACGAACCCAATGATCGCGCCGCCGTTGCTCAACTCATATTCCATCGAGCCGCAATAACGGTTCATGAGCGCCAGGCCCGGCGCGAAGGCGATGGGCTTCTTCGATCCCTTCTTGCTGACCTCGTGCTTGGCAAGCGCGACGCGAATGAACTCCAGGTGAGTAAAACCCATTTCCGTTCGCCGGAGATCAACCCGCATCTGCTCCACCAACTCGGGCCGCTCCTGCGCGTCGCGCAGCTGCTGGGCGCGTAGCTCCCGGTCGTAATGGCGGTAGCCAAGATCCCGTTCGAGATGAGAAGCCTTGAGATCGAAGCCCGCATTCTCGGCCAGCTTAATGACCTCCTCGCAGCGCTGACGCCATGTCCGCAGCAATTCATAGGCCCCGAAGATCCACATAGGCGACAGAGCTGCCAGCAACGCGATCTTTCCGCGCGGCGGTATCTCGTCGAAGCGATGACGCATCGCTTCCTGTTCCATGCCGTTTAGGACATTGTCGACCAGGCAGAGCTGGCTTGCCTGCATGGCCAGAAATGGATTCTCTCTGAATCCCGCCAAGGTCATCAGCGCTTCATAGAGGTCGCTCTTTCCGATCTCTGCAACATCACGGAAGCGGGGCTCATCTCCCGGCTCGCCGTCGAATTGATCGCTGTGATCCATTGGCCCCCTCCGCATTGCGATTCATTCTACCCAATAAGGTGGGTCGGTCAGCGCCATCGGCAGGGGATCGGCCAAGCCCCAAAATCGCGTGGTCGCCCAGATGTAGCGGATGAGATCGTTCCGGTGGATGCGCAGATGCTCGCTCGGTATCGGCTGGCCTGCCAATAGATCGTGATAGTCGGACGCACCGCTGTCCCAGAACGATGGCGCCAGCGCTCGCAGTTTTTCGCAGGACTCGCCCTCGCCATGACGGACCACATTGGCGACCACGAACATTTGCGTCAGGTTCGCTTCCAGGCTTTCCGCGACGAGATCGATTCCGGCTTGCTCAGCGCATGCGGCGAGATGTTGTTGAAAGCCCCGCAGCTTCGACATGTCGGCCGATCCTGTTGCGTGGATCGCCCGGGCCCAGATACTCAACTGGCGCTCGAACACCGCGGCGAGCGTGAGCGTAAAGGCCTTGGCCGCCTCGTTGGCCGTGTAGTTGTCGACTTGGGCTGCAGCGCGATCGAGGAACTGGTCCAGGCTCGTCGCCTCGCCCTGTTCGAGGTGGTCGTGAACGGTGAGCACGTCCATGCCCGGCAGGATCACGCGATCGAACAGCCGCGCGAGGTTGGCTTGGAAGATGCGTGGTAGCTGGTCCCTGGTTGGCAACATTCACCCGGCCTCCTCTCGTGCTATTGATTTGGTATCTGAAGAATTGCGCATTCGGATGCGCATCGGGGGAAGCAATGACGAAGTCGGCAGTGGACGATCGTCGAAAGGCGACGAAAAAGCCATATAATGAGCGGTCCGACTTGGAGAAACTTCGTGCACAGTGGACGAAGTTATCCGGCCTTCATCAGCGAGACGAGCCCTCTGCCGCGATCGTGCGATGCGCAACTGCCGCGGAAGTCGCTGCGAACTATGCCATCAGAGCCGAATGGTCCCGCAGGACCGATTTCAATGCAGCCGTCATCGACCATTTTCTGCGATGGGCAAACGGTCTTCAGCTCAAGATCACAAAGCTGTTCGTGCCGGTGCATTTTCCCAATCCCGCCAGAAACCCCACCGCCAAGGCGCTGATCAATTCGGCTGAGAAGATCAACGCGGTCCGCAATGCCGTCGTGCACCAAGGCTCATTCAGCAATACCGAAGAGGCCCAAGCCGCGATCGAGGAAGCAAAGGCGTTCATCAACATGATCGTCGGCCTGTCGATCCCCGACTTCGACATCGGCGCGCAAACCGAATCGGGGAAATAGCTCCAATCGAAGGAATGAAGATGGCGGACGATGCCCAGACCGACGCCCGCGACCCGCGGTGGGGGATGACCGGTCATCCGAGTGTCCGGCGGCCCCGGAAGTTGAGAACCGCTTGAGAGCGTGCGCCCGTTGGGGCCATCCGACGCCGCCGAACGAACTCTGTCTACTGATCAAACGATTGTGGTGCCAACCCGCGCTTGCCATTCCGCCCGCGCTCGCCGAAGATTCCCTTGATGAAGAATGACGTGGATCATCTGCCTGAAGTTCAACGGGGCGAGCTGGAGCGTGTCCAGCGCGTCCTGATGGAGGAGTTTGCGGAGGCTATCGCCCAAGCTACAACGCCGAGCCGTAAGAATGGCAAGATCCTCAAGATCATCCTGTTCGGATCGTATTCGCGCGACGATTGGGTCGATGATCCCAAGAGCGGCTACCAGTCAGATTTCGATCTGCTGGTGATCGTCAATCACGACGATCTTACCGATATCGCGCACTACTGGTACGTGGCCGAGGATCGCATCCTGCGCGATGCGGCGATCGCGCGGCCGGTCAACATCGTCGTCCATTCGCTCGATGAAGTGAACCGGTCGCTGAAGCGCGGCGAGTATTTCTGGGTCGATATCGCCCGGGATGGGATCGTCCTGTACGAACTGCCGTGTCATCCGCTGGCGACACCGATGCCGCTCACACCTGCGGACGCCTATCAGATGGCGAAAGCCTACTTTGAAGAATGGCTCCCAAGCATCGAGCGCGCGCTAGACACTGCCGAAGGGCAGGTTGAAAAAGGAACGGACGATCTTGGCTGGCGCAAAGATGCAGCATTTTCGCTCCATCAGGCCACCGAGCGAGCCTATATCTGCTTCCTGCTCGTTCGGACTCTGTACTTTCCAAAATCTCACAACATCAAGTTCCTGCGCTCGCTGGCAGAAGACATCGAATCTCGATTGATTGATGCTTGGCCGCGCGACAAGCGCATCGATCGGCGGCGCTTCCAGCTGCTCAAGCGCGCCTATGTCGAGGCCCGCTACTCGACTGCTTATCAGATTGGCATCGAGGACCTGAACGCGATCCTGATCTGCGTGCGGGCGCTTCGCGATGTCATCGAGCAGGTCGGGCAGGAGCGTCTTGAGCAACTACGCGCGGCGGCACAAAAAGGTTAGGCTAGTCAATCGAGCGCTTCCTGTCAGGTACGGTTCCGTCTCCGAATAGTCGACGTCGCGCGCCGCTCGGCGAACTCCGCTTCCACAACCTCGCTCGGGATATCGGGTCGATCGTCCATCAACGCTTCGCGGATTTTGGTACCAAACCAGGAATCATAGGTCTGACGGCGGCGCATCGCGTCAGTCCGCGACCGCTTCTGGCGCCGAGATCAGCCACTGCCCGGCAATCCGCTCGAAATCGACATACGGGATACGATCCGGATCGAATTCGAGTGTCGCCGCGATCTCCGGCAGAGATTCGAGAAAGGCCTGATAGATTCTCTGCACCCGATCTGCACTCGGCAGTTCGCGGCGGGATACGTTGGCGAGCCAGTCCCGGGTCTCGCGAAGGGCGCGTAGCGGGTCGCCGTCATGCCCGTGGATGTCCATCCCGGCTAGATCCGAGATGAACCGCTGATAGCGGTGCTGCTCCACATCGAGGATCAGCACCCGCTTCAGTTTCTGCGTCTTGTTGCCGAAGCGTTTCGCCCCAAGGAACAGGCCGAGTTCGAGCGGCATATTGAAGCGCGGCAGGTTGTTGACGGCATCCAGCTCGGTTCTGGAAAGGTCATGGATGCCGTAGCGACACGCTTCGATCAGGCCATAGATCTTGTCGATACGGGTCTGGCCGCCGTCGTCGAGCTCGCGTGCTGAGCGCGGACGGAAGCCGCACGACATGATCGCGAACAGGAGCGCCCGAAAGCTTGGCGCAAATTCATCGTCGAACGGACAATTGATGAAGACGTCGTCCACCGACGCCTCAACCGCCATCAACGCTTATTTCTTCTTGGACAGCGCGGATTTGACCGCGGCCTCGATGCGCTGCACGGATACCGTCCCTTTCTTAGTGACGGCTGGCGCCAGCACGACTCGTCCCGTCGCGGCGCTGCGGCCAAGCACGACGGCCTTGGGCTTCTTGGGCGCTACGGTTTCGGGGTTCGTTGCCATGCCTGCAATTTGGGCGAAACGGCCGATAAATACAAGTCGCCGCGGTCATCCACGTCTATCTCCAGCGCGTTCCATCGGCAGAATCGAAGCTGATCGCGTCCGCGAAGGGGCGTAGCACCTCGCTTGGAATCGCATAGGTGATCGGGAGGCTGACTCCTTCCGCGGTTGTCAGGCCGCTCGTGACCATCCCCAGCACGGCGCCGGTCCGGGCATCGCACACCACTCCGCCGCTGATCCCGCCAAGCGCCACCGAGCTGATCTGGAAGAGCCGGGTTTCGCCGGGCCGGATCGCTGGGATGACTGCGCTGATGATGCCGTCGAAAAACGAAGGCTGGATGAGCCCCTTGTTGCTCATGTTGGAGAAGAACATGCTCTTCCCGAGTGGAAAGCCGCCAATGAGCACGCGGTCGCCAACCCCGACCCGGGTCGAATCCCCCCAGGTTACCAGCGGGACCTCATATGGGGCTTCGTCAGTGCTGATCGCGGGGGAGAGGAGAACGCCGGCGTCGACACCCGGTCCGCCATCTTCGAACCGCATGTCGTAGAACCGCATGCTGGCCGTGATCCTGTAGGGTCGCAGCGCCTCGATCCCATTGAGGCGGCTGTTTCCATAGATGTGCGCATCGCCGCCAGCGACGTCCAGCGCCTCGGCCACATGCCAGGCCGTCATCAATTTCCCGCGGCCGACCTGAAACGCCGTGCCGTCGATATCCATCGTCCAGTCTTCATGCTCGGCTGCCTGGATCGGCATTGAAAGGGACAGATCTCCCTCCGGAAGGCCCGCCCTATTACCGACCGGCAATAGCGACCGCGCGAGCCGTGCGATCGGCGTTTCCCGACCGCGGGATGCCCAGGGGACACGCTCCAGTGCAGCTTTCAAATCGGGCGCCTTTTTGTCGCCTGTCCTCTTCATCTTCGCTCGTTCCGTTTCGCCGATATGCTGTGTGGCGGCATCGCAGGAGCGGGGCAAGGCTGGGATAGAACCGCTTCTGAATGAAGGGATGGCCGCAATAAGCTCTACAGCGCCGCTGGGCACCATGTAATTTCCGGCTCGGTTGGAAGAGTCATTGCCCGTCGGGATTTCCCCCGGCGGGAGCCTCTTCGTGACCCCCACCAAACTGCTGATCGGACAGATCCTTATCGTCTTCGCGATCGTGATCGCGGGGCTGTGGGCGGCGACGCAATGGGCGGCGGCGATGCTGGCCTATCAGCCCGAACTGGGCCGGCCCTGGCTGATCGTCGGTGATGTCCCGGTCTACCGGCCCTGGGCGCTGTTCTCCTGGTGGTATCACTATGACGCCTATGCGCCGCACGTCTTCGACAAGGCGGGGATGCTCGCCGGCGCCTCGGGCTTTCTCGGCTGCGGCGCGGCGATAGGCGGGTCGCTGTGGCGCGCGCGGCAGCGCAGCAACGTCACCACCTATGGCTCGGCACGTTGGGCAAAGCCCCAGGAGATCGAGCGCGCGGGGCTGTACCGCGACCGCGGCGTGCTGCTCGGTCGGCTCGGCGGCCAGTATCTGCGCCATGATGGCCCCGAGCACGTCATGGCGTTTGCGCCGACCCGGTCGGGCAAGGGCGTTGGTCTGGTCGTGCCGACTCTGCTGTCCTGGACCGGCTCGACGGTGATCCACGACATTAAGGGCGAGAATTGGATGCTGACCGCCGGCTGGCGGTCGCGCTTCTCGCATTGCCTGCTGTTCAACCCGACCGACCCGCGCTCGGCGCGCTACAATCCGCTGCTCGAGGTCCGCCGCGGTGCCGACGAAGTGCGCGACGTCCAGAACATCGCCGACATCCTGGTGGATCCTGAGGGGGCGCTCGAACGCCGCAACCATTGGGAGAAGACCAGCCATTCACTGCTGGTCGGGACGATCCTTCATATCCTCTATGCCGAGGAGGAGAAGACGCTCGCTCGTGTCGCGACTTTCCTGTCCGATCCGCAGCGCAGCTTCGTCGCGACGCTTCGGCGGATGATGTCGACCAACCATCTCGGCACCCCGGAGGCGCCGCGCGTCCATCCGGTCGTCGCCTCGGCCGCGCGCGAGCTGCTCAACAAGAGCGAGAATGAGCGCTCGGGCGTGTTGTCGACCGCGATGTCGTTCCTCGGCCTCTACCGCGACCCGACAGTTGCCGAGGTCACTTCACGTTGCGACTGGCGAATCGCCGACCTGATCGAGGGCGAGCGGCCGGTCTCGCTGTACCTGGTCATTCCGCCCTCGGACATCAGCCGCACCAAGCCACTCGTCCGCCTCGTGCTCAACCAGATCGGCCGCCGTCTGACCGAGCGGCTCGAGCAGCGTGACGCTACGACACGCCGGCACCAGCTGCTGATGATGCTCGACGAGTTCCCGGCGCTCGGACGGCTCGACTTCTTCGAGACGAGTCTCGCCTTCATGGCCGGCTACGGCATCCGCGCCTTCCTGATCGCCCAGAGCCTCAATCAGATCGAGAAGGCCTATGGCGAGCACAATTCGATCCTCGACAATTGCCATGTCCGCGTCGCCTTCGCGACCAACGACGAGCGCACCGCCAAGCGTATTTCCGACGCGCTCGGTACCGCCACCGAGCAGCGCGCGATGCGCAACTATGCTGGCCATCGGCTCGCACCCTGGCTCGCGCACGTCATGGTCAGCCGCCAGGAAACCGCCCGTGCGCTGCTGACCCCCGGCGAGGTCATGCAGCTGCCGGCGACCGATGAGCTGGTGTTGCTCTCCGGGCTCGCGCCGATTCGCGCGACCAAACTGCGCTATTTCGAGGACCGCAATTTCAGCGGTCGGGTGCTGTCGGCGCCGGTTCTCGCCGATGGTGTCTATGGCGACCGCCCCCGCCAGCGATCGAACGACTGGGGCCGGTTCGCGCGGCTCCCCGACGCGCGGCTCGAACCCGCCGCGGATCTGACCGATGCCGGAGATGATGGCGGCATGCAGCAACAGCGGCATCCCGGTCTCACCCAGGAGGGCACGGCCCATTCTGCCGAGGCGGACCAGACCACGCAGGTCGCGCCGGACGACGACGACAATGTCGCCGCGGACAAGCGCGCGATGGAACAGGCGCAGGGACTGACCCCGGCGGCGCGCGCCTATGGCATCAACGAGGGCGCGCATCGCGACCTCATTCCGGGGCTCTGACGATGAAGGTCCGCCAGAACCTCTATATTGATCGCGAGCTGAGCGAAGCGCTCGAAGCGCTCGCCGCCAGTCCCGGCGCGAACAAGTCGCGGCTGGTCAACGACGCATTGGCGGGCTGGCTCGCGCGGCACGGTTCAAAGGAGGTCGATGACCTGCTCAAGGTCCGGCTCGACCGCATGTCGCGCGAGATCGGTTTGGTCCGCCGCGACATCGACGTGGTGCTTGAGAGCCTTGCGCTGTTCGTCCGCTACCAGTTGCTGGTCACGGCGCCCTTGCCCGAGGCCGATAGCGCGGCGCTCGCGATCGGGCTTGAGCGGTTCGAGAAATTTGTCGGCCAGGTCGGACGCCAACTTGCCAGCGGCAGGCGCACCCTCGGCCCCACCGAGCCAATGGAGAAGGAGTCGTGAGCGGCGCGGCCGATACCGTGTCGGAAGGCCGGCGCCGCGCGATGCTGCGCACTGCGATGGGGCCAGCTATCGCCGCAGCCCTCGCCGACCCGCTCGTACTCGAAGTGATGATCAACCCGGATGGCGCGCTGCGGCTCGATCGGCTGGGTGAAGGGCGGACCGATACCGGCACCCGCTTCGAGCCGGCCCAGGTCGAGCGCATTATTCGGCTCGTCGCCAGCCACGCCCGTACCGAGGTGCATGCCGCGTCGCCGATCGTCTCGGCCGAGCTGCCGCCGCATGGCGAAGGCGCTGGGGAGCGGTTCGAAGGCGTGCTGCCCCCGGTCAGCCTCGCGCCCTGCTTCTCGATCCGCAAGCCGGCGATTCGCATCTACACGCTGCTCGACTATGTCGCCGACGGGATCATGTCGGCCGAGATGGCGCGTCTGCTGTCGCTGGCTGTGGTCGAGCGCCGCAACATCCTCGTCGCCGGCGGCACCAGTTCGGGCAAGACGACGCTGGCCAACGCGCTGCTCGCCGAAATGGCGCATCTCGACGAGCGCGTGATTCTGATCGAGGACACGCGCGAGTTGCAGTCGCCGGCGCCCGATACCGTCGCGCTGCGCACCCGCGCCAGCCATGTCACGATGGCAGATTTGGTCCGCTCGACACTGCGCCTGCGCCCCGACCGCATCATCGTCGGCGAGGTGCGCGGCGGCGAGGCGCTCGACATGCTCAAGGCCTGGAATACCGGCCATCCCGGTGGGATTGCTACCGTCCATGCCAATAGCGCAGCCTCCGCGCTGCTGCGCATCGAGCAACTGATCCAGGAAGCCGTGGTCACCGTGCCCCGCCGGCTGATCGCCGATGCGATCGATCTGGTCGTGTTCATCGCCGGGCGGGGTTCGGCTCGCCGGGTGGACACGCTCGCACGCGTCGCCGGCCTCGATCCGGACGGCGACTACGCCCTTTTCGACTTCCCCCTCGATTTCGCCCGCGCGCCTCAAGGAGATTGACCATGCGCCTGTCCGTATCTTGCCGCCCTCCGCTCCCCTTGGCCGCGCTTGCCTTCGGGCTGGCGATCGCCGTTTCCGCGCCGGCCCTCGCGAGTGGCTCGGGCATGCCCTGGGAGCAGCCGCTCCAGCAGGTGCTCGAATCGGTCCAGGGGCCGGTCGCCAAGATCATCGCGGTGATGGTGATCATCACCACCGGACTGACGCTCGCGTTCGGCGAGACCTCGGGCGGCTTCCGCCGGCTCATCCAGATCGTGTTCGGCCTGTCGATCGCGTTCGCCGCCTCCTCCTTCTTCCTGAGCTTCTTCAGCTTCGGCGGTGGGGCGCTGGTCTGATGTCGACCCGCGCCGGCCATCACATCGAAGGGTTCGAGGCAGCGATCCATGGCAGCCTCGGGCAGCCCATCCTGCTCGGCGGCGCGCCGCGCGGGCTGGCGATCGTCAACGGCACGATCGCCGCAGCGGTCGGGCTGGGCCTCCAGCAATGGCTGGTCGGCCTGGTTCTCTGGGCGGTCGGGCACAGCGTCGCGGTGTTCGCAGCGCGCCGCGACCCGGACTTCGCGCCGGTCCTGCTCCGCCATCTCCGCCAAAGGAGCTATCTCGCATGCTGAGCTTGCGCGAATATCGCCAGCGCGCCGACCGGCTCGCCGATCATCTCCCTTGGGCAGCCCTCGTCGCACCGGGCGTAGTGCTCAACAAGGACGGCAGCTTTCAGCGCACGCTCCGCTTCCGCGGGCCGGATCTGGAAAGCGCGACCGAGGCCGAGCTGGTCGGCGCCTGCGCCCGTGCCAACAATGTGCTCAAGCGGTTCGGATCGGGCTGGGCCTTGTTCTTCGAGGCCGAGCGTGTCGAGGCGCTCGGCTATCCGGCGAGCGCCTTTCCCGATGCCGCTTCCTGGCTGGTCGAAGAGGAGCGCCGCGGCGCGTTCGAAGCAGAGGGCGCGCACTACGAGAGCCACTATCATCTGACGCTCACCTTCCTGCCGCCGGCCGATGCGAGCGATGCTGCCGGCCGGTCGCTGGTCGAGCGCAACGAGGAGGTCGATGGTCGCGACTGGCGCACGGCGCTGGCCGGCTTCATCGCGGAGACCGACCGTGTGCTCGACCTCTTCGCGGGCTTCATGCCCGAGGTGCGTGGGCTCTCCTCCGATGAGACGCTTGCCTATCTCCATGCCTGCATCTCGACCCGCCGCCAGCCGGTCGCGGTGCCCGAGACGCCGATGTATCTCGACGGGCTGCTCGCCGATACGCCACTGGTCGGTGGCCTCGAGCCGAAGCTCGGGGACCGGCACCTGCGCACCATCACGGTGCTCGGCTTCCCCAATTTGAGCCGTCCGGGAATCCTCGACGCGCTGAACGCCTCGGACTTCGGCTATCGCTGGGTCACCCGCTTCATCGCGCTCGACAAGACCGACGCGACCAAGGCGCTGACCAGGATCAGGCGCCAATGGTTCAACAAGCGCAAGTCGATCACCGCGATGCTGCGCGAGGTGATGTATAACCAGCCGGCGCAACTGCTCGACAGCGATGCCGACAACAAGGTCGTCGATGCCGACCAGGCGCTGCAGGCCCTCGGCGCAGATTATGTCGCGTTCGGCTATCTGACCGTCACGATCACCATCTCGGACGTGGACCGTATGCGCGCCGACGAGAAGGTCCGCGCGGTCGAGCGGATCGTCAACGGCCTCGGCTTCACCTGCGTGCGCGAGGGCGTCAACGCGGTTGAGGCATGGCTGTCCTCACTGCCCGGCCACGCCTATGCCAATGTCCGGCAGCCGCTGGTCCATACCCTCAACCTTGCCCATCTGATGCCGCTCTCGGCGATCTGGGCGGGGCCGGTCACCAATGCCCATCTTGGCGGGCCGCCGCTGCTGGTCGCTCAGACCGCGGGCACGACGCCGTTCCGGCTGTCGACCCATGTCGGGGATGTCGGCCATATGCTGGTGGTGGGGCCGACCGGCGCGGGCAAGTCGGTGTTGCTGGCGCTGATCGCGCTGCAGTTCCGGCGCTATCCGAGTGCCCAGCTCTACATCTTCGACAAGGGCTTTTCCGCACGCGCCGCGGTGCTTGCTATGGGCGGCGCGCATCATGCGCTCGGCTTGGGAAGCGGCGCAGGGAAGGACGGAGGAAGTGGACTCGCCTTTCAGCCGCTGCGGAAGGTCGACGATACCGATGAGCGTAGCTGGGCGGCGGAGTGGATTGCAGCGCTGCTCGCGCACGAGAAGGTCCTCGTCACCCCGGAGGTCAAGGAAGCGGTCTGGTCGGCGCTGGGCTCGCTCGCCTCAGCACCGGTCGAGGAGCGGACGCTGACGGGGCTTACGCTGCTGCTCCAGTCGAATGCACTGCGGACCGCGCTGACCGCCTATACGCTCGATGGCCCTTATGGCCGGCTGCTCGATGCTGCCGAACAGGCGCTGGCGCTCTCCGATATCCAATGCTTCGAGACCGAGGCGCTGATGGCGCAGTCGGGCGTGGTCGCGCCGGTCCTGACCTATCTGTTCCACCGGCTCGAGGAGCGCTTCGACGGTCGTCCGACGCTGCTGATCCTCGACGAGGCCTGGATCTTTCTCGACCACCCGCTGTTCGCCGCGCGCATCCGCGAATGGCTGAAGACGCTGCGCAAGAAGAACGTCGCGGTGCTGTTCGCGACGCAGAGCCTGGCCGATATCGCCGACAGCAGCATCGCGCCCGCGATCATCGAGAGCTGTCCGCAGCGCATCCTGCTTCCCAACGACCGGGCGATCGAGCCGCAGAGCCACGCCGCCTATCAGCGCTTCGGACTCAATGCGCGGCAGATCGAGCTCGTCGCGCGGGCTACGCCCAAGCGGCATTACTATCTCCAGTCCGCCCGCGGCAATCGCCTGTTCGAGCTCGGCCTGGGACCGATCGCGCTCACCCTCTGCGGCGCCTCTGATCCGGACAGCCAGCAGCAGATCGATGCGCTGCTCGCCGAACATGGCGCGGGCACCTTCGCCGCCGAATTCCTCGCCTCGCGCGACCTCGCCTGGGCCGCCGCGCTGCTCGGCGACTTCATTCCCCCGGTTCGCTGACCCTCTAACCGAAAGGAGAACACCCATGTCCCAGCGAAACTTCCGCCGACACTTCTCGAAGTATCTCGTCGCCACAGCGCTCGCGCTCGGCAGCGCCGGTTCGCTCGGCATGGCGCTACATGCGCCGCCGGCGCGGGCGCAGATCACCGTGTTCGATCCGTCGAATTATTCGCAGAACCTGCTCACTGCGGCGCGAACGCTCCAGCAAATCAACAACCAGATTCAATCGCTCCAGAACCAGGCAACGATGCTGACGAACCAGGCGAAGAATCTGAGCCGGATCGACTTCCCCGAACTCCAGGCGCTGACCCGGACACTACAGCAGATCGACCGGCTGATGGGCCAGGCGCAAGGGATCGGCTTTCGGGTCGAGAATGTCGACAGCGAGTTCCGGCGGCTGTTTCCGCAGAGCTTCGACCAGGCGCTGACCACCAACGATCTTGTCGCCGGTGCCCGGACTCGCCTCGACACCTCAGTCGCCGCGTTCAATCGGACGATGCAGGTGCAGGCGCAGGTCGTCGGCAATGTCGCTGCCGATGCACAGGCGCTCGCCGCGATCGTGGCGAAGAGCCAGGGCGCCGAGGGCGGACTCCAGGCGCAACAGGCGACCAACCAGTTGCTGGCGCTCACCGCCAAGCAGCAATTCCAGATCCAGAACATGATGGCGGCGCAGTACCGTGCCGAGACGCTCGAAGCGTCGCGCCGCGCTCAGGCCCAGGCCGAGGCGCAGGCCGCCACCCGAAAGTTCCTCGGCAACGGCACGGCCTACCACCCTCGCTAGGGGCCTCCCGTCCGAGCGTGACGGCGGGCGTTGCCCCCGGTTCGCCGTCACCCCGCGGGGCGCGTCTCCGGCTCCCCGAGCGCGTTCCGCGGGACTTCTTCCCGTCGACAGGAAATGACCATGACCGACCTCAACGTCATCGACCAGTTCCTGCAGGCGTTCATTCGCTACATCGACAGCGGGTTCGGCTTGCTGGGTGGCGATGTCCATTTCCTGGCGGCGACGCTGATCGGTATCGACATCACGCTGGCGGGCCTGTTCTGGGCGCTGGGCGGCGAACAGGATGTGATGGGGCGCTTCCTCAAGAAGATCCTCTATGTCGGGGCCTTCGCCTTCATTCTGAACAGCTTCCCGACCCTCGCGACGATCGTCTTCAACTCGTTCGCAGCGGCGGGACTGACGGCAGGCGGCGGCACGATCTCGGCCGATGATCTGCTCAAGCCGGGCAGGCTGGCCGGGACGGGATTCTCCGCTGCCTGGCCGCTGCTCGATCAGGTTTCGCAGCTGCTCGGCTTCACCACCTTTTTCGACAATTTCCTGACGATCGCGGTGCTGCTCTTCGCCTGGGTGCTGGTGATCCTGTCGTTCTTCATTCTCGCGATCCAGCTGTTCATCACGATCCTGGAGTTCAAGCTGACCACCTTGGCCGGCTTCGTGCTGGTGCCCTTCGCTTTGTGGAACCGCACCAGCTTCCTCGCCGAGCGGGTGCTGGGAAGCGTCGTCAGCTCAGGCATCAAGGTGATGGTGCTCGCCGTTATCGTCGGCATCGGTTCGAACTACTTCAACGATTTCGTCGGATCCCTACAGGGTCAGGAGCCCGATATCGGGAAGGCGATGAGCCTGGCGCTCGCCGCACTCACCTTGTTCGGACTCGGCATCTTCGGTCCGAGCATTGCGACCGGCCTGGTCTCCGGCGCGCCTCAGCTTGGCGCCGGCGCGGTCGCCGGCACGGCGCTCGGTGCCGCCGGCGTCGTTGCGCTGGGTGGTGGTGCCGCCCTTGCCGGTGGACGTGCCATCGGAGGGGCGGCTCTGGGTGCGGTCCGTGCTGGCACATCGATGGGCTCGGCAGCGTCGACTGCCTACAAGCTCGGCCAGGAGAGCACGGGCTCCACCAGCGTCGGCGCCGGGCTCAAGGGGGTTGCGAGCGCAGCGGGCGGCGCATTGCGCAATCGCGCTGCCGGGGCTTTCGGTATCGGCGAGGCCGCGGCTTCGGGTCGCCAGGCAGCTTTCGACGCGCTTGCCCACCGGCAGGCGCCCGCCGCCAGCGGATCCGATCAGGCTGCCGAGCACCAGCCGGCCTGGGCGCAGGCACTGCGCCGCCAGCAGGATGCGCGCCATCATCGCCAGGTCGTCGCCCACACCCTGCGCGAGGGCGATCGCGGCGGCGCGTCGGCAACCCCTGACATCAAGGAAAAGGAGGACTGAGCGATGCTCTTCAAGCGAAGCGTCCAGCGCTACGGGCGGACGCCCGAACCCGACACGCCCTTTCATCGTGCCGGCCAGCTCTGGGACGAGCGGATCGGATCGGCGCGCGTCCAGGCGCGCAATTGGCGGCTGATTGCCTTTGGCGGACTGGTGCTCACCACGGCCATGTCGGGCGCGCTGATTTGGCAGTCGCTGCAGAGTCGGGTGACGCCCTATGTCGTCGAGGTCGATCGCCTCGGCGAGGCACGCGCGATCAGCGAAGCCGAGGCCGGGTATCGCCCTACGGACCCTCAGATCTCCTGGCATCTGGCCCGCTTCATCGAGAAGGTGCGCTCAGTCTCGCTCGACCCGGTGCTGATGCGGCGCGACTGGCTATCCGCCTATGACTTCGCCAGCCAGCGTGGCGCGGTGTTCCTCGGCGACTATGCGCGGTCGGCGAACCCGTTCGGTGCCATTGGCCAAAAGACGGTATCGGTTCAGGTCACGAGCGTGGTCCGCGCGTCGGATCAGTCATTTCAGGTGAAGTGGATCGAGACCGCCTTCGACCGGGGCGCGCAGGCGGGAACCTCGCACTGGACCGGTATCCTGACCGTCAAGCTCAAGCCGCCCGCTTCGGCGGAGGTGCTGCGCAAGAATCCGCTCGGCCTCTATGTCGATGCGATCGACTGGAGCCGCGAGATCGAGCCGGCGGCCAACCCGGCGGTCTCGTCGCGAGCAGCCGCGCGCCCGGTGCAACCGGCCCCCGAAGTTTCGATCACCGCCGCGCCTGATGGCGCCGCCTCGGCGAGCCCAATCCCTACCAATCCGGAGAATCGGCAATGAAACGCCCCAGCAACTTGCCCACGCTGTTTGCGGCGGCGATTGTATTGATCGTACCCGCCAGCACCTTTGCGCAGCGTTCAAGCGCCGCCAATGCTCCCCAGCGGACGACATCGACGATCGCCGCGGCAAACCGGGCCGCAACGCGCGAACCGTCTCCGCTGGCCTTTCTCAATGCCGCCGCGGTCATGCCCTATGCGGAAGGCGCGATCTATCAGGTCTACACCACGCCGGAACGCGTGACCGACATCGTGCTTGAGCCCGGTGAGGTGCTGGGCGCGGTGGCGAGCGGCGACACGGCGCGCTGGGTGATCGGCGATACCACGAGCGGCGCAGGTGGCAGCAAGCGCGTCCATATCCTCGTGAAGCCCTATGCTGCGGGTCTCTCCACCAATCTCGTCATCACCACGGATCGGCGGACCTATCATCTCGCGCTCACCAGCGCGCGCAGCGTCGGCATGTCGGCGCTGAGCTGGACCTATCCGCAGGACGCGTTGCTGGCGATCAAGCGAACCGAGGAAGCGGCGGCTGCGGCTACCCCGGTGGCCGCCGGGCTCGATGTCGATCAGCTCCATTTCAACTATGCCATCTCCGGGGATGCGCCGCGATGGCGGCCGTTGCGCGCGTTCGACGACGGCAGGCAGACCTATATCGAGTTCCCCGTGAGCCTGGCGGTCGGCGAAGCGCCGCCGCTGTTCCTCGTTGGCGCGAAGGGCGAGGCGCAGCTGGTCAACTACCGCCTGCGCGGACGCTATTATGTCGTCGACAGGATCTTCGACGTTGCCGAGCTCCGCCTCGGCGCCAAGCGCCAGGAGATCGTCCGGCTTACCCGCATCGATGAAGCCGGGCGCCGCGGTCGGACGAAGGGGAGAGCGTCGTGACCGCAGAAATCGCTGAGGCGCCCGACGGCGCCGCTTCCATGAGGTCGCCGAAGGTGGATCCCGAGACCCTGGTGCTGCGCGCCCGGCCCGGACGCGCGATCCGCTTTAAGCGCGGCGTGATCGTGTCGCTTGCCGCGATCGCCGTCGCCGGTGTCGTCGGCACGGCTTGGTTCGCGCTTGAGCCTCGGGCGCTGCATCTCGCCGCGGACGGCGACGACAAGAACCTCGCGGCCAAAGCGCCGACCGATACACTAGGCGCGCTGCCGGCGAGTTACGATTCGGTGCCGAAGCTGGGACCGCCGCTGCCCGGAGATTTGGGCAAACCCATCCTCGATCGTCAGCGCCAGCTTGCTGGCGAGGGGATACCACCAGTTCCGCCGGTATCGGCAGTACCGCAAACCGCCGACGACGCCCGCCAGCGCCGGGCTGCGGAACTCAAGGCGGCGCGTGAATCCGGATTGCTGATCCAGACCGCAGGCCAGCAAGCGCAGGGCGGACCGATGCCGGCGGGTCCGACGCCGGGACCGCCGCGGTCTGGTGAACAGGTCGCCAAGGTCGCAGTCGATGCCGAGCGCGATCCCAACGGCCAGGAGCGCAAAGCCGATTTTATCCGTACCCCCGGCAATGCGGCCGACATCAACCCGCATGCGGTGACGCCGCGTCCATCGCCGTTCACCCTGTCTACGGGCAGCGTGATCTCGGCAAGCCTGATCACCGGCCTGAGATCGGACCTGCCGG
>CAYOXO010000077.1:0-20221 GCA_964407945.1 uncultured Stakelama sp.
ACTGTTCCCCTCCAACACGCTCTTACGGCCTGGCGGTCCGACTCCCCCCCAGCGGAGGCGCTGCTGTCCTTAATCTGGCTGGCTTCATGTCGGCAGTCCGGGCACCGCATGCGCGTCAACGCATCAAATCGGGCTCACGCCTCCGGGTAGATCGGGAAGCGTTCGCACAGCGTGCGGACGCGCTCGCGGACATTGGCCTCGACCTGGGCGTCGCCCTGCTCGCCATTCTTGCGCAGACCGTCGAGTACGTCGGCGACCATGTTGCCGATCTCGCGGAATTCGGCCGGGCCGAAGCCGCGCGTGGTGCCCGCGGGCGAACCGACGCGGATGCCGCTGGTCTTGACCGGCGGCAGCGGATCGTTGGGGATGCCGTTCTTGTTGCAGGTGATCGCGGCACGCTCGAGCGCTTCGTCGGCGTCCTTGCCGGTGACGCCCAGCGGGGTGAGGTCGATCAGCGCGAGGTGGGTGTCGGTGCCGCCCGAGACCACGGCCGCGCCGCGCTCGGTCAGCGTCGCAGCGAGGATCTTGGCGTTCTCGACGATCGCGGCGGCATAGGCCTTGAAGTCGGGACGCAGCGCTTCGCCGAACGCAACCGCCTTGGCCGCGATGACGTGCATCAGCGGGCCGCCCTGCAGGCCGGGGAAGACGGCGCTGTTGATCTTCTTGGCGATCGCCTCGTCATTGGTGAACACGGCGCCGCCGCGCGGACCGCGCAGCGTCTTGTGCGTGGTGGTGGTGACGACATGGGCGTGGCCGAACGGGGTCGGGTGCACGCCGCCGGCGACGAGGCCCGCGAAATGCGCCATGTCGACCATGAAGATCGCACCGACTTCGTCGGCGATCGCGCGGAACTTCGCGAAATCGATGTGGCGCGGATAAGCCGAGCCGCCGGCGATGATGATGCGCGGGTTGTTCGCGCGGGCGAGTTCCGCGACCTGATCATAATCGATCAGATGCGTGTCGGGCTTCACGCCATACTGGACCGCGTTGAACCACTTGCCCGACATCGCCGCCTTGGCGCCGTGCGTCAGGTGACCGCCCGAATCGAGGCTGAGGCCGAGAATGGTGTCGCCGGGCTTGGCGAGCGCGAGCATCACCGCGCCGTTCGCCTGCGCGCCCGAGTGCGGCTGGACGTTGGCGAAGTCGCAGCCGAACAGCTGCTTGGCGCGGTCGATCGCGAGCGTCTCGACCTCGTCCGACGGGTGGCAGCCCTGATAGTAGCGCTTGCCCGGATAACCTTCGGCGTACTTGTTGGTGAAGACGCTGCCCTGTGCCTCGAGCACGGCCTTGGAGACGATGTTCTCCGACGCGATCAGCTCGATCTGATAGCGCTCGCGCTCCAGCTCATGCCGGACGCCCGCGAACACGGCGGGGTCGGCGGCGGCGAGATCGTTGGTGAAGAAGCCATCAGGCTGGACGGCGGAAATCGGATTGGTGCTCATGGTCTCTGGTCCTTCAGAGGGCCGGGTTGGTCAGCTTGTCCACCCGGCGCTGATGACGATCGCCGCCGAAGTCGGTGGCGAGGAATTCGGTGATGCAGGCCTTGGCCATTTCGGGGCCGATCAGCCGGGCGCCCATGGCGATGACGTTCGCATCATTATGCTCGCGCGCGAGACGGGCGGAGAGCGGTTCCGAAACCAGCGCGCAACGGGCCTGGCGCACGCGGTTGACCGCGATCGAGATGCCGATGCCGCTGCCGCATAGCGCAATGCCGCGCTCGGCCTGGTTTTCCGCAATCGCCTTGCCCAGGGCAAGGCCGAAGTCGGGGTAATCGACGCTCGCCGGGCCATCGGTGCCCAGATCGAGCACCTCGTGTCCTTCGCCGCGCAGCCATTCGGCAAGCGCGGACTTGAGTTCCCAGGCGGCGTGATCCGAAGCGATGGCGATTCGCATTGGAAGAGTGGTTCATTCCTTGAGCTGAACGGATGCCCGGCTCTCTAGGCGCTTGAAGCGGCAAAGGCTACACCGGATGCACGAAATCTCTCTTGGGGAGGCCATGATGCGGCTTTGGGCGATAGGTGCGGGACTGGCCGGCGCGACGGCGCTGGCGGGGTGCGGCGAAATGAGCAACGAGCAGCAGGCAGCCCTGGTCGAGAATGCGGTCGCCAACGCGCAGGCGATCGCCGAGAATGTCACCGCTGAAGCGGAAAGGGCCGAGAAGGCGGCCGAGGCGCCCAGCCGCGACGCCTGGATCGGCAAATGGGTCGGTGTCGAAGGTCTGGTGCTGACGATCGAGAAAGATACGTCGGGACCGGGCCGCTATCGCCTGATCAACACCTACAGCCTCGATCCGGGCGCCACCGGAACTTTTGCCGGGGTGGCCAATGAAGAGGGCATCGCCTTTACGCGCCCCGACGGCGCCAAGGTGGTGCACGCCACCGATGGCGCTGCGACGGGCCTCAAATATCTCGAAGGCAAGAAGGACTGCCTGACAGTGACCTTCGGCGAAGGCTATTGCCGGGGTTGAGGGTGTGACGGTTGCGTGACGCCAAGCGTCACGCGACTGACATGCGACGGACCTACGGGCCGGGAAATTCCCGGGAGCCAAGACCATGGGTTCGATTGCCAGCCAGCCGCGCAACCGTGCGGTCCGCACCGCCGTCCACCGCCACGATCATCTCAGCAAGGAAGGCCTGCTCGAACGCGCTTTCACCTTCGCGTTCCGCGGCCTGGTCTATGCCCAGATCTGGGAAGACCCCGAGGTCGATATGGAGGCGCTGGCGATCACGCCCGACTGCCATGTCGTGACGATCGCGAGCGGCGGGTGCAACGTGCTGTCCTACCTGACCGCCGACCCGGCCAGGATCACCGCAGTCGATCTCAACACCGCGCATATCGCGCTCAACAAGCTGAAGGTCGCAGCGGCGCAGCATTTGCCCGATCATGCCGCCTTCCACCGTTTCTTCGGACAGGCCAATCGCCCCGAGAATGTCGCGGCGTATCGCGAGACGCTCGCCCCGCAGCTCGACGAGACGACGCGGCGCTATTGGGAAGGCCGCGACCTGGCCGGCCGCCGCCGGATCAAGGGCTTTGCCGGCGGCTTCTACAAGCGCGGGCTGCTCGGCGGGTTCATCGGCGCGGCGCATCTGCTCGCCAAGCTGTATCGGATCGACCCGCGCGAGCTGCTTGCCGCGAAGACCCCCGAAGAACAGCGCGCGATCTTCGAGAACCGCCTCGCTCCCGTCTTCGACAAGAAGTTCGTGCGCTGGCTGATCGATCAGCCGGCGTCGTTGTTCGGCCTCGGCATCCCGCCCGCCCAATACGAGGCGCTGGCGGCGGACGATCCGCGCGGGATCAAGGCAGTGCTGCTGCGCCGGCTCGAGAAACTGGCCTGCGACTTCGACCTCTCCGACAATTACTTCGCCTGGCAGGCGTTCGGGCGCGGCTATGGCGAGGGGCCGCAAGCGCCGCTGCCGCCCTATCTGCGCGCCGCCAATCACGAGATCGTCCGCGAACGCGCAAGCCGCGTCGAGGTGCGGCACCAGAATTTCGTCGAGTATCTCGAATCGATGCCCGCCGGGTCGCTCGACCGCTACATCCTGCTCGACGCGCAGGACTGGATGACCGACGCGCAGCTCAACCGGCTATGGGGCGAGATCACGCGGACGGCGAAGCCCGAAGCGCGCGTGCTGTTCCGTACCGCCGCTGCGCCGACGCTGCTGCCCGGACGCGTGACGGACGCGACCCTCGATCGCTGGGACTATGCCGAGGCGGAGTCGCTCGACTTCACCGCGCGCGATCGTTCGGCGATCTATGGCGGCGTCCACCTCTATCGTCTGAAGCCGTGAGTGCGAGTCACGCCGAGCGGATGGACGGCGTCTATGCGGCGCAGCGGCATATCTATGACCTCACCCGCAAATATTACCTGCTCGGGCGCGACCGGCTGATCGCCGAGCTGGCGCCGCCGCCGGGCGGCACGGTGCTCGAGGTCGGCTGCGGCACCGCGCGCAACCTGATCGCAGCGGCGCGGCGCTGGCCGCAGGCGCGCTTCTACGGCTTGGATATCTCCGAGGCGATGCTGACGACGGCGCGGGCCAAGGTGGCGGCCGCCGGGCTGTCGGATCGCATCACGCTGGTGCAGGGCGACGCGTCGCGGTTCAATGCGCGCGACCTGTTCGGAGTCGACGGGTTCGACCGGGTGTTCCTGAGCTATACGCTGTCGATGATCCCCGACTGGACCGCAGCGATCGAGCAGGCGGCCCGGGCGGTCGCGCCGGGCGGGGCATTGCGCATCGTCGATTTCGGGCAGCAGGAGAAGCTGCCAGGCTGGTGGCGGCGGGCGCTGTTCGCCTGGCTCGCCCGCTTTCACGTCACCCCGCGACGCGAGCTGCCGGTGGCGCTCAAACACACCGCGATGGCGGGCGGGCTGGAACTCGGCTTCGAGCCCTTGCTGCGCGGCTATGCGTGGAGCGGGAGCCTGAAGCGCGCTTAGTCCTGCCAGCCCCAGGGCAATGGCGGCGGCGCGATCGGCTTGGTGAGGTCGAACTCGACGCGGAAATGGCGGCCGGGGCGGCGCAACTCATAGGCGAAGCGGCGTCCATCCGCTTCCATCGCCCAGACATTGGTCACCGAGCGCTCGGCATTGAGTGAGCGGAACAGCGCGATCGATTCGGCATCGACCGGGAATTCCTGCCGCATCGCGGTGCCGGGCGCCGCCGTGTCGCCACCATACATGGTGAGCTTGTCCGAGCTGCCATCCTCGTGCCGGTGATCATGCTTGAGGCGGACGCCCGTCGCGGTGCGGGTCAGCACCCAGGTGCGCGAGCGATCCTCGCCGACATGGAAGGGGATACGCACTCGCCCTGGCTCGCACGACGCAACATGCATCACCAGTGCCTTGTCCGCAAAGGCAGTGTCGGCCGGATCGTTGGTGATGACCCGGCCCGCAAACGCCTTGCCGCACAGCGGCGCGATCCGCGCCATGAAGGCGTCGGCGGGTGCGGCGGGTTTCGGTGCGAAGCCGGACAATGCCGCAAACGCGACGACCGCAACAAAAGCCTTCATTCCATTCCTCATTTGGCAGCGCGGCGCGCCTGTTTGCGCATCGATCCGCGCAGGAAACGCGCGGCGAACCACATGCGGCGCGCGGTCTTGCCCACCAAGGTGTGGAGCGTGTCGCCATGCACTGCGTCCCACGCCGCCTGCGCCGCCTGTTCGACGGGGGTGAATTCGAGCTGCGCCGAACGGACGCGGTCGCGCATCGTTTCGTTGCTGCCCACGGGCGTGCCGTCAAGGATCGCGGTATCGATGAAGCTGGGCAGCAACGCACGCACCCGGATGCCCTCGCCATGCCATTCGGCGTCGAGCGCTTCGGTGAAGCCGCGCACTGCGAACTTGGTCGCCGAATAGATCGCGACGCCCATCGTGCCGTAGATGCCCGCCGCCGAGGCGGTGTTGAGCAGGCAGCCGCCCGACGCCTTCAGATAGCGGTAGCCGGCATGCGCGCCATAGACGACGCCCATCAGGTTGATGTCGACGCAGCGATCGAGCTCCTCGACCGTGGTCTGCGCGAAATTGCCGCCGACCCCGACCCCGGCATTGTTGAACAGCACGTCGAGCCGGCCGCCGCTCTCGCCGGCGAACTCCGCCAGTGCGACATCCCAGGCCGCGCGGTCGCGCACATCCAGCTTGTGGACCGTCACCGGCGCGCCGCCCAGCAGCCGCGCCGTCTCCGCCATGCCGGCATCGTTGATGTCGGCAAGACCGACGCGCCAGCCGCGCGACGCGAACAGGATCGCCACCGCCCGCCCGATGCCCGATCCGCCGCCGGTGATGAAGATCGACTGCATGACCTCTCCCCTCAGATTTCGCCGTACCGCTCTATCGAAATCGGCTTCAGATACAGGGGAGCAGAGCTGACCGGTTTTTGCAAGCGGACGTTACTCCACCAGCGCGTCGATCGCCTGTGCCATGTCGATATCGCGACCCGACAGGCCGCCGGCGTCGTGGGTGGTGAGCAGGATATCGACCCGGTTCCACACATTCGACCATTCGGGATGATGGTCGGACTTCTCCGCAAGCAGCGCGACCTGAGTCATGAAGGCGAAGGCCTGGCTGAAATCGTCGAAGGTGAAGCTGCGCGTGATCGCATCGCGCTCAGCCTGGTGATCCCATTCGGGCAGCCCCTCCAGTGCTTCTTCGCGTTCCGCCTGGCTGAGTTGTTCGACCATTCTTCCACTCCTTCGTTGGGTGGGGCATAGCGCAGGGCAATGACCAGTCAAACCGAGACCTTCGCACCCAGCGCCGCGCAGATGGAAGCGCTGGCTCGCGCCGCGCTGGCGCGGATTCCCGAACCGTTCGCGGCGTATCTGGCCGACGTCGTACTGGTGATCGAGGAGTTTGCCGACGAGCAGACGCTGCGCGACATGGGAATGGAGGATCCGTTCGAGCTGACCGGACTCTATTCGGGCCGGCCAGTGGGCGAGAAGGACGGGTTCATGGGATCGCTGCCCCAGCCGGACACGATCCACCTCTATCGCCGCCCGCTGCTCGACGAATGGGTCGATACCGGGGTGAGCCTGGAGGCGCTGATCACCCATGTCGTGGTGCATGAGGTGGGGCATCATTTCGGCCTGTCCGACGACGACATGCACGCGCTGGAGGACAGCGTCGGGTGAACAGCCCCCGGCTCGCCTTTGAGGACGTGGCGTGCCTGCGCGGCGGGCGATTGCTGTTCGAGGGGCTGAGCTTTTCCCTCGACGAAGGCGGCGCGGCGCTGGTGACCGGGCCGAACGGCGCGGGCAAATCGAGCCTGATCCGGGTGGCGGCGGGGCTGCTCAAGCCAGCGGCGGGCGTGGTGACGATCGAGGGTGAGCGCGCGTTGCTGACCGAGGCGGCGGCGCTCGATCCGGAGCTGTCGGTCGGACAAGCACTGGGGTTCTGGGCGGGACTCGACGGGCGGCGCGATGCGGCGGAGGCGGCGCTGGAAGCGGTCGGGCTGGCCGAGCTGGCGCCGGCGCCGGTACGGCTGCTTTCGACCGGGCAAAGGCGGCGCGTGGGCATCGCGCGCGTGGTGGCGAGCGGGGCGCCGGTCTGGCTGCTCGACGAGCCGGCCAATGGGCTGGATCAGGCAGCGGTCGCGATGCTGGGTCATTTGATTTCCGAGCATCGGCTGAACGGCGGCATCGTGGTGGTCGCGACGCATCTGCCGATCCATATTCCCGGCGCGCATGGCGTGGTGATCGGGGAAGCGGCATGAGCGGTTTTGCCTCTCTGGTATGGCGCGAGCTGCGGCGGGCATGGGCGGCCGGGGGCCTGACGCTGCCGGTCGCCTTCTTCCTGTTGGTGGCGATCCTGTTTCCGTTCGCGATCGGGCCGGAGGGCGAGCTGCTCGCGCGCGTCGGCGGCGGGGTGATCTGGGCGGCGGCGCTGCTCGCGGCACTGCTGCCGGTCGAGCGGCTGGTGAACCCGGACCTCGAGAACGGCGTGCTCGACCAGCTCGCGGTGCGCGGCTGGACGGATGCGAGCGTGGCGGCGGCGAAGACGCTCGGGCATTGGCTGGGTTTCGCGCCGACCTTGCTGGCGGCGACGCTGGTGGCGTCGGCACTGCTCAACCTGTCGATGGAGCGGACCGCGGGGGCGTTGCTGGGGCTGCTGATCGGTACGCCGGGGCTGGCGGCCTTGGGCGTGGCGACGGCGGCGCTGACCGCAGGGCTGCGCGGCGCGGGCGCGGTGGCGGGGCTGGTGATGCTGCCCTTCGCGGTACCACTGCTGATCTTCGGCGCGGGCGCGATGGGGAGTGACCCAAGCGCGATCAAGCTGTTGGGCGCGGTGAGTTTGTTGTTGGTGGCGGGGTGCCCGTTCGTCGCAGGGGCGGCGATGCGGATGGGGCGGGGGTGAAGGCTATGAACGATTTCGACAACGAGACTTGGCTGATCGACGCCGGCGATGAGGTGATTGAGAAGAAAGCATCGGCGGGAATCGGTTCACTCACCCCCATTGAGCACCTGATCTATTGCCTGTGGGTTGCCGATTACGGGATGCGGAACGCCGGTGATCTGGAAACCGCCAGCGACCTGTTCGAGCCATTTCAGACGCAGGGTCGAGAAACAGCCGAGAAGCTGAGCCTCCCGCAGACGCTGTCGCTATTCTCCCTACCCAAAGAGGAAATGGAGCGGCGCTATTTCGATCTCTTCGATCAAGTTTGCGAAGAGCTTCGCCGCCTGTGAATTAGGGTCACGCTCAATCCCGACTCCACCGCGCAAAGATAGCGGTCGGCAGCAACAATCCCCTCGCCTCCTCGCGCACCGCGAGTTCACCGCATTCGATCTTGCCGCCAAGGTCCGCGAAATGCTGGTTGAGCAGTTCGCCGATCGCCAACGCGGACATGCGGATCGCGTAGACGGTGAGGAACAGGAAGCGCGAGTCCGCGTCGAGCAGCTGACGGCAATTGGCGATCAGGCCGGGCAGATCCTGTTCGAGCTGCCACACCTCGCCGGTCGGGCCGCGTCCGTATTTGGGCGGGTCGAGCAGGATGCCGTCGTAGCGGCGGCCGCGGCGCACCTCGCGCGCGACGAATTTGCCCGCGTCGTCGATGATCCAGCGGATCGGCTTGTCGGTCATGCCCGAGAGCGCGGCGTTGCCCTTGGCAGCCTCGACCGACTTCTTGGACGCGTCGACATGCACCATCTGCGCGCCCGACGCGGCCATCGCCAGCGTGCCGACGCCGGTATAGCCGAACAGGTTCATGACGGTCGGTGCCTCGACCCCTTCGGTCTGCTCGCGCATCCAGCTCCACACGGGCGCCATGTCGGGGAAGAAGCCGAGATGGCGGAAGGGCGTGGTCTGGGCGGTGAACTTCGCCTCGTTCCACGCCAGCGGCCAGCCTTCGCGCGGGACCGGACGATCGAGACCGCTGTGACCGAACACCCAGCGGCCGCCGCCCTCGTCATCGGATGCGGGCATGAACTCGCCATGCGCCTGCCAGTCTTCGGACGCGGGCGCCCACATCGCCTGCGGCTCGGGACGGATGAAGCGATAGTCGCCATAGCGCTCGAGCTTGCGGCCATGGCCCGAATCCACAAGGCCGTAATCGGCCCAGGGTTCGCCAGTCAGGGTAACGAGGTTCATGGGAGTCTTTAGCGCCATTCGGCCCGCGAAGGTCAACCGTCACCCCGGACTTGTTCCGGGGGTCACCGGGATGCCGGCGGTATATGTCAGGCTGAAATGCAGCGCGCGGGGCGAGGTGAACCCCGGCACAAGGCCGGGGTGACGAAGAGGTTATGCGCGGGGCTTTGCCCGTGCCGCGATGAACGAGGTCACCGCATCGAACGTCGCGGGCAGGACGTCGTAGCGTTCCTCGCGGTCGAACAGGTCGCCGATACGGGCGGGGAGCGACGGGCGGATGCCGGTGGCGCGCTCGACCGCGTCGCCGAACTTGGCAGGGTGCGCGGTAGCGAGGGTGACGATCGGCACATCCACGGCGAGGTCCGCGCGGCGCGCAGCGGCAAGGCCGATCGCGGTGTGCGGGTCGAGAATCTCGTCGGCGCGCGATGCGGCCCAGGCCATCGCCTGTGCCATCTCGGCCGCGTCGATCCGGTCGCTGGCGAAGAGCTTCGCGGCGCCTTCCTGCTGAGCGTTGGTGAGGCGCATCGCCTTGGTCGCCTCGAACCCGCGCATCTGCTCGGCGAGCGCGGCGCCGTCGCGGCCGGCAAGGTCGAACAGCAGCCGCTCGAAGTTCGAGCTGACCTGGATGTCCATGCTTGGTGCGGCGGTGGGCGTGACCGTACCGGTCGAATAGTCACCGGCAGAAAGCGCGCGATGGAGGATGTCGTTGACGTTGGTGGCCACGATCAGCTTGGCGACGGGCAAGCCCATGCGCGCCGCGACATAGCCCGCGAACACGTCGCCGAAATTGCCGGTGGGGACGCTGAATGCGACCTCGCGGTTCGGTGCACCGAGGCGGACGGCGGCGTAGAAATAATAGACCACCTGCGCCATCAGCCGCGCCCAGTTGATCGAGTTGACCGCGGTCACCTGGAACCGCCCGGCGAAATCGGCGTCGTTGAACATAGCCTTCACCATCGCCTGGGCGTCGTCGAAGCTGCCCTCGATGGCGATGTTGTGGACGTTGGGCGACAACACCGTAGTCATCTGGCGCCGCTGCACGTCGCTCACCCGCTTGTTGGGGTGGAGCATGAAGATGTCGATGCCCTCACGCCCCGCCACCGCATCGATCGCGGCAGAGCCGGTGTCGCCGCTGGTCGCGCCGACGATGGTGAGGTGATCGTTGGTGCCCTTGAGAAACTTCTCGAAAAACAGGCCGAGCAGCTGGAGCGCGACGTCCTTGAACGCGAGCGTCGGACCGTGGAACAGCTCGAGCAGGAAATGGCGGTGGTCGAGCTGGACCAGCGGCGTCACCGCATCGTGGCTGAAGCGGCCATAGGCGGCCGTGCACAACTCGCGCAGCTCGCTTTCGCTGAGGCTGCCCGCAGTGAAGGGCGCCATCACGCGCACCGCGGTCTCGACATAGGAGAGGCCCGCAAGGCCCGCGATCTGATCCGGCGTGAATCGCGGCCATTCGACCGGGATATAGAGACCGCCATCCTTGGCCAGCCCGGCGAGGGTGACGTCACGGAAATCGAGTTCGGGCGCGGTGCCGCGCGTGCTCTGGTAGCGCATGGCTGCGCGGACTAGCCGTGACACCGTTACGGAGCAAGAAAGTCTAGCTTTGCGGCGGCCCGGGTTCGGCGGAGGGAGCCGGCGATGTCGCCTTTCGTCCCCGCCAGCGCAGCGCGAGGACATAGATCACCACCGCCGCCAGCGCGAACAGGAACCATTGCACGGCATAAGCGAGATGGTTGTTGGGCACGCTCGACGGATCGGGCCGCGCGCTTTCGGCAAGACCCGGCGCGGGGGTCTCGGAGACGAGCATCAGCGGGCGCGGGGGACGCTTGCCGAACAGCGAAGCCAGCAACGGCGTCGAATCGGGCGCCTGGGTGATGCTGCCCGTCACCTCACCCCCGTTCCACACCGGCGTCACGCCGGGCGCGGTGCTGACCCCCATATCGAACTTGGTCGTGAGCGCTTCGACTCCGGTGCGGCAATCGGCGATATGGCGCCAGCCCTTGGCGCCATTCTCCGCGCGCCCGGCCTGCTCGCTCCAGCCCGTGACTTCGAGGCACATGGCGCTGGCGCGGCGGAACAGATTCTCGTCGCCGATCGGCGGACGGGGAAAGGCCATGACGGGCAAGGCGCGGTTGCCGGCATAGCGCGCGATCGCAGCTTCCTTTTCCGCGCGCCGATCGAGCTGCCACACGCCGAGGCCGATCATCGCGGCGACCGCCAGTGCGACAACGATCGACGGGATAACGGGCAGCTTCATGCCTCAGGCTCCTTGATGCGACCCTCGCGCGCGGAATTGCGATATTCGAGCGCGAGCAGTGCGCCCTTGGCCCAACGTAGCGAGACGATGACCAGAATCGTCGTCAGCGGAATCCACAGCAGCAGGTGCAGCCACACCGGCGGTCCCACAGTCAGCTCGAGCCAGATCGACAGGACGACGATGATCGTGCCGACGATCAGGGTAAGGAACGCCGCGGGACCGTCACCGACGTTGAACGCGGCATAATCGAGCCCGCAGCTGCCGCAGCGCAGGGCGAAGCGGACCCAGCCCGAGAACAGGGTGGAGGCGCCGCAGCGCGGACATGCCCCCTTCAACGCCGAATCGAGAATCAGAGACGCGGCGGAGCCGGGCTCAGGCACGACCTTCGCACCAGGGATCGGGCTTCATGTCCACCGGCACGCCGGGCAATCCGGGAGCGGGGAAACGGGCCTTGAACACAAAGGCGTGCGCAGTGGGCCCGAATCGTTCGAGCATCCACAAACGCGCGAACACATCGGCCACGCTCGGTGTCTCGCCCGCCGCGATCCACCACATCACCTGATGGTGACCATCGAACCGTTCGAACCAGTGCTTCCGCTGCGCCATCACCGGCGTGTGACCGCTGCGATAGACATAGTCGAACAGAGTCTCGGCGCTTTCCCACACCGACAGGTTGACGATCAGCAGGGGGTCCGGCGTGGGCTGCAGATCGATGGCGTTGTTGCCCTCGCCCTTCAGCCGCCACACGAAACCGGGACTGGCCTCAGCCAGTGCATTGATCGAATCGAGCTGCGCGAAGAAGCCGGCGACTTGCGGTTGATCGGGCGGCGCTATCAGCCGCCCGATATTGGCCTGTGCAAGATGCCAGCCCCTCTCCGTCACCCGTGGACCGGCGCGCCCGCGCTGCCCCAGACATAGACGACGACGAACAGGAACAGCCAGACGACGTCGACGAAGTGCCAGTACCAGGCCGCCGCTTCGAAGCCGAAATGCTGGCGCGGGGTGAAATCGCCCTGATAGGTGCGCAGCAGGCAGACCATCAGGAAGATCGTGCCGACGATAACGTGGAAACCGTGGAACCCGGTCGCCAGATAGAAGGCCGACGAGTAGTTCGACTTGCCGAACACGAACGGCGCATGGGCATATTCATAGGCCTGGATGGTCGAGAAGATCAGGCCGAGGATGATGGTCAGCCACAAGCCCTTCTTGACCACGTCGTTCTCACCGACGCCGATGAAGCCCCACAGGCCCTTCAGTTCGCCACCACGCTGATTGTGGATCAGGCCGTGATGCGCCCAGGTGATCGTGGTGCCCGACAGCAGCAGGATGAAGGTGTTGAGCAGCGGGAGGTGGAAGGCGTTCATCACTTCCATGCCCTTGGGCGGGAAGGTCGCGACCGCACCCTCGAGAATCTCGACGACGCTGGCATGCTCACCGCTGACCGCGATCGCCGCGGGGAAGAGCGCGAAATCGAACCATGCCCAGAACCAGCCGACGAAGAACATCACTTCGGAAGCGATGAACAGGATCATGCCGTAGCGCAGGTGAAGCTGCACGACGGGCGTGTGATCGCCGGCATTGGCTTCCTTGACCACATCGACCCACCACGACGCCATGCAGAACAGCACCGCGGCGAGGCCGGACAGAAACACCCACATGCCGTGCGGATGTTCCTTCATCCACATCAGGCCGCCAGTTGCGAGCCACAGCGCGGCGAGCGAGCTGAGCATCGGCCACGGGCTTGGCGGGAGAATATGGTAATCGTGGTTCTTGGCGCCGGCCATCGTCCGTCCCTGTTCTTATGGCGAGTTTCCCGCCTCCCCTAAGCGGTGAGCTTGGCGGGCGCAATGGTGGTTGAGCGGGTCGTCTGCGACACCGCGCTCCAAACCCCTATCCTCAGCCCTTAGGCTTGGACTTGTCGACCGGATAGAAGGTGTAGGAAAGCGTGATCTTCTGGATATCCTTCGTATCGGGATCCGTCAGGATCTTGGGATCGACGAAGTAGATCACCGGCATCCGCACCGTCTCACCCGGCTGCAGTGTCTGTTCGGTGAAGCAGAAGCACTGGATCTTGCTGAAATATTTGCCCGCCGCCTCCGGCGTGACGTTGTAGGTCGCGCTGCCCGTGATCGGCACGGTGCCGGTGTTGGTTGCGGTGTAGAAGGCCATGTCGCGGGCGCCGATCGCGATCTCGTCCGACGCGACCTCGGGCTTGAACTTCCATGTCAGCGCCGGGCTGACATTGCTGTCGAACGCGACGGTGATCTTCGCATCCACTGCGCCGGGCGCGGCATCGGCACGCATCGTGGTTCCGCCAAAGCCGGTCACCTGACAGAAGAGGCGGTAGAGCGGCACCGCGGCAAAGGCGACGCCGGTCATGGTGCAAACGCCCAGCACCGCGAGCAGCGCGGTGCGCAGCTTGCGGTCGATCTTCATCGCTGCATCACCGGGATGCCCTGGCTGATCTTCACGATGCTGATCGCAAAGACCAGCACCACGAAGGCGAGCAGCAGCAGCGCCATCACGCGGGCGCGCGACTTTTGCCGCGCGCGAACGATTTCTTCTTCTTGAGGAGTCATGCCAACCACCGGTCTGCCGCGACTGCCGCGAACAGGATGAACAGATAGGAGATCGAGTAAGCGAACAGCCGCTTCTCGGGCTTCATCGTATCGCCCTCGACCGCCATGCGCGTCGAAACCTGAAGCGCAAAGAGGGCGAACAGCGCCGTCGTCGCCACCGCGGTAATGCCATAGAGCGCACCGGTGAGACCGAGCGGCCATGGCGCGATCGCCGCGATCGCCATCGGGATGGTGTAGAGGCCGATCTGCACCCGTGTCGCCTTCTCGCCCGCGACGACGGGGAGCATCGGCACCCCGGCATTGGCGTAGTCGGTCTTCACGAACAGCGCGAGCGCCCAGAAATGCGGCGGGGTCCACAGGAAGACCAGGCCGAACAGCAGCACCGGCAGCAGCGCCACGTCGCCGGTCGCGGCGGCCCACCCGATCAGCGGCGGGAAGGCGCCGGCGGCACCGCCGATGACGATGTTCTGCGGCGTGCGGCGCTTGAGCCAGACCGTGTAGACGAGGACGTAGAACAGGATCGACAGCAGCAGGATCCCGGCCGCGACATAGTTGACCGCAAGCCCCATCAGGATGACCGAGAGCGCGGCGACGCCGACTCCGAAATGCAGCGCCGACTGGCGGTCCATGCGGCCGGCCGGAAGCGGGCGGCCCTGAGTCCGCTTCATCTTCGAATCGAGATCCGCCTCATACCATTGGTTGAGTGCACCCGCCGCGCCCGCGCCGAGCGCGATGCAGAGAATTGCGGTGAAGCCGATCACAGGATGGATCGAATGCCCGTTCACCTGAGGCGCGGCGAGCATGCCGCACAGGCCGGTGAAGACGACCAGCGTCATCACCCGCGGCTTGGTGAGCGCGAGGAAGTCGCGCCAGTCGGCGGGCAGGATCAAGGCGTGGTTGGCGACGGACATTTGCGGGGCGCTATAGGCCGGGTTGACGCTTGGGGGAAGGGGACGGAATGCCCTACGCGCCTGCCGGGATCATGGCGCCGGTGCGAACGCCGCCAGATCGAGCCACGGCGCCGCGCGGTGGAGGTTGTGGATCGCCGCGGGAGCCGGAAAGTCACGCTCGACGAAACAGCCCATCGATACCGAGATCGCGCCGGGCAGCGCCTCCGCGCTCATGTACAGCAAGGTGCCGCAGCCGGGGCAGAAATGCTGGTCGATCCAGCGGCCCACATCGCTGATGCGCCGCCAGCTACGCACCTCACCCACGACCTCGCGCACCGCTTCATCGGCAAAGATCGCACGATAGGCGAAGGCGGTACCGGTCGCGCGCTGGCATTCGATGCAGGCGCAGCCATAGACGCGGCGCGGTGCCCCAGAAAGACGCAGCGACAGATTGCCGCAGCTGCAACGCGCGATGCGGTCCGACTCAGGCGTATTCGTTTCGGGGGTGGCAATCGGCATCCTCGGTTCCCAAGTTATTGGAATAATGGATGCGGCCGATACCGTTCCGCCTCCGTCACCGAAACTACGCACTTTGAAGTAAGGACCATCCGGAGATGAAACGCCTTCCGCCCGATGATTGCGGCTTTTCCACTGCGTTCAATGTAGCCGGCGGCAATTGGAAGATGGCGATCCTTTGCGAGGTCCATGATCAGCCGCGCCGATTCGGCGAGTTGCGCCGCTTGCTTCCGGGGATCAGCGAGAAGGTGCTGACCGAACAGCTGCGCCGGATGGAGGCCGACGGCCTGATTGCCCGAACCGTCTATGCCGAAACGGTGCTTCGCGTCGAATATCTGGCGACCGAAATCGGGCGCTCGCTCAATGATGCGGTCGGCACCATGTCGGTCTGGGGCAAGGCCCACGAAGCGCGGATGGCGGCGGCCGCCTGACTCAACGAAAACGCCCCGGAGTTTCCCCCGGGGCGCTTCGTTTCAGCCGTCGCTGAAATCTCAGTGATGCTTGTCGTCGTCGATGACAGGCAGCGTTTCGAACTGGTGGAACGGCGGCGGGCTGGACAGCGTCCATTCCAGCGTCGTCGCGCCTTCGCCCCACGGGTTGGCTTCCGCCTTCTTGCCTGCGAACAGCGACCAGAACAGGTTGATGAAGAAGATCACCATACCCACGAGCATGATGGCGTAACCCCAGCTCGCGATCTCGTTATAGTGCGCATAGGCGTCCGGATAATCCGGGTAGCGGCGCGGCATGCCCTGCAGACCCAGGAAGTGCATCGGGAAGAACAGCACGTTCACGCCGATGAAGAACACCCAGAAGTGCAGCTGGCCGAGCAGTTCGCTGTACATCCGGCCCGACATCTTCGGGAACCAGTAGTAGAAGCCGGCGAACAGGCCGAACACTGCGCCCAGCGAGAGCACATAGTGGAAGTGCGCGACGACATAATAGGTGTCGTGCATATAGTCGTCGACGCCGCCGTTCGCGAGCACCACGCCGGTGACGCCGCCCACAGTGAACATGAAGATGAAGCCGATCGCCCAGACCATCGGGGTCTTGAAGCTCATCGAGCCGCCCCACATGGTGGCAATCCACGAGAAGATCTTCACGCCCGTCGGCACCGCGATGATCATGGTCGCGGCGGTGAAGTACATCTTCACGTTCACGCTCATGCCGGTGGTGAACATGTGGTGCGCCCACACGACGAAGCCGACCACGCCGATCGCGACCATGGCGTAGGCCATGCCGAGATAGCCGAACACCGGCTTGCGGCTGAAGGTCGCGACGATCTGGCTGATGATGCCGAAGCCCGGCAGAATCATGATGTACACTTCGGGATGGCCGAAGAACCAGAACAGGTGCTGGTAGAGCACCGGATCGCCGCCGCCGGCAGGATCGTAGAAGGTGGTGCCGAAGTTGCGGTCGGTCAGCAGCATGGTGATCGCGGCGGCCAGAACCGGCAGCGCGAGCAGCAGCAGGAAGGCGGTGATCAGCACCGACCACACGAACAGCGGCATCTTGTGCAGGGTCATGCCCGGCGCGCGCATGTTGAAGATGGTGGTGATGAAGTTGATCGCACCCAGGATCGAGCTGGCGCCCGCGAGGTGGAGCGACAGGATCGCCATGTCCACCGCCGGCCCCGGCTCACCATAGGTCGAGAGCGGGGCGTAAACGGTCCAGCCCGTACCCGCGCCGCCGCCGACAAAGGGCGAGGCCAGCAGCAGGACGAATGCCGGGCAGAGCAGCCAGAAGGACAGGTTGTTCATGCGCGGGAACGCCATGTCCGGCGCACCGATCATGATCGGAACGAACCAGTTGCCGAAGCCGCCGATCATGGCGGGCATGACCATGAAGAACACCATGATCAGGCCGTGCGCTGTGATCAGCACGTTCCAGAAGTGGAGCGATTCGTCGAAGGTCTGCGGACCGCCGTGCAGCATCGAGGCCCAGGTGCCGAGATACTGGATACCCGGATGGGCCAGCTCAAGGCGCATCAGGCCGGAAATGCCGCCACCGATGATCCCCGCGAGAATCGCGAAGATCAGGTACAGCGTGCCGATGTCCTTGTGGTTGGTCGACAGGAACCAGCGCGCGAAGAAGCCGGGCTTGTGATCCGCGTCATGGTGGTGGTCGTCATGCGCCGTGAAGGCGTGGGCGTCGCGGGCTACGTCGGTCATGGCTTACTGGTCCGTGTTGCCGGTGGCGGCTTGATTGGTGGTCGCGGCCGCTTCGGTCGCGTTGGTCGCTTCGGCCGTGTTGCCGGCGGGTGCGGCAGCGGCGGGCGCGGCGGCAGCCGGAGCAGCGGCCTTAGCTTCGGGCATCTTGCCGCCCTTGGCCGCGACCCACTGCGCGAACACGGCAGGCTCAACCGCCTCGACCGCGATCGGCATATAGGCGTGACGCGCGCCGCACAGTTCCGAGCACTGGCCGAAATAGACGCCGGGCTTGTCGACGGTGAAGCTGGTTTCGTTGAGGCGGCCGGGGACCGCGTCGATCTTGATCCAGAAGGCCGGGATCGCCCAGCTGTGGATCACGTCGTTGGCGGTGGCGATCAGGCGGATCGGCGTGCCGACCGGAACGACGATGCGGTTGTCCACCGCAAGCAGGCGTGGGCCGTCGGAATCGGTGCGGTGACGCGCGCCCGCCGGAACCTGATCCTTTTCCTTGAGCATGTTGGCGGTGATCGAAATGCCGCCATGGTCGGGATATTCGTAGCTCCAGAACCACTGGTTGCCGATCGCCTTGATCGTCACGGCGTTATCGGGCGCGGGCTTGAACTGCTTGGCGAGCAGCGAGATCGACGGCCAGGCGATGACCGCGAGGATCAGCACCGGAACGACCGTCCAGACGATCTCGATCAGCGTGTTGTGGCTGGTCTTGGAAGGATTCGGGTTCGCCTTGCGGCGGAAGCGCACGATCGTCCAGGCGAGCAGGATCAGCACGAAGATCGAGACGGCGAAGATCACCGGCAGCAGAATCCAGTTATGGAAATGCGCCGCGGTCTCGCCGAGCTTGGTCACCTGCGGCTGGATGCCGAAATGCCCGTTGACCGGCTGGCCGATGCCCGCAGCCGGACCGTTCTTGTGCGTACCGTCGGGATTGAGCGTCGGATCGGCGGGAGTCGCCGCCGGGGCCGCGGCGGGTGCCGCGGTTGCCGCCGGCGATTCGACCGCGACCGGCGCGGGAACCGCGGGTGCTTCGGCGGCGGGAGCCGTCGGCGCTGCGGCAGGCGCCGCGGCAGTCTGGGCCTGGGCCATGCCGCCGGCGAGCGCGAGGCCAGCGGCCAGGACGATCGCCTTCAATCCATGCATGCGCATCTTGTCGTTCAACCCCATGTTTCCTTGTCCCCTGTTCGGGGCGCGCCGGGTCTCCGGTCGCGCGGGCGCAACTTGCCCGTTGGCGCTGGCCTATAGCAGCAAGATCGCGTCTCTCAAGCTTGTCGCGCCTCTTTTTAGTTGCGGTTGCGGCGCAGACAGGCCGCGCCTAGATGCGGACAGCGCGAAGAAGACGGGCGAAAAAGGCGGGATGACGGATGACTGACGAAGAAGTTCTGGACGAGTTTCGCGCTGCCGAGGCACTGCTGGAAGGCCATTTCATCCTCTCCTCGGGCCTGCGCAGTCCGCGCTACCTGCAGTGCGCGCGCGTTCTGATGAACCCGGCACGCGCCGGCCGGCTGGCGCAGGCGGTGGCTGCGAAGATTCCTGCCGAGCTTCGCGCGCAGATCAGTGCGGTGGTCGCGCCCGCGATGGGCGGTGTGATCGCCGGACAGGAAGTGGCGCGCGCGCTGGACGTCGACGCGATGTTCGTCGAACGCCCCACCGGCACCTTCGAGCTGCGCCGTGGCTTCCGCCTGTCACCGGGGCAGAAGGTGTTGATGATGGAGGATGTCGTCACCACCGGGCTTTCGAGCCGCGAGGCGATCAAGGCGATCGAGGAAGCCGGTGGCGAGGTGATCGTCGCAGCCTCGCTGGTCGATCGTTCGAACGGCACCGCCGATCTCGGCATCCCCTTCTTCCCGCTGATCCGGCTCGACGTGCCGAGCTATGAAGCCGATTCGCTGCCGCCCGAGCTGGCAGCGATTCCCGCGATCAAGCCGGGGAGCCGCGTGGAAGCATGACCATGCGACACCTCCGCCTCGGCGTGAACATCGACCATGTCGCGACCGTGCGGAATGCGCGTGGCAGCGGCTATCCCGATCCGGTACGCGCGGCCTTGCTGGCTGCAGACGCCGGTGCCGACGGTATCACCGCGCATCTGCGCGAGGATCGCCGCCACATCACTGATGACGATATCGCCCGGCTTTCCGCCGAGCTGCCGGTGCCGCTCAACCTCGAGATGGCGGCGACCGAGGAGATGCTGGGCATCGCGCTGCGCCACAAGCCGCACGCCGCATGCATCGTCCCCGAGAAGCGCGAGGAACGCACCACCGAGGGCGGACTCGATGCGCTCGGGCAGCACAACCTGCTCGCGCCGATGGTGGCCGAGCTGCGCAACGCCAATATCCGCGTCTCGCTGTTCATCGAACCCGATCCCGCACAGATCGAGGCGGCGCTGCGGCTCGGCGCGCCGGTGGTCGAACTACATACCGGCCGCTATTGCGAGCTGGAGGGCGAAGCGCAGACCGCCGAGCTGCGCCGCATCGCCGATGCCGCCGCGCTGGCGGCGAAGAACGGGATCGAGGTTCATGCCGGGCACGGCCTGACCTTCGACAATGTCGTTCCAATCGCCGCGATCCCGCAGCTCGCCGAACTCAACATCGGCCATTTCCTGATCGGAGAGGCGATCTTCGACGGGCTTGCGCCGGTGGTACAGCGGATGCGCGCGCTGATGGATGCGGCGCGTTGAGCATTTGTGCGCCTAGCGGCACAGCGGTTCCAGCCCGCTCCCCCACCCGGCCACCCATTCCAGAATATCCTGCCGAT
>CAYOXO010000078.1:0-20027 GCA_964407945.1 uncultured Stakelama sp.
CGGCGAGGACATGCGCCTGATGGAAGTCGACGAAGCCGCGAACCACATTCGCGAGCTGGTCGACGACAACGCCAACATCATCTGGGGTTCGGCATTCAATACCGAGCTCGAGGGCAAGATCCGCGTGTCGGTCGTCGCGACCGGTATAGAGGCCGATGGTGTGCAGCCCGCGGCCGCAGCGCCCGCCGCCGATACCGCGCGCAGCTTCTCCTTCGGGTCGGTTCGCCGTCCGCTGACGCCGCCGCCTGCCGATTTCGCCCCGTCGTTCGAGCCTGAGCCGGTCGCAGAAGCGCCTGCTCCGGAGCCGGTGGCACGGTTCGAGGATCCGGCGGTTGCTGCCGAGCCCGGCTTCTCCACCACGCCGCCCGCAGCCGCGGATGACGAGCTGACGCTCGAAGCCCCGCTCCCGGCCGGTGAGCCGGCGGACGAACTGGTGCTGGGTTCGGACTCGGTGGTGCCGGCAACGCCTGCGCCTGCCGACGACCTCCCGCCCGAACCGACGATCCGTCGTCGTTGGCTGACCGGTGGTGGCGATGAGCCCGCGGCGCCTGCAGAGGAGCCCAGGGCCCGCACCGGCGGCACGTTGTTCGAGCGGATGGCCGCCGCGCGCAACGGCTCGAAGGACGAGGACGGCAAGGATTCGCTCGACATCCCGCGCTTCCTCAACCGCCAGAACAACCAGTAAGCGGAGCGGTGCGCCTCGTCGCTGCGGCGCCTCGTCTGGGCGATGGCGTCGCGGTTCGACAGTTTGGGTTCAGGCGCACGCGCGTGTAGCGGCGATATCGCATGAAACGTGATACCCGCCTTCGTCTGGGCACGGCCCTGCTTGCGCTGACCATCTGCGCTGTTGCTCCGGCGACGGCGCAGGAAGTCGCGCCGCCCCCGACGCCGAACGCCGACCGGCTGGCCGAAGAGATGCGCACGCTCGCGCGCGATCCGCGCAACGTGCGCGCTTTGCTCTCGGCAGGGGAGATGAGCGCGCGGCTCAACGATGCCGCCGCTGCCGCCGGCTTCTTCGCACGGGCGCAATCGCTGGACCCTGCCAACCCGCGGGTACTCGCGGGGCAGGCGATGGTGATGGTGCGCCAGGAACGCCCGGGTGAGGCGCTGCGCCTGTTTGGCGAGGCCGAGCGGCGCGGGTTGGCGATGGACGCCTACGCTTCCGACCGTGGACTTGCCTATGACCTGCTCGGTGCGCAGGCCCATGCGCAGCGCGACTATCGCGTCGCGATGCGGAGCGATCCCGATGACGAAACCGTCCGTCGCTATGCGTTGTCGCTCGGCATCAGCGGACAGGAAGCAGAGGCGATGCGTGTGCTCGACCCGCTGCTCCGCCGCAGCGACCGTGCTGGCTGGCGCGCACGCGCCTTCATCATGGCAATGAACGGCGACGCGCCGGGTGCGGACAAGATCGCGGCGAGCATGATGGGCGGCGTCGGCTCGGCGCTGGCCCCGTTCTTCCGGCGGCTGCCCACGCTGTCGGCTTCCGACAAGGCATTCGCGGTGCATTTCGGCGAGCTGCGCCGCACCACCGCCCGCATCGCCGACGCGCAGCTCGCGCCGTCGCTGCCGCGCCTTACGCATGAACCGGGGGTTGCGCTGGCCGCGGTCGATGTGCCGCGCCGCGCCGCGCCGGTCGAAACCAGGCCCGAGCCGGAGCCGAACCGCCGCCGCGGTTCATCGAGCCGGATCGGCGAACGCGTGCCGCTGGGCTGGCAGGAACGCGACGACTCCGAAGCCCGTCGTACCGCGGCTCGGCAGGCGGCGGAGCGCGAAGCGAAACGCATCGCCGATCTCAAGGCCCAGCAGGAACGTGAGGCGCTCGCCGCGCGGCAACGTGAGACCGAACGAATTGCCGCCGAGCAACTCGCCGCCCGAGAGGCAGAGGCGCGCCGTGTCGCCGAACTCCAGGCGCGCGAACGCGCGGCGACCGAGCTTGCCGCGCGTGAGGCGGAGAGCCGGCGCGTCGCTGAAGCCGAGCGTCTCGCCACGGCCCAGCGTGAGGCGGAAGCGCAGCGTCTCGCCGAAGCCGAACGCGCGGCTGCGGCGCAACCCGCTCCGGTCCAGACGGCCGCGGTCCAGCCCGCGGAAACGCCTGCGCCGCCACCGACTGCCGATCCTGCGCCCGTCCGTGTCGCGGAGGCGCCGCCAACCGCACCGCGTGTCGGCGGCGAGGACAATGTAATCGCCCGGATCATCGCAGGGATCACCATCCCCGCATCCGAACTGGGCGTCGAGCCGATGCCGGGCAAGCCCGAGCCCGTCGCTGCCGAGCCGGCCCCGACTCCGCCCGTCGAGGTTGCGAAGGTCGAGCTGCCCAAGCCGCGCCCGGTGGTCGAGAAACCGAAACCCGAACCCGCCAAGGCCAAGCCGGAACCGGCGAAGCCCGAGACAACCAAGCCCGAGCCTGCCAAGCCCGGCGCACGCGGCAAGCCCGTGGATCCGAAGGCGGACCCCAAGGCCGCAGCTGCCAAGCCCGGCGATCCCAAGGCTCCGGCCGCCAAGGGTGCGGTCAAGCCCCCGGCCAAGGGCAAGGGCAAGCCCGAACCGGCGAAACCCGATCCTGCCAAGACCGATCCTGCGCGCAATTGGGTGCAGGTCGCGGGCGGCGCCAATGTCAGCGACTTGCCCAAGGCATGGCGTGCGTTGCTCGCCAAGGCGCCGGCCGAGCTCAAGGGCCGCCAGACCTGGACTACGCCGCTGCGCTTCACCAACCGCCTGCTGGTCGGGCCGTTCAAGACTCCGGCGGAGGCGCAGGCCTTCGTGAACACGATCGGCAAGAAGGGGATTTCCGCGTTCGCCTGGACCAGCGAGGCGGGGCAGAAGATCGAGAAACTCGCCGCGAAATAGGGTTGATCGACATTTGGACTTGCCTGTCCATTTTCGTCACCCCGGCCTTGTGCCGGGGCCCACTCGGCATCCTGGGCTGAGCTGGCACCTCCTCTCCTGCGCCAGCCTCGCGGTGGACCCCGGCACAAGGCCGGGGTGACGGTTGGAAATCAGGCTAACGAAAGACCGAAACCTCAAATGTCGGTCTGCCCTATCGTGGCCCGACACCATCGCGGCGGCAATCTGTCCCGAAATCATCTATGCGCGGCCTATGCCGATTCGTGCCCCGTTCGCCAGCGACCCTTCACGCAGCCGTGGTCGGTTGCACGATGAAGGCAACGGCACCACGCGCGGTCCGCGCGATGCGTTCCAGCGCGACCGCGATCGCATCATCCATTCGATCAGCTTCCGCCGCCTGCGCCACAAGACGCAGGTGTTCATGGCGCCCGATGGCGACCATTTCCGCGTTCGCCTGACCCACAGCCTGGAGGTGGCGCAGATCGGCCGCGCGGTCGCCCGCACGCTCGGCCTGAACGAGGACCTGACCGAGGGGCTGTGCCTGGCGCATGACATCGGTCATCCGCCCTTCGGTCATGCCGGCGAGGATGCGTTGAAGGCGGCGCTGACCGGGCGGGGCGGGTTCGACCATAACGGCAACACGTTGCGTGCGCTCACCGTGATCGACAGCCCCTATCCCGCCTGGGACGGGCTCAATCTCAGCTGGGAGACGCTGGAGGGGCTGGCCAAGCACAATGGCCCGGTGCGGCATCCCGGCTGGGCATTGGCGGCGGCGGATGCGGCGTTCCCGCTCGATCTTTCCAGCCATTCTTCGCTCGAGGCACAGGTCGCCGCGATCGCCGACGACATCGCCTATGACAATCACGACATCGACGATGGGCTGCGCGCAGGGCTGCTGACGCTCGATCAGCTGCTTGAAGTGCCGCTGGTCGCGCGCGGTTGGGATGCTGTACATGCGCGCTTCCCCGGCGCCGATGCCAAGAGGCTGATGCGCGAGCTGGTCCGCGCGCAGATCGGGACGATGGTCAACGATCTGATCGCGGAGACACAGCGTCGCGTCGCGGAGTCCGGGGTGGAAACGGTCGAGGATGTCCGTGCCGCAGGCCGGGCGCTGGCGGGATTTTCCGACGCGATGCGCGATGAGGAGCGAGCGCTCAAGCGCTTCATGTACGCCAATCTCTATCACCACCCGCGTCAGGTTGCGGCGGCGGATACCGCGCAGGGGATCGTTGCGGGGCTGTTCGCGGCCTACTCGGCCGATCCCGGACTGATGCCGGAGGGCTGGGGCGATTGCCTGCCCGCCGAGGAACCCTGGCGCAGCCGCCACATCGCCGACTTCATCGCCGGCATGACCGATCGCTATGCGATCACCCGTTACCGCGAAGCGGTCGGCCCGATCGATCTGCCCGAGGGGTTCTGACGTCAGATTCGGGCGCCGGCCTAATCTTCGGCCGTCATCCCCGCGAAGGCGGGGATCCATTCTGGCTGGCTTGTCGAAAGAACCGAAACGTCAGCCGCAATGGATTCCCGCCTTCGCGGGAATGACGGGGTAACAGGCGCGGGCAGCTCAGCGCTGCGCCGTCTCGACCGAGCGGGTCAGCGGCTTGGCGATGGTGAAGGCGACCGGGGTGCCATCGACATGTCCCGTCACCTTCCGGCCGCGCACGTTCAGTGTATAGGGCGCACCGCTGGGCAGGGTCCGGCCGCTCAGGACAATGGTCTCGCCGCGCTGTTCGCGGGTGTAGACATAGGTCACGCCGTCGCGAGTGAAGGCCTTCTCGCTCGCATAGGCTGCGACCGGCAGGCTCAGAAGGACGGCGGCGCTGATGAAGGTCTTGATCACGATCTTTCTCCCTTGTTGAAGGGCCAGATCGGCATCCCCTTATGTTCTGTCGGGGAGGTTATGTTGCGTCGCAGCATCTTCCTAACGCGAAGGATGCACCCATGATTGCGTCCGACGCAGCCGTCGGAGCGTTCACTCGGCACGACGAAACTGCGCGACTGGCAAAGATTTGCGACAAAGCGCGCGTAGCGTCGCCGCGAACGATCGGAGTTTGCCATGTCCGAAGCCAGTATCGCGCTCAATCGCTTCGGCATGGGCGCGCGCGCCAACGAAGCGCCGCCCGCGGCGCCACGCCGGATGCTGATCGAGCAGATGGAGCGGTTCGAGGTGCTGCCCGCCGCGCTCGCCGCCTATCCGCGTACCCCCGCGCTCGCCGCCGACATGGCCGCCGCTTACGATGCGGTCCAGATGGAGGCGCGGGCGGCGCGGCGCGCGGGCGAAAAGGCCGACGCCGCGACGCAGGAACTGCGGCAGGCCGCCCGCCAGCAGGGCCGTGACTTCTACCTGCAGGCGGTCGGTGCACGTGCGCAGGCCGCGGTGGCCAGCGCCACGCCGTTCGTCGAGCGGTTGGTGCATTTCTGGGCCAATCACTTTGCAGTCTCCGCCGACAAACAGGTGATGGTCGGCCTGACCGGCGGGTTCGAATTCGACGCGATCCGCCCGCATGTGCTGGGCAAGTTCCGCGACATGCTCCACGCGGTCGAACGCCATCCGGCGATGCTCCTCTATCTCGATCAGGCGCAATCGGTCGGACCGAACAGCCCGGTGGGCCAGCGTTTTGCGCAGCGCCAACAGGGGCAGGAGGCTCAGCGGCGCATCGGCCTCAACGAGAATCTGGCGCGAGAGATCATGGAGTTGCACACGCTGGGGGTGCGCTCCGTCTATACCCAGGCCGACGTCACCGAATTCGCCCGCGCGATGACCGGCTGGACGGTTGCAGGGCTGGGTCGCGGGCAGGGCGCCCGGCTGGCACAGGCGGATGGAGCTGCAGGCGGTTTCGCCTTTGCGCCGCGCATTCATGAGGCGGGACCGCGCACGATCATCGGCAAGCGCTATGACCAGCAGGGTGAGGCGCAAGCTGCGGCGGTGCTCGACGATCTCGCCGTCCACCCGGCGACCGCGAGGCATATCGCGACCAAGCTCGCGCGCCATTTCGCCGGGGACGACCCGCCGGCGTCCTTGGTGGGCAAGCTCGAAACCGCGTTCCTCAAATCGGGTGGCGACCTGCCCAGCGTCTATCGCGCGCTGATCGACGCGCCCGAAGCGTGGGTGCCGCAACCGGTCAAGTTCAAGACGCCATGGGAATGGTCGGTATCGACGATGCGCGCGCTGGGCACGCACGAGGTGACGGCGCAGGGCGTGTTCGGCCTGACGAACCAGCTCGGCCAGCCGGTGTGGCGGCCAGGATCGCCCGCGGGCTATGACGATATCGCCGCCAGCTGGGCCGGGCCGGACGCGGTGATGCGCCGGGTCGAGGCGGCCGAGCGTTTCGCCGCGCGCACCCGCGAGACGATCGACGGCCGCACTCGCGCCGCGCAGCTCTTCCCCGATGCCTTGAGCGTGACCACCGCTCAGGCGATCGCCCGCGCCGAAAGCCCGGCGCAGAGCGTCGCGCTGATGCTCGTCTCGCCCGAATTCCTGCGGAGATAGATCATGCTTTCACGCCGCAATTTCGTGTTCACTGGCGCCGCGGGCGCACTCTCGATCGGCTTCGCGCCACGGCTCGCCTTTGCGCAAGCCGCGACCGACAAGCGCTTCGTCTTCATTATCCAGCGCGGCGCTGCCGACGGTCTCGCCACCGTCGCGCCGGCCGGTGACCCAGCCTTCGCCGCGCAGCGCGGCATATTGGCGCAGGATTTCGCCGAGGCGACGAAACTCGACAGCATGTTCGCGCTGCATCCCAGCCTCAAGACTGTCGCCCAGCTCTATGCGGCGAAGGAGGCGATGTTCGTCCACGCCGTCGCCTCGCCCTATCGCGACCGCTCGCATTTCGATGCGCAGAATGTGCTCGAGAGCGGCGGGACGGCCGCCTATCAGCTCAAGGATGGCTGGCTCAACCGGTTGCTCGGCGTACTCCCGAATGACGAGCGCAAGGCGATCGCGGTCGCCGCAACGATCCCGATGGCGATGCGCGGCAAGGTCGAGGTGTCGTCCTATGCTCCGTCCAACCTGCCCGACGCATCGGACGACCTGCTCGCACGGGTCACAAACCTCTATGCCGAAGACCCGCAACTCCACGCGATCTGGCAGCAGGCGACGGCGACGCGCGCGCTGACCAGCGACCTTGCCGCCGACAATGGCCGCAATGCCGCCGCTACCGGTGCGCTCGCCGCCAAATTGCTCGCGCCCGACAACGGCGCGCGCATCGCGATGATCGAGACCGGCGGCTGGGACACCCATGCGCAGCAGCGCGGGCGGCTGGCGGGACAATTGAACGGCCTCGATCAGATGATCGCCGCGCTCAAGACCGGGCTGGGGCCGCTGTGGAACAAGACCCTGGTGCTGGTCGCGACCGAATTCGGCCGCACCGTGAAGATCAACGGCACCCAGGGTACCGATCATGGCACCGCCTCGGTCGCCTGGCTGCTCGGCGGTGCGGTGCAGGGCGGGCGGGTCGCCGCCGACTGGCCGGGGCTGGGGGACGCCGCGCTTTACGAGGGCCGCGACCTCAAGCCGACCGCGGGCCTCGACAGCGTGATCGGCGGTGCGGCGGCGATTCATTTCGGGATCGATCCCCAGCGCGCGATGCCGGCTTTGTTCCCCGGCCAGTCCGCGAAACCGATCGGCGGCTTGATCCGCGCCTGAAGCTTTGGCTTGCGCGGGGGGCGGTCAGGCCTCACGCAGGGGACATGACCTATGTGGGCCTGTTCTTCCTCGTCTTCGGCCTGAACCTGTTGCCGGCCTTCGCGCCGCCGACCTGGTCGATCGTCGTGCTCTACGGCCTGAATGGCCAGCTGCCGCTCTGGGCGCTGGTGGTGACCGCGGCGGTGGCGGCGTCGCTGGGACGGTTCACGCTCGCCTGGGGCTGCCGCATCTTCGCGGCGCGGCTGCCGCAGCATCTGCGCGACAATCTCGAGGCGGCGCGGATCGCGTTGCACCGCCGCAGCCATAACGTCATCCTCGCGCTTGGCTTGTTCCTGCTCTCCCCGCTGCCCTCGGCGCAATTGTTCATGGCGGTCGGCCTCGCACGCGTGCCCCTGCTCGGTTTCACCGCGGCCTTCTTCGTCGGCCGGCTGATCACCTACAGCCTCTATGGCTGGACCGCGCGGAAGATCCAGCAGTCAAGCATCGGCGATGCCTTCATGGAAACGCTCTCCAGCCCCTGGGGCATTCTCCTCCAGGTGACGATGCTCGCCGCGCTGGTTGCGCTGGTCCGCGTCGACTGGGCCAAGCTGCTCGGCGTCACCCCGGCAGAGGTCGAGGCCGCGCGCAAGGACAAGTAAGCTTTCGGCGCCAACAGTTTCGATTGGCGAAATAGTGCGGCGCAGCGCCTTGGCGCAGCGCAGCATCGTGCTTACTTCCCCGTTATGGCCCGTGCCGATCCCGCCCCAGCGCCCGAGCGCCTCGACCGCACCGGGCTGATCCAGGGGCTGGGCGCCTATGGCATCTGGGGCGTGCTCCCGCTCTTCTACTGGCTGCTCGCCGGCACCGATGTCGGCGAAGTCGTGGCAATGCGCGTGCTGTGGTCGGTGGCGTTCCTCGCCGCGGTCATCGTCGCGCTGCGGCGCGGCGCGGCGATCCTTCAGGTGCTGCGCACCCCGCGCACGATGCTCTATCTCGCGACCAGCTCGCTGCTGATCTCGACCAACTGGCTGGTCTATATCTGGGCGATCCAGAACCACCATGTGCTCGAATCGAGCCTGGGCTATTTCCTCAACCCGCTGGTCAATGTGCTGATCGGCGTGGTCGTGCTGCGCGAGAAGCTCAACCCGGCGCAGATCGTCGCGGTCGCGCTCGCCGCGGTCGGCGTCTCCGTCCTAGCGGTCGGTGCGGGCGGGGGCATCTGGATCAGCCTGACGCTCGCCTTCACCTTCGGTTTCTACGGCCTCGTGCGCAAAGTCGCGCCGGTCGGCGCGCTCGAGGGGCTGACGCTCGAAACGCTGATCCTCGCACCGCTCGCGCTCGGCTATCTCGCCTGGCTGGGCGGCGGGCAGGGGCTGACCTTCGGCACCGGCTGGGCGCCGACGCTGCTGATGATCGCTTCGGGCGTGGTCACCGCGGTGCCGCTGCTGCTGTTCGCCGCCGCCGCACGCCGGCTGCCTTATTCGACGCTGGGGCTGCTCCAGTATCTCGCGCCGACGATCGGCTTCATCCTCGCCATCACCTTCTTCGGTGAGAAGATGACCACCGCGCACATGATCTGCTTCGCCTTCATCTGGACCGGGCTGATCATCTTCGGCGCGCACGGCACGATCACGGCACGCCGCCGCCGTCTCTCGGAAACGCGCACCGCGTGACGAACGCTTGGCGTTGCGCTAGAGCGCGCGCCTCCTGCAATCATCGGACCAGCAAATGACGCTCTACACCCGTTTCGCCGCCCATCTGGATGCTGCCCTCGATGCGCTCGTCGCGTCGGGCGACCTGCCGGCGGGGCTGGAGCGACGCGCGGTGACCGTTGAGCCGCCGCGCGACGCCAGCCATGGCGATCTCGCGACCAATGCCGCGATGGTCCTCGCCAAGCCCGCCGGCACCAACCCGCGCGCGCTTGCCGAGAAGATCGCCGCCGAGCTCGAGAAGCTCGACGAGGTCTCGGCCGTGTCGGTCGCTGGCCCCGGCTTCATCAACCTGAGCCTCACCGACGCCACCTGGCGCGACGAGCTTGCCGCGATCAACGCGACAGGCGATCAGTATGGCCGCTCGACCACCGGTGCCGGGATCACCGTCAATGTCGAATATGTCTCGGCCAACCCGACCGGCCCGATGCATATGGGCCATTGCCGCGGCGCGGTGGTGGGCGACGCGCTCGCCAGCCTGCTCGAGGCGATCGGGCACAAGGTCGTCCGCGAATATTATGTCAACGACGCGGGCGGTCAGGTCGACGTCCTCGCCCGTTCGGCGCATCTGCGCTACCGCGAAGCGCTCGGCGAGACCATCGAGATCCCCGAGGGCCTCTACCCCGGCGAGTATCTGAAGCCCGTCGGCGCGAAGCTCGCCGCCGAATATGGCGACAAGTTCGTCGGCCAGCCCGAGGAGGAATGGCTCGCGCTGTTCCGCAAGGAGGCGGTCGCGTCGATGCTGGTGATGATCAAGGACGATCTCGCCCAGCTCGGCATCCATCACGACCTCTTCTCCTCGGAAGCCGAGCTTCAGGCCGCGGGCAAGCCCGAAGCGGCCGAGGCGTGGCTGCGCAAGCACGACCTGGTCTATGACGGCGTGCTCGAAGCGCCGAAGGGCGAGACGCCCGAGGATTGGGAGCCGGTCGAACTGCCGCTGTTCCGCTCGACCAAATTCGGCGACGATCAGGATCGCCCGATCAAGAAGTCGAACGGGCAATGGACCTATTTCGGCGCCGACCTCGCCTATCACTTCCAGAAGGCGCAGGCCGCCGACCAGCTGATCGACATCTGGGGCGCCGACCATGCCGGCACCGTCAAGCGCATCGTCGCAGCGGTGGCGGCGCTGACCGAGGGCAAGACCCGCTTCGACGTCAAGCTCGTCCAGATGGTCCGCCTGCTCCGCGCGGGCGAGCCGGTGAAGATGTCCAAGCGCTCGGGCAATTTCATCACGCTGGCCGACATGGTCGGCGAAGTCGGCAAGGACGTGGTCCGTTTCACCATGCTGACGCGCAAGGCGGACGCCCAGATGGACTTCGATTTCGCCAAGGTGGTCGAAGCGTCGAAGGACAATCCGGTCTTCTACGTCCAGTACGCCCATGCGCGAATCGCCTCGCTCCACCGGCGCGCGGCGGAGGCGGGGATCGCCTGCGGCACCCCCGATCTGTCCCTGCTTGATACACGCGAGCTGGCGCTGGTGAAGCTGGCGGCCCAGTTCCCGCGCACGGTCGAGGGTGCTGCAGCGGCGCGTGAGCCGCATCGGATCGCCTTCTATCTCTATGATCTGGCGGCCGAATTCCACTCGCTGTGGAATATGGGCAATGACGATCCGTCACGCCGCTTCCTGTTGCCCGACAATCAACAAGTAACATGCGCACGGCTTTCCCTTGCCGACGCGATCGGGCAGGTTATCCGCAATGGCCTCAGCATCATGGGCGTGGAGGCGGTTCAGGAGCTGAACTGATGAACGCAGGAGAGGATAAGTCCGCCGACGTCGAAGCCATGGCGGCGGACGAGATCGAGACCGGCGACCGGCTGCCCTGGCTGGAAACTGCCGACGACGACTATGAGGAAAAGCCGTCGGTCCTGAACAAGCTGCTGCCCGCGGCTGCCGGAATCGCAGTGATCGTCGCCGCGGTCGGTGGCGGCTGGTGGCTGCTCGAAAACCGCGGTGGCGGGGGCGGTGGCAGCGGCGCGCTGATCAACGCCGCCGAGGGCGACTACAAGGTCAAGCCCGACGATCCCGGCGGCATGAAGGTCGACGGCGAGGGTGACACCGTCTTCGCGGCGAGCGAGGGCGCGACCACCAACGGATCGATCAATGTCGGCGCGATGCCTGAGGCGCCGGTCGCGGGCAAGGCAGCGCCCAAGGCAACACCTGCGCCGGTGACCGGGTCGAGCCGCGTGACCGCTGCCGTGCCGACCGCACCCGCGGCGGCGAAGGCTGCGGCATCGTCGCAGCGCGCACCGGGGCCGTCGGCAGGCAGCTCGATCATCCAGCTCGGCTCCTTCCCGGCCGAAGGCGGAGCGAACGCCGCCTGGGCGCGGCTGTCGAAGCGGTTCAACTATCTCGCCCCGCTCGGCAAGTCGGTCGAGAAGGCGGAGGTGAACGGCAAGACCGTCTACCGCCTGCGCGTCAACACCGGCAGCAACAGCCAGGCGAGCGAGCTGTGCGGCAAGCTGCGCGCGGCGGGCGAAGCCTGCTTCCTCGCGCCGAATTGAAGGCCTAACCCATCGTCGTCACTCCGGCCTTGTGCCGGGGTCCACTCTGCGTCGCTGGCAGAAGCTGGAGCTTCTTGTCCTGCCGTTGCCTTGCGCTGGACCCCGGCACAGGGCCGGGGTGACGACGATGGGTTGAGACCTCGAGACACAGGCATCGTCTCGAGCGACCTCGGCCCGCTACCCTTTTCCACTGGAAATGTTGGACTTCGCCTGATCTAGTCGGCGGATGCTTAGCTGTTCCGGTACCCGCGCGAAAAACCGCGCCTTTGTGTCAACTATGTCAACCGCCCGCCATACCGGAGGCGCGGCATGAAGCCCGTCATCTTCGGCCTGTCCGGTACCGCGCTCACTGCCGACGAACGCGCCTTTTTCCGCGACGCCGATCCGCTCGGCTATATCCTGTTCAAGCGTAATTGTGAGACGCGCGCGCAGATGCTGGCGCTGACTGACAGCCTGCGCGACCTGTCGGGCCGCGCCGATGTGCCGATCCTGATCGATCAGGAGGGCGGGCGCGTCGCGCGGATGCAGCCGCCCGAATGGCCGGCCTTCCCGGCGGGCCCCGCATTCGACAAGCTCTATGACCTCGCGCCCTCCTCAGCGATCGAGGCGGTGCGGGCCAACGGTCATGCGCTCGCGCTGATGCTGGCCGAGGTCGGGGTCAATGTGAACTGCGCGCCGCTTCTCGATGTACGCCAGCCCGAAACCACGCCTGCGGTCGGTGAACGCACCTTTGGCTCGAACCCGATGCAAGTCGCCGCGCTAGGTCGTGCGATGCTCGACGGCATGGCACGGGGCGGGGTGGTCGGCGTGGTCAAGCATATGCCCGGCCATGGCCGCGGGGTGGTCGACAGCCATTATGAGCTGCCGGTGGTCAGGGCGTCCGACGCCGAGCTTGAGCGCGATATCGAACCGTTCCGCACCCTCGCCAACGCGCCGATGGGCATGACCTGCCACGTCGTGTTCGAGGCATGGGATGCGGAAAATCCTGCGACTCTCTCGCCGACGGTGATCGCGGACATCATTCGCGGCCGCATCGGCTTCGATGGGCTGCTGATGACCGACGATATCGATATGAAGGCGCTGTCCGGCACGGCGGGCGAAAAGGCGGCGGCGGCGATCGCCGCCGGCTGCGACGTCGCGCTCGATTGCTGGGCGCGGATGGACGAGATGGTCGAGATCGTCGGGCGGCTGGACGATGCCTCCGCCGCGACGCTGGCGCGGCTCGAGCGTGCGATGGCCAGCATCCGGCCCGAGGAAGCGCCGATGGACGCGCTGATCGCCAAGCGGGATGAACTGCTTGCGCTCGCCTGACCTTCCCCCCCGCGGCGCGCCATCGCTTTGCGCGATGGACTCGCGCGCGCGTAGGGGTGTGACTTTCGGGACTTTTGGCGCCGTCCGATGAGCGAAGCGGCCGAAGCCCTGACGATCGACATCGACGGCTGGGAAGGGCCGCTCGACCTGCTGCTCGCGCTGGCGCGTAACCAGAAGGTCGATCTGCGCCAGCTGTCGATCCTGCAGCTGGTCGACCAGTATCTCACCTATGTGAACGAGGCGCGCGAGCTCAAGCTGGAGGTCGCGGCCGACTATCTCGTGATGGCGGCGTGGCTCGCCTATCTCAAATCGGCGCTATTGCTGCCGCGCGACCCGGAGATCGAGCCGAGCCCCGAGGACCTGGCGCTGCGGCTTCAGCTGCGGCTCGAACGGCTGAACGCGATGCGTGAGGCGGGGGCGCGGCTGGTCGCGCGTGACCGCATGGGCCGCGACGTCTTCACGCGCGGCGCGCCCGAGGGGCTGAAGGTCGTCCGCAAGTCGCGCTGGCAGGCTGAGATCTACGACCTCATTGCCGCCTATGGCCAGATCAGCGCGCGGACCCGGCCTGTGATGCACATCGTCGCGGTGCGTCCGGTGATGACGCTGGAGGATGCGATCGCGCGAGTCTCGTCGCTGGTCGGCGAGCGCATCGACTGGAGCACGATCGAGAGCTTTCTGCCCGACGATGCCGAGGGGCTGTATCGCAAGTCCGCGCTCGCCTCGTCCTTCGTCGCGGCGCTTGAACTGGCGAAGCAGGGGCGGGTGGAGCTCAGGCAGAAATCGGCCTTCGCGCCGCTCTATCTCAAGGCGGCCCAGTCATGAGCCGCCCCGACGAAACGATGCGCGCGGTGGAAGCGGTGCTGTTCGCCGCCGAGCAGCCGATGACGCTGGCCGATATTCGCGCCTATGTGGGGGAAGAGGTCGATCTCGCCGCGGCGCTGGCGGCGCTGGCTGACCATTATGCCGGGCGCGGGATCGAACTGGTCGAGCGCGGCGGGCGCTGGCATTTCCAGACCGCGGCCGATCTCGCCAATTTCCTGCGCCGCGACCGTGAGGACAGCCGCAAGCTCAGCCGTGCGGGCATCGAGACGCTGGCGATCATCGCCTATCACGAGCCGGTGACGCGCGCGGAGATCGAGGCGATCCGGGGCGTGCAGATTTCCAAGGGCACGCTCGACGTGTTGATGGAGGCGGGCTGGATCCGCCCGGCGGGTCGTCGCGAAGTGCCAGGGCGGCCCTTGATGTTCGCGACAACTCCCGAATTCCTCACGCATTTCGGTCTCGCCAGCCGTCGCGACCTGCCCGGAATCGACGATCTGCGCGCGGCGGGGCTGCTCGATCCGGTCGATCTGGCGTTCGAGGCCGCGCATTCCGGTGCGGAAACCATGGTAACCGCCGACGAAGACGACTAGATGGGCCGGGAATCAACGGAGAGTTCCGATGGGTGGTATGAGTCTGATGCACTGGCTGATCGTCGGTGTTCTCGTGATCCTTCTGTTCGGGGGCAGCCGCTTCTCGAACATGATGGGTGACGTGGCCAAGGGCATCAAGCAGTTCAAGAAGGGCATGGCGGAAGAGGAAGAGACGCCGGCCAAGCCCGCCGAGATCGAGGCGAAGCGTGTCGCTGACCCGCAGCCGCAGGCGCAAACCGAGACGCGCTCGACTCCGGAAGAGCGTTGAGTTCAACGCCGCGGCCTCGCGCCGCGGCTTTCCGGGCCGGTCGATAGATGCTCGATTTCAACGCGCCTGAATTCCTGGTGGTGGCGATCGTCGCCCTGCTGGTGATCGGGCCGAAGGATCTTCCCAAGGCGATGCGCTTCGTCGGCCACTGGGTCGGCAAGGCGCGCGGGGTTGCGCGCCAGTTCCGCAGCGGCTTCGACAATATGGTCCGCGAGGCCGAACTGGCCGAGATGGAAAAGAAATGGGCGGAAGAGAATGCGCGGATCATGCGCGACTATCCGCCCGAAAAGGCGCTGCCCGCGCCGGTCTATGATCCGAATGCCGAGGGCACCGCGCCCGCGGTGGTAGAGCCCGAGGATGCCCCGCCCGCGACGGTCGAGCCGCCCGCGCTGAAGCCGGAAGCGGCGGACGCTGCGCTCGAACCCGCTGAGAAGCCCAAGCCTGCCCGCAAGCCGCGCGCACCGCGCAAGAAGGCCGCATCGTGAGCGACAACAACGAACTGGAAGGCACCGAGGCCCCGCTGCTCGAGCATCTGATCGAGCTGCGCCGCCGGCTGCTCTACTGCGTGCTCGCGCTCGTGCTGGCCTTTGCGGTCTGCTTCTATTTCGTGAAGCCGATCTACGGTTTTCTCGTCCATCCGCTTGCCCAGGCAGGGCAGGACAAGCTGGTCTTCACCAGCATCATGGGCGGCTTCTTCGTCGAGCTGAAGGTCGCGTTCTTCGCCGCGGTGATGGTCGCGTTCCCGATCGTCGCGGTTCAGCTGTGGCAGTTCGTCGCGCCGGGCCTGTACCGCAAGGAAAAGAAGGCGCTGCTGCCCTTCCTGCTGGCGACCCCGGCCCTGTTCATCGCGGGTGCGTCGCTGGCCTATTGGGTGACGATCCCGACGGCGCTGCACTTCCTGCTGGGCTATCAGGGCGAGCTTGGCGGCGGGGTCGAGCAGGTCGCTTTGCCCGATGCCGAGAAATATCTCGGCTTCGTCATGCAGTTCCTGTTCGCGTTCGGCATCTCGTTCCTGCTGCCGGTGCTGCTGATGCTGCTCGAGCGCGCGGGCATCGTCACCTATGAGCAGCTCAAGGGCGCCTGGCGCTATTCGGTGGTGGCGGCGTTCGCGATTGCCGCGGTGCTCACCCCGCCTGATATCGGCTCGCAGCTGTTGCTCGCCTTCCCGCTGTGCGGGCTCTATTTCCTTTCGCTGGTCGCGATCTGGTTCACGCGCCGCCGCCGCGAAAAGGAAGCGGCGGCCGAAGCCGCCGCAGGGGAATGAGCCTATCGGCCTGAATTACTTGGCGCCGTCGGCGGTCTTGGCGACGGTGTCGCCCGCCGATTTGACGTCCTTGCCCACGCCCTCGATCGTGTTGCACGCCGACAGGGCCACAACCAGCGCCATCGCAAGCAGCTTACGCATCTTCAGTCTCCGTCTTGAATTGCTGGGGATCAATGTGCGGCAAGCTGCTTCGTTCCACAATCGCCGCGTGCTGAATCGGCTTGCCCCAGATACGAATTAGGCCCGGACGCATCACCGGGGGGGGGGAGGTGGATGCGTCCGGGCCTGTTTCGTGGATAGCGAGAGCGGGGGGGCAAAAGGTCGCTATCCGAGGTGCAGAACGCGGTCGGAACCTGCCGGTTCCGCGATCCGGCAACTTTTTTGAATTATTTTAGTGGCGACCCGCAACCGCGATCGGCAGCTCGAACAGACCCGCCAGCACATCGTGATGCAGCTTCGAGCGAAGCTGGCGCACCAGTCCGCCGATCACGCGACCATAGCGATTGTCGTACAGGCTGGTGAAAACCGGGCTGTCGGTCAGCGCTGCCGAACTGATCTGCAGGATCGCCTGGCCGGCGACTTCGCCATCCTTCATCGCGATATGGATTTGAGCGGACGGGCTGACATTCATCGCCAGCTCGGCGATTTCGGTGATCAGAAAGGCGATCGCGACGGCATTGTCCTGTGACACCAGCCAGGGATCGACGTCGAGCACGATGCCGATCCGTGACTCTTCCGGCGCAGTGGCGCGCAGGTTCGATGCCAGTTCGCCGATCACCGGACGAATCTCGATCCCCAATGTTTCCTCGAACCCCGCATAATGGTGCCGATGGACCACCGCGAGCGCATCGACGCGGCGCTGGATCGAGGCATAGGCGGCGAGCGCTTCGCCCGATCTCGCGCCGCGGGCATGGAAGTTGATCAGACTGGCGATCACCTGGAGGTTGTTCTTGACACGGTGGTGGACCTCCCGTGTCAGCTTGGTTTGGCGCGTCAGGGCTTCGGCAAGATCGAGTTCGTGAGCCTGAACCGTGCGGCTGAGGCCGCGAAAGGTTTCTCCGAGCTCGCGGATTTCCTGCGCCGGGATATCGCTTCCTGCCTCCGGGTCGATGATCTCGCCGGGCTGATATGCGCTGACCGTCCGGCGCAGGCGGCGCAGCGGCCGGATCAGCAGCCGATCGACCACGAACCACGCGATCCCCGCCGCCAGCAGCCACATCAGGAAGGGGGAGAGTGCCGCGATGACCATGGACGAGGTGATCGGGGCGCTCGCCACGGTCATCTCCAGCGAGAGGCCCTGAACGCCGAGATCGACTCGCTGCGCCTCGCGTCGGTTGAGCGCATTGCTCGGGGCAAGTCGCCGCAGTTCCAGCGATGTACCGTTGCCCGCCAGCACCAGACCGAAGTCGCGCGTCATTCCGCTGGGCTCGGCCGAGGTGGCAAGAAACTGCGTGGGAAAGAAGGCGCGCGCGATGTAGCCGGTCGGTCCGGTGACTTCGAGCTGCGCACCGGAGCCTGGGAGCAGATGGACTGCGGTGCTTCCGCGCGTAAGCGTCTGGTTGCCGGCTGTCGGAATCGGTACCCCGCACAACAGCCGCTTGTCAGCGTCGAGCAACGCGTAGCGCACGCCGTTGACCGCCTGCGGCTCGAACACCCCGGCAAGCCGGCCGCAATTCGGAGCAACCCCTTCGACCGCGGGCAGGGCGCCGCGCAGTTCGCGTAACTCCCAGGCGATTTCGCTTCGAAGCGCGCGCGCGGATTCGGCGCTGGCGAGACGAAGGCGGCCGCGCACTTCCTGGTCGGCGAGGCGGGTGGTCTGGATCGAGGCGAAGAAGGCGATGAGCGCAAGCGGCAACAGGCCGGCGCTGAGAATCAGAAAAACCTTGGCGCCGGTCGGCATCCGCGCGATCGCGGCGATGGGTCGGCCACGGTTGCGGCGCGTCTGCTCGTCCCCATCCATTGTCACATGGTTAATCGAGCTTGCTCAAAAGGTCGAGAAGATCATCGGGAACGCGCTCGTCGGCCGCATCCTGATAGACGCGGCGAAGGGCTTCGCCGATATTGCGGTCCTTGCGCGTGGCCATCTCGCCGCCTGTCCGCCCCAGCGGCTCCTTTTTCTTCTGATCGGCCGAACGCACTTCGTCCCCCTCAAAGCCCTGGGAATGGGCGGATGCACAAAAACGTCGCCGGCCGCAAGCTGCCGGGAACACACAAGTACACATGTGTGTGTGACCCGTGAAACCAATTTACGGCTCGTTGGTTCCACAAGACGATGCGAAATCCGGGGAGGGGCATTCTTCGGAGGCCGCTACACGAACTTGCATTGCCAGATTGCCGCCAGCACAAGGGTGGCAACCCGAAGGAGAACAACAACATCATGTCGCTTGGACAGCAGCTCGCTCCCCACCTTCCGTTTCTGCGCCGTTATGGTCGCGCGCTCACAGGGAGCCAGATGGAAGGTGATCGTTATGTCCGTGCGACGCTGGAGGCGATCGTCGCCGCGCCCGAGGAATTTCCGCGTGAAGTCGATCCCCGCCTTGGCCTGTATCGCACATTTCAGGCGATCTGGAGTTCGACCCATCTCGACGACCGCGTCGAGGAGGGCGATCCGCTGAGCGACAACGAGGCGATTGCACGCGCGCGTCTTGCCCGGCTCGCACCGCGTTCCCGCCAGGCGCTGTTGTTGACGGCGATGGAAGGGTTCACCAGCGAAGACGCTGCCTATCTTCTCGAGGAAACCCCCGAGTCGGTAGACGGGCTGGTTGCTGACGCGCTTGCCGAGATCGACAGCCAGACTCGCGCGCGAGTCCTGATCATCGAGGATGAGCCGTTGATCGCGATGGATCTGGAGACCATCGTGCGCGACCAGGGGCATGAGGTGACCGGCGTCGCGGTAACCCGCGATGAGGCGGTGGCGTTGGCGATGGATGATCGTCCGGGGCTGGTCCTCGCCGACATCCAGCTTGCCGACGACAGCTCGGGCATCGATGCGGTCAAAGACATTCTGGCCCAGTTCGACGTGCCGGTGATCTTCATTACCGCTTTCCCCGAGCGGTTGCTGACAGGCGAGCGGCCCGAGCCGACTTTCCTGATCACCAAGCCGTTCCAGCGATCGACGGTGAAGGCTGCGATCAGTCAGGCGCTGTTCTTCGACCAGTCGACGGTCCCGGCGCACTAGGATTCCACGCCGGGTTCCATTTCTTACGGAGCCAAAACGGTTCTCGCGTGTTGATGATGCATGGTCGATCCGAACGAGCCCATGCACATCGACGCCGAGCGCGCCCGCGCCGGGGCGACGCCGCATATGACCCGCTACATCCTGTCGGTTTCACTGGTTCTGATCATCATCATCTACGCCATCTATCTGCTGTATAGTGCGGGTTGAGAGGCGGGTGCGCCCAGCGTATCTATCCGAAGCGAAGCCGCATTCTGCCGGCGAACAAGAACGGAACCGAATGACCGATACCGACCAGGAAGGCGAAGAGGGGACGCCGCCGGCCGAGCATATCTCGCTCTCCGATCCGGAGTTCAAGGAACAGCTCGCATTGGTGATACCGCATCTGCGCGCGTTCGGGCGATCACTGTCGGGTAGCCGCGATGTGGCCGACGATCTGGTGCAGGAAACACTGCTCAAGGCATGGGCAGCGCGCAAGCGGTTCCAGGCGGGTACCAATATGCGTGCCTGGACGTTCATCATCCTGCGTAATCTGTACCTGAGTCAGATGCGCCGATCGCGCTTCCGGGGGGAATGGGATGATCTGGTCGCCGAACGGCTGCTCGCTGCGCCGGCGGCGCAGGATCGGCATGTCGATCTTGCGGACATGCAGCGCGCGTTGCTGCATCTGCCGCAACCGCAGCGCGAGGCGCTGATCCTCGTGGGCGCGGGTGGCTTTGCCTATGAAGAGGCCGCCGAGATTTGCGGCGTTGCCGTAGGCACGATCAAGAGCCGCGTCGCGCGCGGCCGCGTCGCGCTTGAGGCACTGATGAGCAATGGCCAGCTCCCGTCGCGCCGCGAGAGTGAGAGCGACGGACGTACTGCGCTCGACACGATCATGGACGAAGTCGATCAACTGAGCCGAGACCGCTG
>CAYOXO010000079.1:0-19763 GCA_964407945.1 uncultured Stakelama sp.
GGATTTCGACCGCGCGCTGAATCCGATGCTCATTCGGCTCTCCCAAAACCCGTGCAGCTTCTTTGCTCCGCATCGGGACACTATTTTCGTATCAGATATTTTCGGATTTGCAAATTTTGAGGAATGTGACTTTAATATGTTATATATCAGATAGTTAGCTTCTTGCATTCTCTCCTTGCAAATGATGCGCTTTGCAGTGAATGTTCTGATCAGAGAAAATAAGCGGGCCATCTGGCACAGCCCGCGGGCCTGTTCGCCGTGCGTGCCAAATCCCTAGGAGAGGTTTTCCATGTCGAATCAAAAGCTTCGACTTGCCATGCTGCCCATGTTGCTTGCCGCGACCGGAGTCGCGCATCCGCTGCAGGCGCAGACCTATGACATCGTGATCGCCAATGGCCGGGTGATGGATCCCGAAAGCGGGCGCGATGAAGTCGCCAATGTCGGGATCAACGGCCGCGGCATCGCGATCATCACCACCGCAAAGCTGACCGGGCGCCGGACCATCGACGCGACCAACCTCGTAGTAGCCCCCGGCTTCGTCGACCTCCACGCCCATGGGCAGAACCCCAAGGGCGAATATTATCAGGTCCTCGACGGCGTCACGACCGCGATCGATGCGGAGGGCGGGGCGATGCCGATCGCGCCGTTCCTTGCTGCGCTGTCAGGCAAGGCGCTGGTCAATTTCGGCGCCACCGCATCGCACCAATGTGCGCGGCGGGAAGTGATTTCCAACGCGCCGTGCCACGGCCATGGCGCGATCAATCCCGACACCGAGACGAGCGACCGCCGCGCCTATACTGCGCCCGCCACCCCCGAGCAGCAGCGCGCGATCGTTGCCGCGCTCGACCGTGAGGTCGCGGCCGGCGCGCTCGGCTATGGGCTGGGCATCGAGTACACGCCGGGCGCGGGGCGCAGCGAGATCTACGACGTCTTCAAGGCGGCAGCGGTGACGCGCGCGCCGGTCTTCGTCCATGTCCGCAGCCGCCCGCTCGATCCCGCGCCGGGCGTCCCGATCGCGGTGGCGCAGGAAGTGATCGCCAATGCCGCGGTGACCGGCGCCCCGCTCCAGATCGTCCATCTCCATTCGACCGGCTTGCGCGACACGCCGACCCTGATCGACATGGTGAAGCGCGCGCGCCAGCGCGGGCTGGACATCACGTCTGAAGCCTATCCCTACACCGCGGGCAGCACGCACATCGGATCCGAATTCTTCCGCGACGGCTGGCAGGAGCGTTCGGGTATCAGCTTTGGCGAGCTGCAATGGCCGGCGACCGGCGAGCGGCTGACGAAGGAGAGCTTCGAACGCTACCGCCGCGAACAGCCCAATGCCGCGGTCGTCGTGCACATGATCCCGGAGGATGTGGTCGACACGATCATCGCCGAGCCCGAAATCTCGATCGCCTCCGACGGCATGCCCTGGGTCACGTCGGGCGAGCATCCGCGTGGCGCGGGCACCTATGGCCGCGTGCTCGGCCGCTATGTTCGCGAGCGCAAGGCGCTGAGCCTGATGGCCGCGCTGCGCAAGATGGCGCTGATGCCCGCGCAACGGCTGGAGGCCGTCTCGCCGCAAATGGCGAAGAAGGGGCGGGTGAAGGTCGGCGCCGATGCGGACATCACCATCTTCGATCCCGCCACCGTCGCGGACGTTGCGACCTTCGAGAAACCGATGCAGGCGTCGGTCGGTATCCGCCATGTGCTGGTCAACGGCCAGCCGGTGGTGCGCGACGGCAAGCTGGTGGAGAAGGTCTTCCCCGGCGAGGCAATCATGGGGAAGCGCCGTTGAATTGAGCGCGTCGCGGCGCGCTCAATCGCCCCGATTCCAGGCATTTCGATTTCGGCGGTGTGGCGGGAGTGCATCTATGCGACACCCATCGCATAGGGCCCATGACACACCGCGCAAAATGCGATTGCTTTGGGCGGACCAGCGAGCAACAAGCTGCCAACCCCAGGAGAGATTGATATGCGCGGTACCCTTGCGTTGCTGTTGGCCATGCCATTTGTTCAGGCGAACGCTCCGGGACCGGTATCAGCGCCTCCTGTGCAAGCCGAGACCCAGGATGCAGCGCTGCTCCAGTTCCTGGACCAGGCGTTCGACGAGCAGATTCGCCTGAGCCCGGAGGCGCAGACCCAGCTAGGCTTCAAGACCGATTATGACCGGCTGGACGACCATACCGACGCAGCGGCAATCCGTGGCCGCGATCTGGCGGAGCGGCAGCTCAAGGATATGCGCGCGCGGTTCAAGCCGGAGCAACTCGGCGAAAGTGCGCGCGTCAGCTTCCGCCTGTTCGAATATGAGGTCGAGCGCGGACGAGAGTCGTTCCGGTTCCGCCAGCTGCGCTTCCCGGTATCGACCACGGGGAGCCCCGCCGGCGCCATACCGGTGCTGCTGATCAACAACCACAAGATCGACAATGTCGCGGATGCGGAAGCCTATGTCGCGCGCTTGCGCGATACCGAGCGCGTGATGCGCGAGGTTGCGACGACGATGCGTCAGCAAGCTGCCGCCGGGATCGTGCCGAACAAGGTCAACTTCGCACCCGCGCGTGCCGATGCACAGAAGGTGATCACGGGCGCACCATTCGACAGCGGGCCGGACTCGACGCTGATGGCCGACTTCGCCAAGAAGGTCGCGGCGCTGGATGCGGCGACCGCCACCAAGGAAGCACTGCTCGGCAAGGCGCGCGCCGCACTGACCGGGCCGTTCCGCACCGGCTATGGCGTGCTGATCGCAGCGATCGACGAGATCGAACCCATGTCCAAGGGCAATTTCGGGGCCTGGAACCTGCCCGACGGCGCGGCCTATTATGCCGACCGGCTCAAGGCCTCGACCACGACGAACCTGACCGCCGACCAGATCCATGAGCTTGGCCTGAAGCAGGTCGCCGCGATCCGGGCCGAGATGGAGGGGATCAAGCGCGAGGTCGGTTTCGAGGGGACGCTGGCGCAGTTCTTCGACCACATCCGCACCGATCCGAAGCTCAAATATGCGAACACCGAAGCCGGTCGCGAGGAATATCTTCGCGATGCGCGGGCGGTGGTCGCATCCGCGATGGCGGCGGCGCCGCGCTACTTCCATGTCCTGCCCAAGGCGCCGCTCGAGGTGCGCGCGGTCGAGAAATGGCGGGAGGGGACGGCGTCGACCGCCTTCTACAACCCGCCTTCGGCAGACGGTAAGCGTCCCGGCATCTATTACGTCAACCTCGTCGACATGAATCAGACCCAGAAGGTTCAGGTTGCGGGGATCGCCGTGCACGAGGGTGCACCGGGTCACCATTTCCAGATCGCCCGCCAGCAGGAACTGGCTGGCATCCCCAAGTTCCGCAAGTTCGGCGGCTATGGCGCCTATATGGAAGGCTGGGGGCTCTATACCGAGCGGCTGGGCGACGAGATGGGCCTGTACAAGGGGCCGTATGACCGGTTCGGCATGCTCTCGCTGCAAGTGTGGCGGGCGATTCGGCTGGTGCTGGATACCGGCATTCATTCGAAGCGGTGGACGCGCGAGCAGGCCATTGCTTATTTCCGTGAGAACAGCTCGGTGTCCGACACCGATATCGCGCGCGAGGTCGATCGCTACTTCAACTGGCCGGGGCAGGCGACGAGCTATATGGTCGGGCAGCTTCGCATCGCGGCGCTCCGTGCACGGGCAGAGAAGGCGTTGGGTCCCCGCTTCGACATTCGCGACTTCCACGAAGCGGTCCTGAGCCAGGGCGCGTTGCCGCTCGATATCCTCGAGGAGCAGGTCGACCGCTACATCGCCGCCAAGCGCAGCTGAATAGTCCCGGCGGGGCGAACCAAAACGCTGAAGCGGCCGGTCAGGAAACGGGCTCAACCGCAGTTCATTTCCCATCCGGCCGCTGCTAGATGCGGGCGGTGAGCGATGCCCCGGTCCGCAAGATCATCCATATCGACATGGATGCCTTCTTCGCCTCGGTCGAACAGCGCGACCAGCCGGAGCTTCGCGGAAGACCCGTCGCAGTCGGCTATGGGGGGCCGCGCGGGGTTGTCGCGGCGGCGAGTTACGAAGCGCGGGCGTTCGGCGTGCGCTCGGCCTTGCCCTCGGTCACCGCATTGCGGCGCTGCGCGGAACTGGTGTTCGTGCCCCCGCGCTTCGAGGTCTATCGTTCGGTATCGGCGCAGATCCATGCGATCTTCGCCGACTATACCGACCTCATTCAGCCGCTTTCGCTCGACGAAGCCTATCTCGACGTCACCACCAATCGGCGCGGCATCGCCACCGCCTGGGCGACGGCGAAGGAGATCCGGGCCCGCATCTTTGAAGAGACCGGTCTCACCGCTTCCGCCGGCATTTCGTACAACCGGTTCCTCGCCAAGCTCGCCTCCGACCATCGTAAGCCCAATGGCCAGTTCGCCGTCACGCCGGAGATGGGCGAAGCCTGGGTCGAAGGGCTGCCGGTGGCAAAGTTCCACGGTGTCGGGCCGGTAACCGCAGCCAAGATGAAACGGCTGGGTATCGAGACCGGCGCCGACCTCAAGGCGAAGTCGCTCGAATTTCTGGCCGCGCATTTCGGCAGCGCGGCCGAATGGTATTATGGCATCGCGCGTGGGATCGACGACCGCCCGGTCAATCCCAATCGCGAGCGCAAGTCGTCGGGCGCGGAGACGACCTTCGACCGCGATCTCCTCGATCCGGAAGCGATCGAGGCGGGACTGTTGCGGATGGCGGACGATGTCGCTGCCTGGTGCGATACCCGGCAGATGTTCGGGCGGACCGTCACCATCAAGGTCAAGTTCGCCGATTTTCGGCAGGCGACACGCAGCCGGACCTGTGCGCAGCCGGTTCGCGACGCAGCGTTGCTGCGCAGCACGAGTGTGGAACTGATCCGCCTTCTCTATCCGCTTGACCAGGGCATCCGGCTGGTCGGTGTGACCGTGTCCAACTTCGAGCGGCCCGGAGACGAGGCGATGCCGCTGTTCGAGCATGCGGACAATCATTCCGACAAGGCGCCGTGACCGCATCGGGATCAGCCGTGAGATGTCACGGCTGATCCCTTCGAGTCAGCGCTTCAGCAGCATCTGTGCGTTCTCGAACGGCAGACCCTGATCGTCGATGGGCCGGCGCGCGGTTTCGATGAAGCCGAGCGACCGGTAGAAGGCGCAGGCGCGCGCATTGGCGGTGTAGACCTCAAGGCGAAGTTGCACTTTGGCCTCCAGTGCGCGGGCGATGAGATGACGGCCGATGCCGGCACCCTGATGAAGGGGCGAGACGAACAGCCCGCCGATGAAATCGTTGATGAGACTGATGAAGCCTGCCGGTTCACCGCGGTGAACCGCAACCAGCGTCTCCGCTTGCGGAAGGTAGACGGTCTCGACGAGGGTGCGCTGCTCACGCAGGCGCGCTTCGCCGATGAATGCGTGTGCATGCCGCGATGCGTCGAACCAGATCGCCGACAGCGCTTCCATGTCCGCGGTCTCGTAGCCGCGGATCACCAGATCCATTTGTTCCATGGTAGTTCCTGAAAACAGAATATGCGTAGAAAATCGGCACCGGAGGGCACCGTGCAATCGCCGCGATATGCGGCCTGACGATCAGCTTCTGCGCATCAAACTCCTGTTCTCGACCTGCGCCCCATGGCGCGACTGACTGTCGGGATCAAGCCGATCCGGCTCCGACCAGTGCGGCATGAACCTCGATCCCGGCGGCGATCCAGGCGCGGCGCGCTTCCGCGCTGCCTTCTTCGGCTTCGATCAGGCTGCGTTCGGCATCGATCTGGTCGATCCGGCTTGCCGTGCCGCGTGCGAAGCGATCGCTGACCAGCTTGAGGCGCTGGCGTGCGTGCGCGACGGCGTTCGTCGCGGGTGCCTGACGGTTCTGGGCAGAGAAGGAGGCCGCCAGCGCGGTCGCAAGATCGCGCTGGGCCGTGATCGATGCCTTGACATACAGCGCCTCGGCCTCGGCGGCTTCGGCAGCGGCGCGGTCTGCACGAGCACGCGATTTTCCACCGTCGAAGATGGCACCCTCCAGTCGGATTCCGGGAATGAGGCTGAAGCCTGGGTTCTTGAGGAAGCTCGAGAGCGTCAGATTGCCGCCCTGTCCGCCGAGGCTCAGCACGACTCTGGGGCGGGCGTTGCGGATCTCTCCGAGCCGCCGTGAATCCGCCGCCTCCAGCCGCGCCGCCGCGGCCATGACATCGGGTCTGGCGTCGAGCTGGTCGAGCGCGATCGTCGCCGGCTGGAAGCGCTGCAACGCGTCGAGCGTGCGGGGAGCGTCGAAACCCTCGACCGAGCCGAGCCCCGCAAGTGCGAGCAGGCGCAGGCGGATCGCCTCGCGCTCGTTGGCGACGGTCAGACGCTCGTCGGCGAGGCGGGCCAGCGCGGCGTCGCGCGCGAGAACCTCGTCCTGCGCGGCATAGCCGGCGGCGATGCGGCGTTGGGCGAGGGTGCGTCCTTCGCGCTCCATCGTCTGGCGCCGTTCGATGCGCGCCAGCCGGTCATCCGCTGCGACGAGGGCAAGCCAGCCGCGGGCGAGGTCCGCGGCCAGGACGGCGCGGGCGGCTTCGACATCGTGGCTGGCCGCCCGGGCGTCGGCGCGCGCGGCACCCACGGCTGCGTTTACGGCGCCCCAGAGGTCGGGAGTCCAACTCGCAGTCGCGCCGAGGTCGACGCCGCGCGCGTTGCGATCTCCGCCGGCGATCGAGCGCTGCCATCCGGCGGTGCCGTCTATCGTCGGAAGCCTCGCACCGCGTTCGAGACGGACTGCGGTATCACGCGCCGCGGCGCGGGCAAGAGCGGCCTTGACGTCGAGCGAGCCCAGATCGGCGCGGTCGAGCAAGGCCGTGAAGGCGGGGTCGCCCAGATCATAGGTCCAGCCGCGTGGTGTCTCGGTCTTGAGATCGGCGATGTGCACGATCCGGCCACCACCCGCCGCGTCCGGGAAGCTGGCGCAGGCGGGCAAAGCGAGTGCGATCCCGAGCAAGGCGAAGTTCGCGACACGGCTCATTTGAGCACCCGCACCTGGACGCGCTGGCCGATGCGGAGCGTCTGACCGTTCTGGACATTGACGACCATCTCGATCACGCGGGTGTCCTGACGCTCATTCGGATCGTCGCTGGCGAGCTTGCGTGCGCCGAAGACTTCGCCGAGCCGCGATACCTTGCCCTCGAACGCCTGCTTGTCGTCATAGTCGAGCAGGATGCGCGCGCGCTGGCCGGGGCGGACGCTGGTCACGAACTGCTCGTCGAGCTCGGCGCGAACGATGCGTTCGGTTTCGGGGGCCAGCAGGAAAAGCTCGGTGACGTTGAAGGTGGAAGCGCCATCGCCCGGCTTGGCGGAGCGGCGGACGATCCGGCCGTCGAGCGGCGCACGGATCCGCCGTGCCTCGATCTCGAAGAGTTCGCGCTGGAGTTTTTCGCGGGCCACGCCGATCACGGCTGCGGCTGTCGCCAGTTCGCCGCGCTGCACACGGGCCTCGTCGCGCGCCTTGTCGGCGTCCTGCACGGGAACCGCATTGGTCGCGGCCAGATCGGCGAGGCGCCTTGCCTCGCGATCGGCGGCCAGCGAGCGCGCCCTGGCAATGGTCGCGCGCGCCTGCGCCTCGGCAAGATCGGCGCGAGCCTGCGCGACACCCAGCTCGGCCTGGCGCGTATCGATCTGCGCCAGGATCTGGCCCTTCTTCACGCGGTCGCCTTCCTCGACGAAGACTGCCTGGATCAGGCCTTCGCGCTGTGCGGCGAGGCGAATGACCCCGCCTTCGACATCGATCTTGCCCTTGGCGATCGCTACGACATCGCGTGGCGTAGTGGTCGCCGCGGCGGGCGCATCGACCTCACCGCAGCCACTGAGGGCAGTCGCGGAGAGCAGCAGCAGACCCAGGCTCGGGAACGCAGAGCGGATAGGCATGATCAATGTGACTCGTGTTGAACGGAGGATTGGGGGGCAGGGCGCTCGTCGCCGATGATCCGGCCATCTTCCATGCGGATGATCCGGTCGGCGAAGCCGAGCAGCCGGGGGTCGTGGGTCACGCACAGGACTGCGGCGCCCTGATTGTGCGCAATGTCGCGCAGCAGCGCGATCACCGCATGACCATTCTGGGAATCGAGCGCGCTGGTCGGCTCGTCGGCGAACAGGATGCGCGGCTCCTTGGCGAGCGCGCGGGCGATCGCGACGCGCTGCTTCTCGCCGCCCGACAGTTCGAACGGCCGTAGCTTCATGCGGGGACCGAGCCCGACGGCCGAGAGCGCGGTGCGTGCGCGTTCCATCGCCGCGGCCGGCTTCACCTTCATGCATTGCAGTACATAGGCGACCTGCTCTTCGGCGGTGAGCGCGTTGAACAGGTTGAAACCCTGAAAGACGAACCCAGTGTTCGCCAGCCGGAAGGCATCGCGCGCGCTGGCCTTCATTTGCGAGAGTGGTTGGCCAAGCGTGTGGACCTCGCCCTGATCGGGCGGGGTCAATCCCGACAGGATCGCGAGCAGCGTACTCTTGCCGCAGCCCGACGGGCCCACGACCAGCGTCAGTTCGCCGGGCATGATCGCGACACTGACTCCGAACAGGATCTGCGTGCGAACCTGGCCGACCGTATAGGATTTGCTGATCGCGTGCGCATCGATCGCGGCGGCTGCATTGGATTTTGTCATGAAGTTCACCGGAGCAACGCGGCCGGATCGGCCTTGGAGAGCTGGCTCAGCGCGACGAAGCCCGACAGGATCGCAACACAGAGGACGAGCGCGCCACAGCCCGCGGTGATCGGCAGCGAAATCGCAACCGGAATATAGGCGAGCTGGGCGAGCCACAGGACCAGGGCGGAGAGAATGCCTGCGATCACGAGACCGACGACGCCGACCCACAAAGCCTGTTGCAGGACGACGCTACGCAGGTGGCTGCCTGGTGCGCCGAGCGCGCGCAGCGTCGCAAATTCGCGGATCGATGCGGCGACTGCTGCCATCAGTGTCTGGCTGGTGATGACGATCGCGACGATGACCGCGACGAGTGAGGAAAGGCCGAAGGCGGTACCCATGCCGGATTCGAACAACCAATAGTTGGTCGTCCGGTTGGCAAAGTCCTTTGCGGTCCATGCCTCATAGCGCGCGGTCACTCCCTTGGGCGAAAGCGCTTCCTTGACCTTGGCTGGATCAGCGCCCGCGCGCAGCTTGACGAGGTAATAGGCCACGTCGTCGGTATGCTGGAGGCCGGGATCGAGATGCCGCGCGGTGCTGAGCGAGGAGATGACGTTGACGCTGCCGATACCGCGCAACCCTTCGGTGAAGCCGACGACATGGACCTTCTTGCCGTTGATCTCGGCATGCGATCCGATGCTGACACCCAGCTTCGCGCGGTCGGCCATATCGACGAGCACCGCGCCGGGCATCTTGAGCCTCTCGCGCAGGTCGGCCGAGACGACACGCGCAAAGGTGAGCGAACCGGGGCGGGGGTCTATGCCGGCAAGGACGACGCTGACATCGCCTGCACCGGGCCGGGACCGCCAGACGCCACCCGCCCAGGAGAAGGGCTCGGTGCGATCGACATCGGGATTCATCCGCACGAAGGATTCGGTGCGGTTGGAGATATAGCGCCCCTGATCGACACTGGGCGTGCCCGGAAACCCGACCCAGAGTTCGGCGTCGGACTTCTCGACATAGACCGCTACCGTGGCGAAGATGCCGACGGCGAGCGCGGCCTGGATCACGAGCAGGATGCCCGAAAAGGCGATCGCGAAGATGGCGGGCGCGAAGCGGCGCCATTCGTGCACGATGGATTTGCGAGCCAGCGATATCATGGCCGCGCTGATGGTGGCCGTTGATGGAGCTATGGCCCACGAAGTGTGGACGCGATGTGGAGGTTGCCCTCAATGCGGCAGGCGCACCTCGAAACAGGCGCCGCCGCCCTGACGCGGTGTGGCGCAGGCGCGGCCGCCATGCGCTTCGGCAATGGCCTTCACCACGGCGAGGCCGAGTCCGGTGCCTCCGGAATCGCGCGAACGGGAATCGTCGGCGCGCCAGAAGCGCTGGAACAGGCGCTCGGCATCTTCGGCAGCAATCCCTGGCCCATTGTCGAGCACCCGCAGAAATGCCCCGTCGCGATCGGACCCGGTCTCGATCCTGACAATGCCGCCGGCCGCAGCATAACGCCGGGCATTGTCGAGCAGCGCGAGCAGGATCTGGCGCAAGCGGGCACCATCGGCGGCCAGTCGCACCGGGATCAGGTCGCGTTCGGCAACCATGCCCACACTGGCCAGTTCGGAAGAATAGGCATCGATCGTCCGGTCTGCCTCGAATGCGAGATCGATCATCGTCGGGCGCATCACCAGCCGGCCCGACATGGCGAGGCTGAGCGTTCGCAGATCCTCGATGATCTGGGCGAGGGCATTGGTCTGGAAGATCAGACCTTCGATCCCCTTTGCATCGGCGACGAAGACACCGTCTGCCATGCCTTGAAGCCGGCCGCGCAACACGGTCAACGGCGTACGTAGCTCGTGCGCGATCGCTGCGATGCTATCGCGCATTTCACGTTCGGACCGCTCCATCTCGCGCGCCATCATGTTGAAATCGGCCATCAGTTGATGTGTCTCTCCGACCCCATGACCGGTCACGGCAACCCTGACGGTCCGGTCCCCCGCCGCCACGCGCCGGGCGGCGGCGGCGACCCGATGCACCGGATCGCTGATCCGCGCTGCGAACCAGCGCCCCGAGATGATGCCGACCAGCAGTGCGAGCGCACCGAGGACGGTCACTGCGACCAGTTCGCGAAATTCGAAGCCAGCTTCCCATCCCCGATACGCGTTGAGGAGGGCTTCCAGATCCTCACGCGGCGGTAGCTGGTTGTTGTCGACCATTTCCTGTGCGCGCCGCGCGCCAGCCGGGAGGCTGTTGATGAACAGATCGATGGACCAGACATAAAAGGTCAGCATGCCGCCGAGCATCACGACCACGGAGAGAAAGGCGACGACCGTCATCGCGGCGGTCAATTGCGTCGTCAGCCGGGCGCGGCGCCTGCGATACTTCGCGCGCCCGATCATTCCGCCCAGTCCGGCAAGGCTGGTCGGGCTGGGCCTGCCCGTTCGGCGGCGTCTGGGCGTTGCAATGTCAGTCGTCATTCCGTCCGGCCGCTTTCGGTTCATCGGTAGAAGTTCCTGGATATGGGGCTGCGCCGAGCACCCATCAAATCTCGACCGACTCTTGACGTTCGCATCGTGATCGTCGGCGCGCGCCGCATATGCGGCGGGCGTCTTGCGAGGAGTTGCGTGTGCGGATGCAGAAGCGATGGTGGCTCGGCTTTGTCGGCCTGATCGGATTCTACAAGGTGCCGGACATGGTCCTCGCCTGGCATGGCCGCGAGAGCGCCTGGGCGTTTCTTTCGCTCGGCTGGTTTCTCTGGCTGCTCTACTTCATCCCGGAACGGCGTCGCAATCGCTGACGCCTCCGCGCGCGGACCGCCGCTGTTTGCGGTAGCCGCATGATTCATGGCGGCAGCAGCCGGTAGCCAATGCCGCGAACGCCGCCCAGCAGATCGTCGGCGCCAGCCATCAGCAGCTTGCGGCGAAGGTTGCTCACATGGCTGTCCACGGTGCGTTCGAGCGCATCGCTTTCGGGCATGCAGGCATCGAGCAGTTCTCCACGCGAAAAGGCCTTGGTCGGCGCGCGCATCATATGTGCGAGCAGCTTGAATTCGGTGGACGTCAGATTGAGGAGCTGTCGCCGATCCGCGACCAGCACATAGGCGGCGTGCGCGGCACCATCGAGCTCAAGCTGCCCATGGCGGATCAGCGCGTCCTGGCTCATCCGGCCGCGCCGCAGGATCGCCTTTGCCCGCTCGACAACCTCGAGCGGGTTGAACGGTTTGACCACGTAATCGTCCGCGCCCAATCGGAGCGCCGACAGTTTGTCGAGATCTTCGGTAAGGGCGGTCGCCATGATCACCGGTGTTCCGCCACGGCGGCGAATTTCCGCAAGCACCGCGAAGCCGTCGGTTCTGGGGAGCTTGACGTCCAGGACGATGAGGTCGGGCGCGAGCATCAAATGGTGCTGCAACGCGATTTCGCCGTTACCGGCCGTCACCGTTCGAAAGCCGTCACGCGTAAAATAGGCATCGAGGATCGAGGCGATTTCCGGCTCGTCCTCGACGATCAATACCAATGCACTGTCCACGTTCGACTCCTCTTTAGGGTGCTTCACCGCCCTGAAGTCGAGATTAAGCGAACGAATTGTGGAGATTTGATGGAGGGGCTGCGGATACCCGCCTCGCGCCCCAATCCGGCCGGGACAATAGGACGATATCGCCCCGGCCGAAACGGACGGGCCGCAAGCCCGTCGGTGAACCCCTGACGGGGTTGTGTTTCGCCGCCCCGCAGTAGGGATGCGGGACGGCGAACCCTCAGAAGCGCATCACGCCGCCGAGCAGGAAGCGATCGCGCTTGATTTCGTCGTTGAACTTGACGCGATCATATTCGCCGCGGATCGCGAACTGGGGGGTGAGTGCGACTTCGGCGCCGCCGCCGAACAGGAACCCGCTTTCCTTGACCTTGGTATCGACCGGCTTGGCGCCGATCGCCGTCGGGGTCGCGGTCAGGTCGAAATGCTGGCGAGCCCAGCCGGCCTTGCCGAAGACGAGGATGTTGTTGAACGCATAGCCGGCGCGCGCCGTCGCATCGAACGTGCGGCCGGGATTCACCTTGACGTTGGTTGCACCGACCTTCTGGGTGAAGGTCCTGCCGCCGCCGCCCATGCCCACTTCGACGCCCAGCACGATGTTGCTGTCGGTCTGGATGTCGTAGCCGGCATAGCCGCGCCAGTCGAAGCTCTTCTTGGAAACGTCCAGCTCGGCCTTCTCACCTGCGACCGGCTTGTCGATGCTCGTACGGCTGATACCCGCCGAAGCGCCGACCTTGAACCCGTTGAAGGGCTTGTCCGACGAGTCCTGGGCGTGCGCGGTTCCAGCGGCGACGAGCGCCATCCCGCAGAGGAGGGATTTGATCTTCATGTGAAACTCCAAAAGCACTGCGGTCTTGATCGACCGGGAAGCCGCATCTGGAGTCGTAGTGTGGAGCGATGGTGGAGGTCTTGCCGACGCTGGGTCGAGTCCCGGCGATCCACACGATCTCCATCTTTCACGGACAATGCCTGCACCAAGCTGGCCCAGTTCAAGGAGACATGATCGGGAATAGCGAGGGAATATGGCGGCGTATCTGATGGAGCAGGCGGATGATCCGCTGCAGGTCCGACGCTCAGGGTTGCGCGTTGCGCTGTTCTCCGGAAATTACGATTGCGTTCGGGATGGCGCCAATCAGGCGCTCAACCGGCTTGTCGGCCACCTGCTCCACGAGGAGGGCGCTGCGGTACGAGTCTATTCGCCGGTCGCGGCGGAGCCGGCGTTCAACTCGGTGGGCGACGTCGTGCCCGTCCGTTCGCTCGCGATCCCGGGGCGCGACGAGTATCGGGTTGCGCTCGGTCTTCCCTCGAAAGTCAGGCAGGACATTCGCGCGTTTGCGCCCGACATCGTGCATCTGTCGGCGCCGGACTGGCTTGGATGGCGCGCGCAGCAATTCGCGCGCGAGCTTGGCGTTCCGGTCGTCAGCAGCCTGCACACGCGCTTCGAGACCTATCTCGACTATTACGGGTTGCGGTGGTTGCGGAAGCCGGCGGAGCGGTACCTGGCGCGTTTCTATGACGGCTGCGATCATGTGCTTGCGCCGACCGAGGCAATCGCCAGGTCATTCCGCCAGGCGGGCCTGAGCGGACGGGTCTCGGTTTGGGGACGGGGGGTCGATCATGGCCAGTTCAACCCGGGATGGCGCAGCACGGCATGGCGGCGTGAATGGGGTTATGCGCCTGACGAAGTCATCCCGCTATTCTTCGGCCGTCTGGTCCGCGAGAAGGGAATCGGCCTCTTTGCCGACGTGATCCGTACCGTGCGCGAACGCGGACATCGAGTGCGGCCGATGATCGTGGGAGAGGGGCCTGCGCGGGACTGGTTTTCCGAGCAGCTTCCGGATGCGCTCTTCCTCGGCCACCTGACCGGGGAACGGCTGGGCACGGCAATCGCGAGCGCGGATGTCCTGATCAACCCGTCGGTTACCGAGGCGTTCGGGAACGTCAATCTCGAGGCGATGGCGTCGGGGGTCTCGATCATCTCGGCACGGGTCGATAGCGCCACCGCACTGATCGAGCACGGCGTTTCGGGGCTGCTCGTGCAGGCCGACGAGGTCGCGGCCTATGCCGATGCACTCGAGCAATTGATCCTGTCGCGTTCAGCTCGAGTGGCGCTTGGTACGGCTGCAGCACGGCGTGCGCTGGCCCATGACTGGCACGGGCAGCTATCGTCGGTGGCGGAGGTATATGCAGCATGCCTCGACCAGAAGCGACGCGGATCGGAAGCACGCGTCCAGCCCCGCCTTGCCGATGCGGCCTAGAGCGGTGATGCCCGTCTGGGCATGGCTAATGTGATCGATCGAATGGCGACGATCCGCTCGATGCGGCCGACCAGCAGGGAGGCGGTGCGCTGCTCAGGATTGTCCAGGTCGAGCGTTAGCGAAAGCGAGTCACCCAGCCCCTGAAACGATATCGCAGCGGGGATCAGCGATTGCTGCGCGAGGATTCCGAGCACCCGCGGCAATAGTTCGACGCAGCGATCCGCCTCGATCGTCAGCCGTGCCACCTCAGGCGGCAAGGTCGCGGACGCGATAGCCATAGCGCTCGGCCAGCCCCAGCTCGCGGATTGCCCGGATACCGGCGGAGATCGCGGCGGGGTCCAGGCCGCGCAAAGGCTTGCGCAAGTGACCCACGGGCAGGCCGCATGCCTGCATCAGCGATTTGACCGCGACCGGATTGATCGCCGAATAGTTGAAATGCATCAGCGGTAACAGCGCCAGATATTGCTCGCGGAAGCGCGCGGCATCGCCGCCGTCGCGCCATGGCGTCGATAGTGTCGCCATCTCGGCGGGGGCGAGATTGCCGGTCATGTTGGCGGTGCCGTGCCCGCCCAGCGCCATCGTCGGCACCACCAGCCCGAGATTGGGGGAGTCGCAGCACATCACCGACACGTCGGGCCGCGCGGCGAGGATGCGGCCGACCTGGCCGACGCGCGCGGTCGATTCCTTGTGAACCACGATATTCGGGTGGGCGAACAGCTTGAGCAGCTGCTTCCAGTCGAGGTCGGTCTTCACCCGTGGCGGGTTGTTGTAGATGCCGAGCGGCAGGTCGGTCGCGTCGGCGATCTCCATGTAGAAGTCGGCGATGTCGCTTTCCGGCGCGCAGATATAGGGTGGCGGTGCGATGATCGCGCCATCGGCGCCGCTTGCCGCGGCGAAGCGAACATTGTCGATAACCTGATCGGTGGTTGGGCCGCTGCAGCCGTAGAAGAACAACATGTCGGCGGGGCGCAGCTTCACAGTCTCGACGATCAGGCGCTTCTTCTCCTCAGGAGTCAGCAGTGTCGGTTCGCCGGTCGATCCCATGAACAGCACGGCGCGGGTGCCATGGTCGCCCAGGTGCCGGATCAGTGTGCGGAACGCGCCGAAGTCGATTCCCCCGGTTGAATCGAACGGTGTTACCGTCGCCACGAACGAACCTTCGATCCGCATCTTCACCATTGCCGTGTCCCTTGCCCTCTGGATTGTCGCAGGCCCTTCCAGCTACGACGGGCAAGCCGCACCGATCCGCCATGTCCGACTGGCGGAAATGCGCGCGCCGGACGTCGTTCCGGGCAGGAGGAGGGCAGGCATGGGGATGACGCGCATCGGCAAGGTGATGGCGGTGGCGCTGGCCGGGGCAATGCTTTGCTCGGCAGCGCCGCAGCGCGGCGTGCCGCCCGCCGGGGAGGGGCTGATCGCGCTCAAGGCCGCCCGCCTGTTCGATGCGACCAGCGAGCGGATGCGCGACGATGCCGTGGTGCTGGTCCGCGACGGTCGTATCGTCGGGGTCGGCGCCACCGCCGACATCCCGGCGGGAACGCAGGTGATCGACCTGGGCGACGCGACCCTGCTGCCCGGCTTCATAGACGCGCATTCGCACCTGACGCTCGAATCCGATGCCGATTACTACCGCCATGTCTTCAAACAGATGATGCGCACGCAGAGCGAGCAGGCCTTCTATGCCGGCGCCAATGCGAAAGTGACGCTGGAGGCGGGCTTCACCACCGTCCGCCATGTCGGCGCGCGCTATTTCATCGACATCGGGCTGCGCAACGCGATCAACGCCGGCTTGACCCCGGGTCCGCGCATCCTGGCTGCGGGCAACCCGATCACTGCGCGCGGCGGCAGCTGCGACCAGCCGCCATTCCCTGCCGAGCGCGTCGCGCCCAAGACCGCGATCGACGGCGTCTGCTCGGGCGGCGCCGAATGCCGTGAGGCGGTGCGCCACCAGATGAACAACGGCGCCGACGCGATCAAGATCTGCGTCTCTGGCGGCGTGCTGTCCTGGGATCCGGTCGATGTCCCGCAACTGACGCGCGAGGAGATCACCGCAGCCGTCGAGGAGGCGCATAATTGGGGCCGCAAGGTTGCCGCGCACGCGCATGGCGATACCGCTGCGCGGATCGCGATCGAAGCGGGCGTGGACTCGATCGAGCATGGCAGCTTCCTGTCCGAAGCGACGCTCAAGCTGATGAAGGCCAAGGGCGTGTTCCTGGTGCCGACCTGCACCGCGATCGACTGGGTCGAGACCCATTCGGGCAATTATCCGCCCAACATCGCCGAGAAGGCGGTCGCCGCATCGAAAGCGCATCACGACATGCTGCGCATGGCGATCCGCATCGGCGTGCCGATCGCGGCGGGCACCGACATGAGCGTGGTCGACAAGGGCCATGGCAAGAACGCGATCGAGATGGTGCTGCTCACCCGCTACGGCATGCGTCCCGCCACAGCGTTGATCGCCGGCACGCGTGAGGCGGCACGCCTGCTCGGCGTCGCCGATCGCGTCGGCACGATCGAGATGGGCAAGGATGCCGATATCGTCGCGGTCGCCGGAAATCCGGTTGCGGATATCGCAGCGACGCAGAAGCCGGTGCTGGTGATGCAGCGCGGGCGGATCGTGATGCGAAAAACCGGCTGACCGACTGGGGGAAACCGCCGCCGCGTGCATCCTCCCTATCAGGGACGTTTTGCGGAGGGGGATGCACGTGATCGGCAGTTGGACAGGGGCTTGGCGCGCGATCGTCGCGTTGATCGTAGTCACGCTGGCGCTTCCCGCCGCAGCGCAGCTCAATTTTTCGGTCCAGCTTCCCGCCGATGCTGGCGGTCCGGTGACCGGGCGCCTTATCGTAGTCGCCGCCGGCACCGACGTCGCCGAGCCGCGCAACGCCATCGGAATGCTTGGCCCGCCGTCCTTCGCGGTCAATGTCGATGCGCTGAAGCCGGGCGCGAGCGTCACCGTCGGCCAGGATTCGGTCGGTTATCCGATTGATCTCAAGAGCCTGCCGCCGGGCGAATACAACGTCCAGGCGGTGCTGATCCGTTATGTCCAGACAAAACGATCGGACGGCCACACCCTGTGGGTGCCCGCGCCCAATCAGGCGCGCGCGACGGCCTATCAAAGCGGCGGGAACCTGTTCAGCAAGGTCGCCAAGGTCCGCATTTCGCCGGTGGCGAGCGCACCGATCGCGCTGGCGCTGACCGAGACGATCCCGCCACCTGCCGCACCGGTCGAGACGCCCTGGCTCAAGCATGTCCGCATCAAGAGCAAGGTGCTGTCGGACTTCTGGGGCATGCCGATGATGATCGGCGCGACGGTACTGCTGCCCAAGGGCTTCGACGCCAATCCCAACGCGCGCTACCCGGCGGTCTATGCCCTGAGCCATGGCGACATCCCGTTCGGTTTCACCACCGATGCCACGACCGACACGCCGCGTGCGCGCGAACGCGCCGCCGATGCCGCGCTGGAGACCGGCTACCAGTTCTACAAGGACTGGGATGGCGAGGGGATGCCGCGTTTCGTCGCGATCACGCTGGAGCAATACAGCCCCTATTTCTTCGAATCCTATGTCCTCAACTCGGCCAATAACGGCCCGTGGGGCGACGCCATCACCAAGGAGCTGATGCCGTATCTGGAGAAGAAGTTCCGCCTGATCGATCAGCCCTATGGCCGGATCGTCGAGGGCGCATCGACCGGGGGGTGGGAGTCGCTCGCGCTTCAGCTCCACTATCCCGACCTGTTCGGCGGGGCGTGGATCTTCAATCCCGATCCGATCGACTTCACCCGCTGGGGCGTGGCCGACATCTACCGCGAACCGAACATGTTCGAATATCGGGTCAGCGAATGGCAGACCGCCGAGCGTCCGTTCCGCCGGACGCGTGAGGGGCTGCCCGGCCTGTCGATGCGCGACCTGTCGAAGCTCGAGCTGATGCTGGGCGATCGTGGCCGCGGTTTCTACCAGCTCGCGATCTGGCAATCGACTTATGGCCCGACCGACAAGGACGGCTATCCGCGCGCGCTGTTCGACCCGCTGACCGGCGTGATCGACCGCGAGGTCGCCGAATACTACCGCACCAACGGCTTCGACCTGACCCATTATGCCAAGACGAATTGGGCGAAGCTCGCGCCAAAGCTGTCGGGCAAGCTCAATTTCTTCGCGGGCGAGCAGGACGAGTTCTTCCTCAACCTCGGCGTCTACAAGTTCGAGGAGATGGTGCGCGAGGTCGGCGGCGCGAACTACCCGATCCGCTTCGAATATGGCCGGCCCAAAAAGGGGCATAATTGGCACCACACCGACTGGACCGGGGTGATCAAGGAAATGGGCGCGCATGTGCGCAAGAACGCTCCCGCCGGCGCGCCCGTGGCCGACTGGAACTATTGAGGGAGATCGAGCGATGACGGCACCTTCCTGGAGAATGGCGCTGGCGATCGGCACCGCGCTCGGCATCGGCACGATGCTGCCCGGCGGCTGGGCGGTCGCCACTTCGACCCCGGCGGAGAAGGCGCGTATCGCGACCTTCGACGAGATCAATGTCGGCCGCGTCAACATCGTCGAGCCGAACGGGCGATATCGGCTGGTGCTGTCGAACAAGGCGCGCTTCCCCGGCCTGTTCATGGACGGCAAGGAATACAAGCATCACAACCGCGATCAGGGCGGGATGCTGTTCTTCAACGACAATGGCGACGAAGTCGGCGGGATGGGTTTCGGCAACCGCACCGTCGACGGCAAGAATTCGGCCAGCGCCTCGATCCTGTTCGACCAGTACAAGCAGGATCAGACGGTCGGAATGGTCTATTCGGAGAACGACCGCAGGCGCGTGGCCGGGGTCCGCGTCTGGGACCGCCCCGACGCGTCGATCCAGCCGCTGATGGAAATGAGCGACCGCGCCGCGCGCGAGCCGACCGAGGCGGGCAAGCTGAAGATCCGTGAGGAGATGATGGCGCACGCCAAGGCCAATGGCGGTGTCGGCGCCGAGCGCTTCTTCGCCGGCAAGCAACTGGAGGATGCGGTCGTCCGCCTCGCCGACAAGCAGGGGCGGCCGCGGCTGGTGATGAAGGTGGGCGATGACGGTCTGCCCGTGATCGAGTTCCTGGGTGAGGATGGCAAGGTGGTGAAGCGCATCACGCAGTAGGCGCTTCCAGCAACCGGCAAGAAACGTGCGCGACGGATACTTCGGTATCCGCCGGATATTTTCGCGCACAATCAATAATTTACTTTGGAATTATTTGGATTTTGTGACGGTTTTTTCTTGACGTCGAGTGGCTTTGCTGATGCTCTCTCCCAATGGACCATCAGGCCCGCCTTCTCTGGTTCGCGCGCGAAATCCTTCCGCATGAGGGCGATGTCCGGCATTGGCTTGCCGGGCGGATCCGTGGGCTGACTTCGTGTGAGCTCGATGAGGT
>CAYOXO010000080.1:0-19041 GCA_964407945.1 uncultured Stakelama sp.
ACCCTGGTGCCGCTGTCGATCTACTTCAACTCGCGTGGCCGTGCGAAGGTGGAGCTGGCGCTGGCGAAGGGCAAGAAGACTCACGACAAGCGGGAGTCGATCAAGGAGCGTGACTGGAAGCGTGAACAGGGAAGGATCCTCCGCGACCGTGGCTAAGCGGACCTTCTGGGAGCGGGTACGGGCGTGGGCGGATCGCAACATGCCGACCCGCGAGAGCCTGGAGGCCAATCGCTTCCTGAGGCCGGTGGCGCATCGCGTGCTCGCGCCGGAACTGTGGCGCTTTACCCGCCGGTCGGTGCCGCGCGGCGTCGCGCTGGGGATGGTCACGGGGATCATGATCCCGGTTGCGCAGATCTTTTTCTCCGCACTGCTGGCGCTACCGTTCCGAGCGAATATCCCGGTGGCTTCGCTGACGACGTTCCTGACCAATCCCTTCACCACCCCGCCACTGTGGGCATTTGCTTATTGGGTCGGCCGCAAGATCCTGCATTTCGACGCGACCGTGCCGGGTCAACCGATCGCGACCCATGTTGCCAACGACAGTTGGCTGAACTGGCTGTGGTCCGAAGCGGGGCCGGCATTGATTACCGGACTGGTGACGATCACGATCATCTCGTCGATCCTGGGCTACATCATCAGCGCGGTGGGTTGGCGGCTGTGGATCGCCAACAAGTGGCGCAAGCGGAAGAAGGAACGTGCCGCGGGCAATTGAGCGCGGTAACATCCGAGACTTGATCCGGCGTATCATCGGCGTAAGACACGCGCATCCCGACTCCTGCCCATAGGTGCACGATGCGTCTTTTCGTTACTTCCGTCCTTCTTGCCGGCACCGCGATCATTGGTGCTGCGACCGCGCTTTCGGCGCGTGAGGCGCCTGCGCCCGCTCCGGCCGAAACCGGCTCCAAGCCGCAACTCGGCAGCTTCGGCTTCGATGCCAAGGGCATGGACAAGACCGTCGCGCCCGGCGACGATTTCTATGGCTTTGCCAACGGCGCCTGGGCGAAGGGCACGCCGATCCCCGCCGACAAGTCCAACTATGGCATGTTCACCGCGCTCGACGACCTGTCGAAGCAGCGCGTGCGCGAGATCCTCGACGCGGTGAAGGGCGACGCGAACAGCACCATCGGGCGCGCCTATACCAGCTATCTCGATACCGCGACGGTCGAGTATCGCGGCCTCGCGCCGATCCAGCCCTGGTTGAACAAGGTCAAGGCGCTCGACAGCAAGGCCGGCTATTCGGCGCTGGTCGTCGAAGCGGCGAAGATGGGCATCAGCGGCCCGTTCGGCGGCTATGTCGGCCAGGACGACAAGCATCCCGAAAGCTACATCTTCACCATCTACCAGGGTGGCACGGGCCTGCCCGATCGTGACATGTACCTGCTCGACAACCCCAAGATGGCGTCGATCCGCACGGCCTATGTGGCGCACCTCGCCAAGATGCTGACGCTGGCCGGGGAGGACAATGCCGAGGTGCGCGCCAAGGCGGTGATGGAGCTGGAGGCCCAGATCGCCAAGGTCCAATGGACCCGCGAGGACGCGTCGGACGCGGTCAAGGGCTACAACAAGTTCACGCTGGCCCAGACCGCGCAATTCTCGAGCCCGACGCTGGACATGCCGGCAATGCTCAAGGCGTTCAGCCCCAAGATCACCGACGTGCTGATCGGCCAGCCCAGTGCGGTCAAGGGTACGGCCGACATTCTCGACAAGGCGCCGATTGCGGTGCTCAAGGACCAGATGTTGCTGCGCAGCCTGGGCGGGCTGGCCAATTATCTGCCCGATTCGGTCGCGAACGAGAATTTCGCCTTCTACGGCACGACGCTGCAGGGCACTCCGCAACGTGAAGAGCGCTGGAAGCGTGCCGTCACCTTTACCGAGGGTACGCTGGGCGAGGAGGTCGGCAAGATCTACGCCGCGCGCTATTTCCCGCCCGAGTACAAGGCGGAGATGAACAAGCTGGTCGCCAACGTGCTCGACGCGATGGGTCGGCGGATCGACGCGCTCGAATGGATGCAGCCCAAGACCAAGGCGCGGGCGAAGGCGAAGCTCAAGAACTTCACCGTCAAGGTCGGCTATCCCGATCGCTGGCGCGACTATGCCGGGCTTGAGATCAAGAGCGACGACCTGTTCGGCAATGCCGTCCGCTCCAACCGGTTCGACTACCAGTACATGCTCGACAAGCTCGGTGGCCCGGTGCGCAAATGGGAGTGGGGGATGCTGCCCCAGACCATCAACGCCTATGCCAATTTCGGCATGATGGAAGTGGTGTTCCCCGCCGCGATCCTGCAGCCGCCCTTCTTCGACCCCAAGGCCGACCCGGCGGTGAACTATGGCGGCATCGGCGCCGTCATTGGCCACGAGATCAGCCATCACTTCGACGATCAGGGCGCCAAGTATAACGAGAAGGGCGAACTGTCCGACTGGTGGACCCCGGCCGACACCAAGGCGTTCGAGGCGGCGAGCAAGGCGCTCGTCGCTCAGTATGACGCCTATGAGGCGCTGCCGGGCGAGCATGTGAAGGGCGAATTCACGCTGGGCGAGAATATCGGCGATCTTGCCGGCCTCACCATCGCCTATGACGCTTATCAGCATTCGCTGAACGGCAAGAAGGCGCCGGTGATCGACGGCTTCAGCGGCGACCAGCGCTTCTACCTTGGTTGGGCGCAGATCTGGCGGCGCAACTATCGCGAGGCGAACCTGCGCGCGCGTCTGCTGACCGATCCGCACAGCCCATCGATCCAGCGCGCCTGGGTCGTCCGCAACCTCGATCCCTGGTATGGCGCGTTCGGCGCCAAGGACGGGCAGAAGCTGTACCTCGCCCCGGCGAACCGCGTCCGCATCTGGTGAGCGCAAGCTGCGTCTCCGGCTGGCGCTGAACGCTTGACCGGAACGCGGGGGAGCGGGAAAGGAGGCGATGGCCTCCGCACCCTTCGCCGATGATCCCCGCTCCGTCGCCGCACCCCTGATCATCGCGATCGCGGCGGGCGCGGCGGCAGCGGGCATCGTGCTGTTCCTGACCGGATCGATCATGGTCGCGGCGGGCTTCCTTGCCGCGGCGCTGGCGATTGCGGGCATCGTCTATCTTGCGGCACGACTCTGGCCGGTGGCGCAGCCGGAAGAGCCGGCGGTCGACTGGTCAGTCGCCCATACGCTCGCCTCGATGAGTAGCGACGCCCTCGCGGTAACCGATCGTGCCGGTCGCCTAGTCTGCGCCAACGATCGCTTCGGGGCGTTCTTCCCGACCTATCCCGCACCACCGGGCGTCGTGCCGGGGGACTGGGTTTCGGCTCAGCTCGGCACTGCCGGGCGGACGGCGTGGCGCGATGGGCAGGCGTCGAGCGGCGCATTCGATGCGGCGGGCACCAAGCTGACAGCCCACATCACCCGCGTCGGCGATTCGATGCTGGTGTGGCGCTTTGCCGGCACCGATGTCGTCGACCTCGCCAAGCAGGCGCAGGCGCTCGTCGCGGGGCATTCGGGCGATCGTCTCGGCAGCGCGGGGATCATGATGACGCTGCTGGGCGCAGACGGGCGCGTCCGTGCCGCCAATCGCGTCGTCCGCCAACGCGCAATGGGTGACGAGAATGCGATGATCGAGGGGCGCGATTTCACGCGTTTCCTGATCACCGACAATCTCGGCATCGTCCGCTTCGAGCGCGAGGGCCTGTCGGGCACGCCGCTGCGCGTCCTCGAAATCCCGTTTCTCGACGGCGACAATGCGCCGATGCTGGTGGCGCTGCTCGACGACGAGCTGGCGATCCCGCAGCCGGCGATCGGCGACACGGCGGGTGCGCATGTCCGATCGCTGATCTCGCTGCTGCCCTCGGGCATCGCACTGGTCGGCGGGGACGGACGGTTCGTCCACATGAACGACGCCTTCGTCCGCGCCGCGCACGTCAATCAGGCGAACCCGCCGCTCTATCCCGGTGATCTCGTGGTGCGCGAGGACAAGGGGGCGCTTGCCGACGCGATCCGCCGTTTTGCCAGCGGCGCGGCGCATTCGGTCGACATGACCGTGCGCTTCGCCGAAGCCCCCGACGAGGGGGTCGCGATCTCGGTCGCCGCCGCGCGCGGTCTGGGCGAGGCGGCGGTGCTGCTGAGCCTGCGCGATGCGGGCGAGGAGGGGCGGCTCAAGCGCCAGGTGGCGCAGGCAACCAAGATGCAGGCTGTCGGCCAGCTCGCCGGCGGCGTCGCGCACGACTTCAACAACATCCTGACCGCGGTGATCGGCCATTGCGACCTGATGCTGATGCGTCATGCGCCGGGCGACAGCGACTATGACGACATCCAGCAGATCCTGATCAACTCCAACCGCGCGGCAGCTTTGACCCGCCAGCTGCTCGCCTTCTCGCGCCAGCAGACGCTGCGGCCACAGGTTCTGCAGCTGCCCGACGTGATCTCGGAGGTGTCGAACCTGCTCAAGCGCTTGCTCGGCGAAACGGTGGAGCTGGTGGTCAATCATGGCCGCAACCTGGGGCCCGTGCGCGCCGATCCGGGGCAGCTCGAGCAGGTGGTCGTCAATCTTGCCGTCAACGCGCGCGACGCGATGCTGGCCAAGAACCCCAGCGGCGGCGGCACGCTCACCATCGAGACCTTCCACGTCCCCGCGCACGAAGTACGGGCGATGGACGAGGACGTGCTGCCGGTGGGAGATTATACCGCCCTGCGGGTCGCGGACACCGGCACGGGCATTCCGCCGGATGCGCTGGCGCATATCTGGGAGCCTTTCTTCACCACCAAGGAAGTGGGGAAGGGGACCGGTCTCGGCCTGTCGACCGTCTACGGCATCATCAAGCAGTCGGGCGGGTTCATCTTCGCCGAGAGCCCCAAGGGACAAGGCGCCGTCTTCACCATCTATCTGCCCGTAGACGCCGCGGGCGACGCCGCGGCCAAGGCGCCTGTCGCAAAACCCGTTCAGGGCGACCTGTGGGGCACCGGCACCGTGCTGCTGGTCGAGGACGAGGCGATGGTCCGCGCCGTTGCCGAACGCGCATTGGCGCGCCAGGGCTATACCGTGCTGACCGCCGAAAATGGCGAGGCTGCGCTGGAACTGCTCCAGACCAGCGCCAAGCCCGATCTGTTGATCTCCGACGTGGTGATGCCGACGATGGACGGCCCGACGATGGTCCGCCATGCCCGCAAGCGTTACCCCGACCTCAAGATCATCTTCATGTCGGGCTATGCCGAGGAGCAGTTGCGCAAGTCGATCGACCTCGACAATGTCGCCTTCCTGCCCAAACCCTTTTCGGTACAGCAGCTTGCCGAAGCCGCCCGCGCCGCGCTGACCGCGAAATAAGTGTCTGGTGGCTATTGCTTCTTCCCGCTAATCCGCATCGAGTGACCGTTCTGAACCGCATTCTCATCGTCGAGGACGAACCGCTGATCGCGATGATGCTCGAGGATTTCCTCGATATCCTCGGCAGGCAGGTCGTTGGTGTTGCCGACAGTGTATCGAGCGCATTGCCGTTGCTGGCGGCGGGCGGGATCGATGCCGCGATCGTCGATGTGAATCTGAGCGACGGCGAGAAGTGCTGGCCGATCGCCGATGCGCTGGCGGTGGCCGGAACTCCCTTCATTGTCGCGACGGGTGGCGGAGACGACATGATTGCCGAGGGCCACAAGCACAGGCCGATCCTTGCCAAGCCCTTTACGATGGACTCGATCGAGCAGGCGCTCGAAAGCCTCTAGGCGATCCGGTCGGGCATCTCTGCTGCATCGGCAGCGATCGATGCGGCCGAGGCCACTGCCTCCCACGGAAACACGAACCAGTCCTTCATCACGGTGCGATCGATCGCGCGCGCGGCATATTCGACGCGCTGGCTGGACGTTGCGTTGTCGAGCAGGGTCGCGAAGCGTACCGCGCCCGGCGTCGCACCGGCGCCGGCCAGCTTGGAGCGCAGCTTGGCGATGGTGGCGCCGCTGTCGTTGATGTCATCAAGGAACAGCAGCTTTTCGCCCGCGCGCGTCCGCTCGGCCAGCCGTTCAAGCGGCGCATCGGCGAAGTCATGCACCTGCGAGCTGTGATCGACCGACAGCATCGGCATCCTCGTCGCATGGCTGAGATAGACTGCGGGCGCGAGGCCGCCGCGGCCGATGCCGATAATGAAATCGGGCCGCCAATCGCGATCAGCATGGATTGCGGCGGCGATGGCGAGCACGTCAGCGACGAACTGCTCGTGCGAGATCGGGGTGAAGACCGGCATCAGTTGGCCGCCACGAACGCGTCGAGCCGGGCGATGTGCGTGGCCTGGCTTGCCTCATCGAGGAACGATCCGGTGAAACTGTTGCGTGCGAGCGTCGCCAGTTCCGCCTTGCCCAGCCCGCGTGCCGCCGCCACCGCGCGATAATTGTCGGCGACATAACCTCCGAAATAGGCCGGATCGTCAGAGTTGATCGTCGCGCGTAATCCTTCGCCCAGCATCCGGTCGATCGGATGGTTTGCCAGATCGTCGACCACGCAGAGTTTGTGGTTGGAGAGAGGGCAGACGGTGAGCGTCATCCCCTCGTCCGCCAGCCGTTTCACCAGCGCGGGGTCTTCCAGACTGCGATTGCCATGGTCGAGCCGGTCGATGTTGAGCAGGTCGAGCGCCTGCCAGACATAAGCGGGCGGGCCCTCCTCACCCGCATGGGCGACGCGCTTGAGGCCAAGATTGCCCGCCGCTGCAAACACCCGCACGAACTTCTCGGGCGGATGGCCGATCTCCGAGGAATCGAGGCCCACGCCCTCGATCCGGTCGAACCACGGCTCGGCCGCTTTGAGCGTGGCGAACGCCGCATCCTCATCGAGATGGCGCAGGAAGCAGAGGATCAGTTTAGAGCTGAGGCCATGCCGTTCCTCTGCATCGCGCATTGCCGCCAGCAGGCCATCGGCAACCACTTGGAACGGGATGCCGCGATCGGTGTGGGTCTGCGGATCGAAAAAGATCTCGGCATGGATCACGCCGTCGGCCGCGGCGCGCGCGAAATAGGCGTCGGCCAGATCATAGAAGTCCTGCTCGGTCCGCAGCACGTCGGCCCCGGCATAGTAGATGTCGAGAAAGTCCTGCAGCCGGCTGAAGCTGTACGCCGCGCGCACCGCCTCGACGCTGTCGAACGGGATCGCGACCTTGTTGCGCTTGGCCAATGCGAACATCAACTCGGGCTCGAGGCTCCCTTCGATATGCAGATGCAACTCGGCCTTGGGCAGGCCGGTGATGAAGGCGGAGAGATCATGGCTCATGGTTGCACAGGATCGCGCGAACGCGGCCACAGGGCAAGCGTCAGGCGTATCCGACCCAGCCGCGCCAGGTGAAGGCGGCGTAGAAAGGCGTCACGTCGTTGAACCCAGCGGTGCGCAGCGCCGCCTCATCCTGTTCGGGCGACAACATGTTGACCGCCGCGCTCACCGCATCGCGTGCGCCATAGGCCTGTTCCGGGATCGCGCCGGATGCAATGGCGAAGGCGGCGTAGCGATCGAGCCAACGCTGGCGCGTCTCGTCCTGCGGATAGCTGCCATGCGCGGCGACGAACGGTGCGCCGGGTTTCAGGCGCTCGCGGATCGCTGTGGCGGTACGAATCCGCTCCTCCGTGCCGAGGAAGTGCAGGGTGAGCAGGCACACGGCGCCATCGAATGGGCCGGCCGGAGCATTGTCGATATACCCCTCGATCAACTCCGCGCGGTGCGCGTCGGGGCCAAGCGTCTGCGCGGCGAGATCGAGCATCGCGGCTGCCGGGTCGACCCCGGTGAAACGCCAGCCCGGATAGGCGGCGGCCAGCGCCTTGAGTTCGAGCCCGCCGCCAGCACCAAGCACCAGGATATGCGCATCATCCGGCACGTGTTCGGCGAGCAGCACCCCGGTCATACGGTGGAGGTCGGCAAAGCCCGGCACATAGCGCGGCGGATTCTCGGCATAGTTGGCGACCGCTTCCGGATCGGCGAAGCGTTCGAGGAATTGCTGTTCGCCGCTAGCGGCCATGGGGAGGTTCCTTGTCGTAAGGGGTGGCGCGCGCAGCGAAGCGTGCGCGGAAATCGGTGTCGAGATCGGCGAGCGTGACGCCGCGCAGCCGGTCGAGCAGCAGCGCCTCGACGGCGTCGAACGTCTCGTCCAGCGCGGCGTTGACCGCCTGCTCGACCAGGCATATCGGCGCCTGCGACCGGTTGCCGATCGCGAGCAGGGCGGGGCGTCCCAGCGCCTCATAGATGTCGTGCAGCGTCAGCTCGTCGAGACGCCGGGTGAGCGTCCAGCCGCCGCCGTGGCCCTTTTCGGACCGCACATACCCGCGCTCGCGAAGACCCGCGAGTGTGCGACGAATCACTGCAGGATTGGTGTCCATCGCCTTGGCAAGGGTCTCGGAGGGTACCGGTCCTTCGCGCTCGGCAAGGTGGAGCAGCAGGTGAAGTACCCCGGAAAGGCGACTGTCGCGAATCATGTAACTTTAAATGATACGTGAAAGAATGGCCGTCAAGTGCTGCCGGTGCGGGCGATATTTGCCCTTACCCGTCATCCCGGCCTTGTGCCGGGATCCACCGGGGGACGGGGCAGAGAAGAGACTCTCGCCCAGCCCGGAAAGGGCGGGCGGGGCCGCGCACCAGGTCGGGGCGACAGCTCAGTATCAGACCTGGTCGCGCCGGAAGCAGGTCGCGGCGTGATCATTGACCATCCCCACACCCTGCATCCAGGCATAGACGATCACCGGCCCGACGAACTTGAAGCCGCGCGCCTTGAGCGCCTTCGACATCGCTTCGGAAGTCGGGGTCTTGGCGGGCACAGTCTCGCCATCGCCTTTCACCGGCGCACCTCCGGCAAGACCCCAGGCCCAGTCGCCGAAATCCTCGCCCCGTTCGGCAAAGGCCAGATAGGCCCTGGCATTGCCGATCGCCGCCTCGATCTTGGCTCGGGCCCGGACGATGCCCGGATCGGCCATCAGTCGCTCGATATCGGCGGGGCCGAATGCCGCGACCTTCACTGGATCCCACCCAGCAAAGGCGGCGTGGAACCCGTCGCGCTTCTTCAGGATCGTCGACCAGGACAGGCCCGCCTGGAATCCCTCCAGCATCAGCATTTCCCACAGCATCCGCGAATCGCGGACCGGGACGCCCCATTCGCTGTCGTGATAGGCGATATCCAGCAGGTTGCTCTGCGCCCAGCGGCAGCGTGTCGGTTCGGTCATTGCGGCCCTCTGTGAAATGAGAACAAAAAAAGATCGTTCCTCACTTGTTCTACCGGAACAAATGATATACGCAATCGTCAAGAACGGGGCGACAGGCCTGTTGAAGACAAGGCGTAAAGCCTCTAGCGACGGAGACTTCGGATGGCAGCTTCCCTCAAGGTGATCGACGGAAACATGGCGATTTCTTCGGATAAACAGAAGGCGCTCGACGCCGCACTCGCGCAGATCGACCGCGCGTTCGGCAAGGGCTCGGCAATGCGGCTCGGCTCGAAGGAGACGATGCAGGTCGAGGCGATCTCGACCGGCTCGCTCGGGCTCGATATCGCGCTCGGCGTCGGCGGCCTGCCGCGCGGCCGTGTGATCGAGGTCTATGGCCCGGAAAGCTCGGGCAAGACGACGCTGGCACTCCATGTGATTGCCGAGGCACAGCGTACCGGCGGCGTCGCCGCGTTCGTCGATGCCGAGCATGCGCTCGATCCCGTCTATGCCAAGAAGCTGGGCGTCAATATCGACGAACTGATCGTCTCGCAGCCCGACACCGGGGAGCAGGCGCTTGAAATCACTGACACGCTGGTCCGCTCGAATGCGATCGACGTGCTGGTGGTGGACTCGGTCGCCGCGCTGGTGCCGCGGGCGGAAATCGAAGGCGAGATGGGCGACAGCCATGTCGGGCTTCAGGCCCGCCTGATGTCGCAGTCGCTGCGCAAGCTGACCGGTTCGATCAGCCGCTCGCGCTGCATGGTGATCTTCATCAACCAGCTGCGCATGAAGATCGGCGTGATGTACGGCAATCCAGAGACGACGACGGGCGGCAATGCGCTGAAATTCTATGCGTCGGTTCGTCTCGACATCCGCCGGACCGGCCAGATCAAGGACCGCGACGATATCATCGGTAACGCGACCCGCGTGAAGGTGGTGAAGAACAAGGTCGCCCCACCGTTCAAGCAGGTCGAATTTGACATCATGTATGGTGAGGGCATCTCGAAGATCGGCGAGATCCTGGATCTCGGTGTCAAGGCGGGTCTCGTCGAGAAGGCCGGCGCATGGTTCAGCTACGACAGCATTCGCATCGGCCAGGGGCGTGAGAACTCCAAGACCTTCCTCAAGGAGAACCCGGACATCTGCGCACGGATCGAAACTGCGATCCGCAGCCGTACGGCGCAGGTCGCCGAGGAGATGATGACTGGGCCGGACGCCGAGGACGACGACGGCGAGGGCTGACCAAGCTCGCTGTGGGCGATGTTCGTCACTTTTGGTGACGGACAGCCCACAGAATGGAATTGGGCCGCGCCGCATCGTGAAGAGCGGCGGCGGTCACGGGACTGGTTCCCATCGGAAGGTCCGGCGCCCCACGCGCCGGGCCTTTCGGCTTTGGGCCGCTTGACTGTTCAATATACGATTCGTATACGTTTCATATATTGAGCTGGCATCGAGGACCATATGGGCATCGTGAAGATCGACGAGCAACTGCACGAGGAGGTGCGCCGGGCGAGCACAGTGATGTGCCGGTCCATCAATGCGCAGGCGGAATTCTGGATGAAGATCGGCATGTTGGCCGAAGCCAATCCGGCACTGTCTTTCAGCGAGATCGTCAGGAGGCAGCTCGTTGCGGCACAAGTGAACCTACCCGATGCGGTGGCCGCCTGATATGGTGAAGACCCCGGACGAACTCGCGCTGATGCGTATCTCTGGCAAGCTGCTGGCTTCGGTGTTCGAGATGCTGGATGGGCTACAGCTTGCCGGTATGTCCACGATGCAGGTCAATGATCTGGTCGAGCGTTTCATCACGACCGACCTGTCCGCACGCCCGGCGAGCAAGGGGCAATATGGCTTCAAGTACGTTCTCAATTGCTCGATCAACCATGTCGTCTGCCATGGCATTCCCGACGACGGCGAGATCATCCGCGACGGTGACATCATCAACCTCGACATCACGCTCGAGAAGAACGGCTTCATCGCGGATTCGAGCAAGACCTACATGGTTGGCACCGTTTCGCCGGCAGCGAAGCGACTTGTGAAGGTCGCGCAGGAGGCGATGTGGCAGGGTATCGGACAGGTGCGGCCCGGCGGCCATCTTGGCGACATCGGCTTCGCGATCGAGCGCCACGCCAAGCGCAATGGCTATTCGATCGTCCGCGACTATTGCGGGCACGGCATCGGCCGCGAGATGCACGAGGAGCCTTCGGTACTCATTTCGGGCGGCCGGGTACCGGCATGCAGTTGCGCGAGGGGATGGTTTTCACCGTCGAGCCGATGCTCAACCAGGGCAGCCGCAGGGTTTCGACGCTGGACGACGATTGGACAGTCGTGACCGCCGATGGAAAGCTTTCCGCGCAGTTCGAACATACGGTCGCGGTCACAGCGACCGGGGTCGAGGTCCTGACGCTGCGCTGCGACGAGACACGGCCGCGCGCCGCCTAGATTTGCCGCTGGTCATCGCGGCGGTAACGACGCAGGTTTGCCGGGTATCTGCGAGGAAGACCTGCCGATGATCACCGTCCACCACCTGGAGAATTCACGGTCACAGCGCGTGCTCTGGCTGCTTGAGGAACTCGAACTACCCTATACGATCCGGCGCTACGAACGGAACAAGGCGACGATGCTCGCCCCGCCGGAACTGCGCGCAGTGCATCCGCTCGGCAAGTCGCCGGTGATCGTCGATGACGAAGCGGATGGCGGGCTCGGCCGAACGATCGCTGAGACCGGTGCGATCATCGAGTATCTGGTCGAGAAAGCCGATGGGCGGCTTGGTCCGCCGGCGCATCGCGACGCGGTGCTGCGCTACCGCCACTTCCTCCATTATGCGGAGGGCTCGCTGATGCCGCCACTGCTCGTCAAGCTCGTGCTCGGCCGCGTCCCCCTGCTCGGCAAGACTGCGCAGAAGAAGATCCAGCCGATGATCGATGTGCATCTCGACTATGTCGAGGCACATCTGGCGGAACACGACTGGTTCGCCGGCGACGATTTCAGCGCGGCGGATGTAATGATGAGCTTTCCGCTGGAAGCCGCGCGTAACCGGGCGGGGCTGGGTGCCTCACGCCCGGCGACGATCGCATGGTTGGCCAGGATCCATGCGCGGCCTGCCTTCCAGGCCGCGCTCGAAGCCGGTGGCCCTTACGCCTATGCCTGATGCTTTGGCGGGTGCTCACCCACCTCGCTGAAGCTCTGCACGTCCTCGGCTGGACCGCCGCCCGTCGGAGCGTGCGGGGGTTCTACATCGGCGGGCTCGATCGGATCGAGACGTCCACCCTCCCACTTTGCGACGACGGCGCTCGCCACCGCGTTGCCGACGACGTTGGTTGCCGAACGGCCCATGTCGAGGAAGTGGTCGATACCAAGGATCAGCAGCAGGCCTGCCTCCGGAATATCGAAGAAGCCGAGCGTAGCGGCGATCACGACGAGGCTGGCACGCGGCACGCCAGCGATGCCCTTGCTGGTGACCATCAGCACCAGCAGCATCGTGATTTCCTGACCCAGGGTCAGGTCGATGCCATAGGCCTGCGCGATGAAGATCGTCGCGAAGGTCATGTAGATCATCGAGCCGTCAAGGTTGAAGCTGTAGCCCAGCGGCAGCACGAAGCTGGCGATGCGCGGCGGGACGCCGAAGCGATCGAGTGCCTCGAGCGTGCGCGGATAGGCAGCTTCGGACGAAGCGGTCGAAAAGGCGAGAAGCAGCGGGTCACGGATGTAGCGCACCAGCAGCGTGGTCCGTTTGCCGACGATCAGATAGCAGACGCCGATCAGCAGCGCCCACAGGATCAGCATGCCCAGATAGAAGGTGCCCATGAAGTAGGCGAGGTTGCCGATGATCGCCGGACCGCGCTCCGCCAGCGTCGCCGCCACCGCCGCGAACACCGCGACCGGGGCGAAGCGCATGACGTAGTTGGTCACTTGAAGCATCACATGGACCAGCGCCTCGACTGCGCTGACCAGCGGCTTGGCCTTTTCGCCGACCGCGGTGATCGCGACGCCGATGAACAGCGAGAAGACGACGATCTGCAGAATCTCGTTCTTCGCCATCGCCTCGATCCCCGACTTGGGGAAAACGTGGGTGAAGAAGTCCTTGAGATTGAAAGCCACCTTGTCGACGCCGCTGGTCGCATCCACCGGGGGCAACGGGAAGTTCAATCCCACACCAGGCTGGAACAGGTTGACGAGGATCAGGCCCAGCGTGAGCGAGACGAGGCTGGCGCAGAGGAACCACGCGACTGCGCGGCCGCCGACCCGCCCCAGCGCCGCGGTATCGCCCATATGCGCGATGCCCGCGACGAGGGTGGCGAAGACCAGCGGCGCGATGATCATCTTGATCAGGTTGAGGAAGATCGCGGTGACGATCGAGAAATAGTCCGCGATCTTCTTGAGCTCTGCCTCGGCGCCGGCCGAATCGGCGCCGTAGCTCTGGTGGATGCCGTAATGGAGCCCCAGGCCTACAATCGCGCCTAATACCAGCGCGATCAGGATAACTGTCGTCAGTTTCTTGGCCATTGGGCTCCCCTCGTTGCGGCGCCTAGACAGGGGATTGCGGCGTGCGGGTCAAGAGCCGTATCGCTAGCGACCATGAACTTCTCCCGCCGAACGCTTCTCGCCGCTGCCGCTGCGGCCCCCCTTGTTGTTCATGCTAGAGTCCCGGACGGCGGCGAACCTTCTGTCCCAGAACTAAAAAATATCACGGCCGACGCGGTCCCGATCGGCCCGGAGGAGCGGCGCGCACGGCTGGGACGGGCGCAGGCGCTGATGAAGGCCAATGGCATCGGTGCGATCCTGGTCGAGCCCGGATCGAGCCTGCTCTATTTCACCGGCGTGCGCTGGGGCCGCAGCGAGCGGCTGACCGCCGCGGTCATCCCGGTGGAGGGCGATCCGATGATCGTCACGCCGTTCTTCGAGGAGCCGTCGGTCCGCGAATCGCTGGGCGTTCCGGCGCAGGTGCGTGTTTGGCAGGAGCATGAGAGCCCGTTTGAGGTAATCGCCGGCTGGCTGCGCGAGAAGAAGCTGCACAACCACCGAATCGGCATCGAGGAAACGGTTCGCCACTTCGCGGTGGCCGGCCTGGCTCAGGCGATCGGCGATGCTCGCCTGCTCGTCTCCGCCAATTCGGTCGTGCGCGGGTGCCGGATGATCAAGACCCAAGCCGAGATCGCGCTGATGCAGAAGGCCGCTGATGTGACGATCGCTGCCTATCGCTGGACGCACCCGCAGGTTCAGGCGGGGATGACGCCGCAGGACATCGCCGCACTGATGACCGTGGCTACACGCAAGCTGGGCGGGGAGGTGGCGTTCAACCTGGTCCTGCTGGGCGAGGCGTCGGCCTATCCGCACGGCACCGGCAAGCCGCAGCGGGTGGTGAAGGGCGAGGTGGTGCTGATGGACTGCGGCGCGCGGGTCCATGGCTATGAAAGCGATATCTCCCGCACCTTCGTCCATGGCGAAGCGACCGCCGAGCAGCGCAAGGTTTGGAATGAGATGCGCAAGGGGCAGGATATCGCCTTTGCCGCAGCGCAGATCGGGACGCCGGCGGGTACGGTGGATGACGCGGTGCGCCGCTACTACACCTCGCTCGGCTATGGGCCCGACTACAAGCTGCCGGGCCTGTCGCATCGCACCGGGCACGGCATCGGCATGGATGGGCACGAGCCGATCAACCTGGTGCGCGGCGAGACGGTGAAGCTGGCCGCGGGCATGTGCTTCTCGAACGAACCGGGCATCTATCTGCCGGGCAAGTTCGGGGTGCGGCTGGAGGACTGCTTCCATATGACCAAGACGGGACCGCAGTGGTTTAGCGAACCGCCGAAATCGATCGAGCAGCCTATGGGCTGAGGCGGGAGGATGACAGGCGGTTTACACAGTTGACACAAATCGCGGGTTTTCCAGGCGGCCATGGAGGGGCGCATGACATCGGCGCGCCGGCAAAGCGCCGGAAACGCGGCGCCGACGCGCCTGAAAGGCGACGCCAACGCTTCGGCGACGCGCCGGTGAGGCTACACCGACGCTGCACCAGCGCGCCACAGACGCTACACTGACGCGCCGGTCGCGCGCCATTGACGCGCCGGCATGGGAAGGGGAGATCGACCGTTCAAAAAACGGCGCCGGTGGCAGCCGCGGAATCAAGGCAAGCAGAGCAAATCCAACATTGCAAATCGCCTGCCGCCGGGAGGCGAGGGCTGGGCAAGAGGATCTGGCGCCGCCGGAGAGGTGGAGTGGAGCCCGGCACGAGGCCGGGGTGACGGAAAAGAAGGGACAGAATCCCCATTCGATCCGGCCGAGCCTGCAAGCTAGCGTCAACCGGGTCTTACGACCCAATGGAGGTGACCCATGCTGTTTCGCCGCGAGACGTTGGAAGGGATCGCGAACGGGTCCGTCACCCTCGCGTTTCGCCGGTGGCGCAGTGCGGCGGCGGCGACCGGCGGCACCCAGCGTACCGCTTATGGTGTCGTACGGCTGGGCAAGGTCGAGCGGATCGAGCTTGAGGCGATCGGCGGCGAAGATGCGATCGCGGCTGGCTATGCCGATTGCGATGCACTGTTCCGGGAACTGAACAGCCGTGCCGGCGAGCTGTACCGGATCGAGTTGGCGGGAATCGATCGCGATCCCAGAGAAGCGCTGCGCGAACATACCGATATCGATCCCGAGGTGCTGGCGTGGCTCCAGCGGATCGACTGGGCATTGCCGATCCTGAGAGCCATCGAGCAGGCGCCCGAAGTCCGCGCGGCAGATATCGCCGAACCACTCGGACTGCCGCGAGACCGGTTCAAGGCGCGCGTGCGCGAGCTCAAGAATCGCGGCCTGACAATCTCGCTCGAAACCGGCTACCGGATCAGTCCGCGTGGTGCGGCGGCGCTCACGAAACTGTCCCAATCACCCTGATCGAAGTGTTTCGCTTGAGCGAAGCGCCGCGCGCCCCTAAGTCGGCGCGATGACTTCGACCAACGATATTCGCCGCAGCTTCCTCGACTATTTCGAAGGCCAGGGACACGCGCGCGTACCTTCGGCACCGCTGGTACCGCACAATGACCCGACGCTGATGTTCGTCAACGCGGGCATGGTGCCGTTCAAGAACGTGTTCACCGGCCTTGAAACGCGGCCCTATTCAACCGCGGCGAGCAGCCAGAAGTGCGTCCGTGCGGGCGGCAAGCACAACGATCTCGACAATGTCGGCTACACGGCGCGCCACCACACCTTCTTCGAGATGCTCGGCAACTTCTCGTTCGGCGACTATTTCAAGGAACAGGCGATCACGCATGCGTGGACGCTGCTGACCAAGGAATGGGGCCTGTCGCCCGACAAACTGACCGCGACCGTCTATCACACCGACGATCAGGCGTTCGACCTGTGGAAGAAGATCGCGGGCCTGCCCGAAGAACGCATCATCCGCATCGCCACCAAGGACAATTTCTGGGCGATGGGTTCGGACGGGCCGTGCGGGCCGTGCTCGGAAATCTTCTACGACCATGGCGACCATATCTGGGGCGGCCCTCCCGGCAGCCCGGAAGAGGATGGCGACCGCTTCGTCGAGATCTGGAACCTCGTCTTCATGCAGTATCTGCAGGAGAATGACGAGATCGTCAGCGAGCTGCCCAAGCCCAGCATCGACACCGGCATGGGGCTGGAACGCGTTGCTGCGGTGCTTCAGGGCGTCCACGACAATTACGACATCGACGTCTTCAAGGCGCTGATCGCCGAGAGCGGCGCACTGACCGGTGCCTCGACCACCGGTGAACATCAGGCGAGCCATCGCGTGATCGCCGATCACCTGCGCTCGGCCGGGTTCCTCGTCGCGGACGGCGTGCTGCCCGCGAACGAGGGGCGCGGCTATGTGCTGCGCCGGATCATGCGCCGCGCGATGCGTCATGCGCATATCCTGGGCGCGAAAGAGCCGCTGATGTACCGGATGGTGCCGTCGCTGGTGGCCGAGATGGGCGGCGCCTATCCCGAACTGGTGCGCGCGCAGCCGCTGATCGAGGCGACCTTGCTGCAGGAGGAAACCCGTTTCCGCCAGACGCTGGCGAACGGCCTCAAGCTGCTCGACGAGGCGACCTCGGGCATGGGCGAGGGCGATACGCTGTCGGGTGAGACCGCGTTCAAGCTCTATGACACCTATGGTTTCCCTTATGACCTGACCGAAGATGCGCTGCGTCCGCAGGGCATGGCGGTGGACCGCGACGGCTTCGACGCCGCGATGAAGCGGCAGAAGGATGCTGCGCGCGCTGCCTGGAAGGGCTCGGGCGCCAAGGCTTCGGACGATGTCTGGTTCGACATCGCTGAGGAGCTGGGTGGCACCGAATTCACCGGCTACACCGCGACCGATGGCGAGGGCCAGGTGGTCGCGCTGGTCAAGGACGGCGTGCGCGTCGACAAGGCCGGGATGGGCGATGAGGTGTTCATCCTCACCAACCAGACGCCCTTCTATGGCGAAAGCGGCGGCCAGATGGGCGATGCCGGCATCATCAGCGGTGACAAGGTCAAGGCGGCGGTCAACGACACCAGCAAGCCGCTGGGCCGCCTGCACGCGCATCATGCGACGATCGAGAGCGGCGAGCTCGCGGTGGGCGACACGGTGAAGCTGGCGATCGACGTGGCGCGACGCGACGCGATCCGCGCCAATCACTCGGCGACGCATTTGCTGCATGCCGCGCTGCGTAACCGGCTGGGCGGGCATGTGACGCAGAAGGGCAGCCTGGTGGCGCCCGACCGTTTCCGCTTCGACTTCTCGCACCCCTCGGCGCTGACTCCGCAGGAAATCGCGGAGATCGAGGCCGATGTGAACGCCGAGATCCGTGCGAACGAAGCGGTCAGCACCCGGCTGATGACCCCGGACGATGCGGTCGCCGCTGGCGCGCTGGCGTTGTTCGGCGAGAAATATGGCGATGAGGTGCGCGTCCTCTCGATGGGTCGCGACACCGGCAAGCGCTATTCTGTCGAGCTGTGCGGCGGCACCCATGTCCGCGCGACGGGTGATATCGCGATCTTCAAGATCGTGAGCGAAAGCGCCGTTTCGAGCGGAGTCCGCCGGATCGAGGCGCTGACTGGTGAGGCCGCGCGGTTGTGGCTGGCCGAGCGCGATGCCAAGCTGCGTGAGGCCGCGGCGACACTCAAGACCTCGCCTGACGAAGTGCCGGGACGCATCGCCGCGCTGGTCGATGAGCGCCGCAAGCTCGAGAAGGAACTGGCGGAGGCCAAGAAGGCGCTCGCACTTGGCGGTGGCGGGGCCGCGGCGCCCGCCGGTCCGGAACAGGTTGGGGGCGTCAACTTTGTCGGACAGATTCTCGACGGGCTTGACCCCAAGGCGCTGCGTGGCGCGGTGGACGAGGCGAAGGGCCGGATCGGTTCAGGTGTCGTAGCTTTTGTCGCGGTAAATGAAGGGCGTGCAGCGATTGCGGTCGGCGTCACCGACGACCTGACCGGAAGCCTGAGCGCCGTAGAACTCGTCAAGCGTGGTGTCGCCGCGCTGGGTGGGCAGGGCGGCGGCGGGCGCCCGGACATGGCGCAGGGTGGCGGACCGGAGGGCAATAACGGCCCAGCCGCGATCGATGCCGTGAAGGGGGCGCTTGCCGAGGAGAAAGAAGCTGCCTGACCGTGTTTTCCTGACCGCCGCTGCCGCCGCGGTCCTGTTCGTTGGCTCCGGCGCTTCGGCGCAGAAGCTGCCGCCCTATCCCGACGCGCTGCGCTGCGCTGCGCTGACCAATGCCGCCGCCAAGATCGGCAAGGGCACGCCGCAGGAATCGGCGCTGTTCGATCATGTGATCTTCTGGGGCATGGCGGCGTCCGATGCCGGCCGTGGCGCGGGCAAGGCCGCCAAGGTCGTCGAGGCCGAAGTCGCGCGTGATGCGGCCGCAGCCGAATCGCGGCTGCGCGCGCAGGACGGGGCAACCAGCTCCGCGCTGGCGGCGTGCGTCCGCC
>CAYOXO010000081.1:0-19030 GCA_964407945.1 uncultured Stakelama sp.
CGGCCACGCGGCACTGGTGCCGGACGCGCTGGCGCTGCCGGTGCCTGAAAGCGGCTGGTCGGTCGAGGCGGCGGACGGTCGCGTGCTCGCGCGCGGCGCAGACGGGACCGGGTTCGCGGCGTCCTCCACGCTGATCGGACAGATCTGGGAAGCGGCGGGTCGGCCTCGCATCTGGAATTGCGGCTCGGTGTCGATCGGCGAGCTGCCTCACGAGCCGCGACCGGCTGGCGGTGGCGGGCTGGCGGAGCGATTGACCACGCCTGCAATCGACCTGCGGCAGGGTGTCTATGCGCGTCGGGGTGGTGCCGGCGGGAGCAGCTGGCTCAAGCGGCTCGGCTGGATCGCGGCGGCGGGGATCGCGGCGCATGTCGTGATTGCCGGCGCGGACACGCTGATGTTGCGCGCGATCGCTGAGCGTCGCGCCGACGATACGCGCGCGGCGGTGGCGCAGGCTGCGCCGGGCGCGAATCTGGGTGAGGATCTGCGCGTCAGCGTCGCGGATATGCTGCCCGTGCCGGGACCAGCGGGGAGCCAGTTCTTGCCCCTGGTCACCCGCACCTCCAACGCGCTGTCGCCGCTGTCGAGCGCGGTGACGGCGCGGTCGATGCGGTTCGAGGGGAATACGCTGGTGATGGAGATCGAGCCGGGTGAGCCGGGACTGGCCGACCGGGTGCGTGCGGCTATGCGCGCGGCAGGCGTGACCGCCGACGTCGCGGCGGGGCAGGACGGCGCGGTTCGCCTGACGGTGCGCGCATGAGCGGGATCCGGATCACCCGCAGCCCGACGCTGGACGCCTGGGGGGCGAAGGTCGGCGACTGGTGGGCGGGGCTGAGCAGTCGCGAGCGCTGGCTGGTCGGGACGCTGGGTGGGATCGTCGGCGCGTTGGCGCTGGTCTTTCTGGTGGTGCAGCCGCTTCAGGCGGCGCGGGCCGATGCGCTGGCCGATATTCGTACGTACGAGACGCTGACCGCGCAGGTTCGTGCGGCGGGGGTTCTCACCCCGCAAGGCGCGAAGCCGCAGCTGCGTGAAGGGGCGCCGGACGCCGCCGCTCAGGCTGCGGCGAGCGAAGCCGGGATCGTCGCGACGATCGTGCCGGGTGGGGCCGGATTGACCGCTCAGATTGCCGAGGCACCCTATGAGGCGGTGGTCGGCTGGATCGCGAATGTCGAGCGGACGACGCCGCTGCGCGCGCGCAAAGTGGAATTGCGCAAGGGTGGCGCCGTGGGCCGGGTGAGCGCTAGCGTGGAGTTTTCGCAATGAACGCCGACGTGACGTTGCCATACGGCTATGCGCGCCGCGCGGGCGTGGTGTTGCGTGCGGGAACCGGCGGGCTCGAGTGCGTGCACCGGCCGGATGCGGCGCTCGACGCCCTGCTGGAAGTGCAGCGGATCGCGCCGGCGGCGCGCTTCGTGGCGGTCGAGGATGCCGCGTTCGACCAGGCGCTGGCGGCGAGCTATTCGGGCAGCGCGGGCGCCGCGGCCGAATTCGATCTGGAGGGGATCGATCTCGCGGCCCTGGCCGACAGCGCGGCGGCGGTCGATGACCTGCTCGACACGCGCGATGATTCGCCGGTGATCCGCCTGATCAACGCGCTGCTGCTCGAAGCGGTCAAGGAAGGCGCGTCGGATGTGCATGTCGAGACGCAGGAGAAGCGCGTCGTGGTGCGCTTCCGCATCGATGGCGTGCTGCGCGACAAGCTCGAGCCGCGGCGTGAGCTGGCGCCACTGCTGGTCAGCCGCATCAAGGTGATGGCCAAGCTCGACATTGCCGAGAAGCGCGTGCCGCAGGACGGCCGCGTGACGCTGCGCATCGGCGGGCACGATGTGGACGCGCGCGTCTCGACGCTGCCGACCCAGCATGGCGAGCGCGTGGTGATGCGTCTTCTGGAGAAGGGCTCGCTCAAGCTCGACCTCGAGCATCTGGGGATGAGTGCGCGCGACCGCGAGGTGTTCGCCCGGCTGCTCGAGCGGCCGCATGGGATGTTGCTGGTCACAGGGCCGACCGGATCGGGCAAGACGACCAGCCTCTATGCCGCACTCCAGCGCCTGAACGACCGCAAACGCAATATCATGACGGTCGAAGATCCCATCGAGTATGAGCTTGCGGGGATCGGGCAGACCCAGGTCAATGCGCGCACGGGCATGACCTTTGCCCGGGGACTGCGTGCCATTCTGCGCCAGGATCCGGACGTGATCATGGTCGGCGAGATCCGCGATCAGGAGACCGCCGAGGTTGCAGTGCGATCGGCGATGACGGGCCATTTCGTGCTGTCGACATTACACACCAACAGCGCGGTGGGGTCGGTGACCCGCCTGATCGACATGGGTGTCGAGCGCTATCTGCTCGCACCGATGCTGGTGGGCCTTGCGGCGCAGCGGCTGGTGCGGCGGCTGTGCCCGAGCTGTCGCCGCGAGGATGTCGCGAGCGAGGGCGACGCGATGCTGCTGGGCGGTGCGCTCAAGGCGGGCGAGCCGGTATGGCGTGCGGTCGGTTGCGACGATTGCCATGGCGACGGCTATCGTGGACGTGCCGGGCTCTATGAGGTCGTTCCCGTGGACGAGCGTTTCCAGGCGATGATCCATGACGGCGCGTCCGAGGCTGAGATCGAGGCCCATGCGCGCAAGACCAGTCCGGCGCTGCTCGACGACGGCGTGGCGAAGGTAAAGGTCGGGGTCACGACGGTCGAGGAAGTGGCGCGGGTTGTGAGGGAAGAGGCGTAACATGCTGCCACCAATGCAACCTTCGACCACGTCGGGGCAGGCGCCCGTGGGCAGTGTGGTGGCCTATGCCGGTGCGCTGTCAACGCTGGCATATATGGAACAGACCGGATGGATGCTGTGCGACGATCGCACGCTCGAAGCCGCGATGTATCCCGAGCTCTTCGCCGCGCTTGGGCAGAGCCATGGCGGCGAGGGCGCGTCCTTCGCGATCCCCGACTATCGCGACGTCGCGGGCGGTCCGCCGTCGGTCAGCTACCTGATCAAATTCACTTATGGTGCGATGCGGATGGGCGCATCCTACTGATATGGCTGCTTTCGCTTATACGGCCGCGGACAAGACCGGCGCTTCGAAGAAAGGCGTGATCGAAGCGACCAGCGCTGCCGCGGCGCGCGCGATGCTGCGCGAGCAGGGGCTGCTGCCGCTGGCGGTGGATGCAGCGTCGGAGCGGCGGTCGATCGGGAGCATCAAGCTGCCAGCGTTCGGCCGATCGGGCATGAGTGCGCGCGAGCTCGCGACGGCGACGCGGCAGATCGCGACGCTGGTGGGGTCGGACATTCCGGTCGAGGAAGCGCTGCGGCTGGCGGCGAGCCAGTCCGAGGCGCAGCGGGTTTCGTCGATCCTGCTCGAGGTGCGCGCAGCGATCCTGGACGGGCGCAGCTTCGCCAATGCGCTGGGCACGCATCCCAAGACCTTTCCCGAATTCTACCGCGCGTCGGTCGCGGCGGGGGAATCTTCGGGCAAGCTGACTCAGGTGCTGGAGCATCTCGCGCATTTCGTGGAGAACCGGCAGGCAAACAGCCAGAAACTGCAGCTGGCCTTGCTCTATCCCGGGCTGCTGGCGACAGTGTCGCTGGGCGTGATCGTGCTGCTGCTGGTCTATGTCATCCCCGATATCGTCAAGGTCTTCGTCTCGCGCGGGACCGATCTGCCGCTGCTGACGCGGACGCTGATCGCGATTTCGAGCTTCCTGCAGGATTGGGGGCTTTACATCCTGATCGCGGGGGGGATCGGGTTTGTAGTGTTCGGTCGCTGGGCGGCAGTGCCCGCAAACCGGCTCAAGGTCGATCGCGCCTTCACCGAACGCTGGCCGTTCCGCCGCTTCAGCCGCCAGCATAATGCCGCGCGCTTTGCCGGGAGCCTCGCCACCCTGGTGTCGAGCGCGGTGCCGCTGGTCGAGGCACTCTATGCCGCGGCAGCGGTGACGCCCAACCGCTGGGTGCGCGAGCGGGCGCTGCACGTCGCGGCGCGGGTTCGCGAGGGTATCAGCCTGCGCGCGGCGATGACCGAGGCGGGGGTGTTTCCGCTGATGCTGACTGCGATCGTCGCATCGGGTGAGGCGAGCGGGCAGCTGGGGCCGGCACTGTCGCGCGCGGCGGATGAGCTCGATCGCGAGCTGGACGCGGTGACCAGCACGATGGTGGCGTTGGTCGAGCCGCTGGTGCTGTTGTTCATGGGCGGGATCGTGCTGATGATGGTGCTGGCGATCCTGTTGCCGATCATCAACCTCAACGATCTGGTGACGCTCTGACGCGGGGCTGACCTCAAACCGTCAAACTTTCATGCTCGAATGCCGGTCGGCCGGATCGTTACCGGAGTGGAAACGTTTCGGCCTTCAGGCTGCACAAGTAGCCGGTTCTTGAGGAGGCTGACGTGGCGAATCCCGCAATCATTCTCGTGCATGGCTTCTGGGGCGGTGCCGCCCATTGGGCGAAGGTGATCCCGGAGCTGTGGGCGCGCGGCTATACCGATCTCCACGCGGTGGAGATGCCGTTGACCTCGCTCGCCGACGATGCCGGGCGATTGCGGCAGATGATCGATCAGCGGGACGGCAATGTGCTGCTGGTCGGCCATTCCTATGGCGGCGCGGTGATCACTGAAGCGGGCAATGCGCCCAATGTCGCGGGTCTGGTCTATATCGCCGCCTTCGCGCCCGATGCGGGGGAGAGCCCCGGCGGTATCTCGCAGGCGGTGCCGCCGGCGGCGTTCGCCAATATCGCACCTGACAGCGACGGCTATCTGTGGATCAAGCCCGATCTGTACCATGAGAGCTTCTGCCAGGATCTGGATGCCGAGGACGCTCTGGTGATGGCGATCACGCAGAAGGCGCCGCTCGGATCGACATTCGGCGACGCGATCAGCGACCCGGCGTGGAAGCACAAGCCGAACTGGTACCAGATCTCGAGCGAGGACCGGATGATCAACCCCGAGAACCAGAAGACGATGTCGGCACGGATGAGCCCGCGCAACGTCATCACGCTGGACGCCGGTCACGCGTCGCTGGCGTCGCGCCCGAAGGAAGTCGCCGGGCTGATCGTGGAGGCGGCGCAGGCCGTTTCCTAGGCCCGCTTACTTCTCTGTGCGGGCCAGCAGGTTGCGCAGATCCTGTTCCCAGAAGACTGCCCAGGTGTGCGTGCCATGGCCGCGCGTCTCGGCAGTCTCGGGGATCATGCGGAAGCGCGTATTGGGCATCCGCTTCAATGCGCGTTCGGGCGCGTCGAGGCCGCGCGGATTGATGAAATCGTCGGCGGAGTTGATCCACATCATCGGCGCGGTGATCGCCTCCAGCCGCGGCCAGGGATCGTAGCTGCGCGAGGCATCGACCTGATAGATCAGGTCGTTGGCGTCGAGCCCCGCGATCGACCGTTCGGTGCGCTCGCGGACATAGGCGATGGCGGTGTCGCGCGTCGGGAATTGCTGCTGAAGGTAGAGCGGTGCGCCGCCTGCGAGGAACAACATGCTCGCCGCAGTGCGCAGGCCTTGCGCGGGCTGGGTCTTGTAGTCGCCATTGGCCCAGGCGGGATCGGCCTTGATCCCGTCGATCAGCAATTGGCGCCACATGCGGTTGAGGCCGGCGATCTCGATCGGTTCGCAGGCGAGCGGCATCAGCGCGCGGGCGAAGTCCGGGTGGGTCTCGCCCCAGACGAAGCTGTGCATGCAGCCCATCGACGTGCCCATGATCAGGCGCATGCGGCGGATGCCGAGCCCTTCGGTGAGCAGTCGGTGCTGCGCTGAGACCATGTCGTCATAGTCATAGGCCGGGAAGCGCATGCGCAGGCCGTCGGACGGCTTGGACGAACCGCCATGGCCGAGATTGTCGGGCAGGATGATCCAGTAGCGGGTGATGTCGAGCGGCTGGCCGGGACCGTAGAGCCGGTCGGCGAACTGCGGTTGGAGGAACTGCGCGCCCGTGCCGCCAGTGCCGTGGAGCACCATCACGGCATTGTCGATCGCGCCCGAGGCATCGCGGTGCGGCTTGCCGAGGGTGCGATAATGGATGCGGACGCGGGGGAGCGTGGTGCCGTCGTGGAAGCGGAACTTCGGAATCTCGAAATTGGCTTCCTGCACCGGCCAGCGGGGTGCCGGAGTCTGGGCCACCGCCGGAGCCGCGACGAGCAATGCCGCGATTGCGGCCAGGAACCTGCGCATCCTCACATCGCCCCTTCGATCGTCGCCCCGGCGGGCATGCCGGTGAAGGGCAGGATGCGGGCGCCGTCGGCGGTCATGTGAATGCTGAGCCGGCCGTCCTCGCCGAGCGTCGCCTCCATCAGGGTCTGGCGGCGCTGGGCGGCAGGTGCGATGCGGATGCGGGTCGCGTTGCCGGTCTTCTCGGCGGTGAGCGCAAGCGCGGGGACTGCGGTGGCCGTGCCGCCACTCTTGGCGGTGCAGGTGCCGGGGGCGGTGGTGAGCTTGCCGTCGATGGCCTGATCGCCGCCGCCGATCGCGATCTGCGCGAACTGGAGCTGCATCACCAGATCGCAGGTGAAGGGCAAATTGGGCTGGAGCGCCTGAAGGACGGAGCTGTGCGCGCTGCCGCTGACATCGTCGAGCACGGTGCGCCCGAACCGCGTCAGGCCGCGGCCGCCCATGTCGGTGTCGGGGCCGGTCGCCTTCCAGTCCACCGCAAAGGCCAAGCTGGTGAGCGAGCGGAGCGGCGCCCAGTTCCATTCGAACTTGCTGCCCCCGGCAATGCCGACCTCGCCATTCCACACCGTTCCGGCAACACCGGTGCGCCACGGGCGGTTCTTGAGGAACACGCTGGCGGGCATCGTCGCGAACATCGCCAGTGCATAAGCGGCTATGCCGAGCACGACGAAGACGGTAAGACGCCGCCGTGCCGACCAAGACGCCAATCCGGACACCGGCGTTTCACCGCCGCGATGTGTTGAAATCAGGCCTGTTGCTGCCGCCGGCATTGCTTGCGAGTCCCTCTGTTCTGCCCGCTTCCGTGCAGGACAAGAAGCCCAAGCGCGACAAGCGGCAGGTGGCGATGCTGCTGCCGTTGTCCGGGCCGCGCGCCGCGCTGGGCCTTAGCATGCGGCAGGCGGCGTTGCTTGCGGATTCTGGGCCGGAAATCACGGCGTACGACACCGGCGGAACCCCGGCTGGCGCGGCGCTGGCGGCGCGCAATGCGCTCAAGGCCAAATCAGCGATGATCCTGGGCCCGGTGACCGCCGAGGAGATGACCGCGGTGGCCCGCGAGGTCGCAGGGACCATCCCGGTGGTGGCGTTCAGCAACAATGCGGTGGCGCGCGGCCCCGGAAGCTGGGTGTTCGGCATCACACCCAGCCAGGTGACCACCGCCATCCTGCGCTATGCCCGGTCGCGCGGCATCAGGAACGTCGTGGTGATCGACGACGCCTCGCCCTGGAGCGCTGCGGCGGCGCTGGCGGCGGGCCGGGCGCAGGGCGAGATCGGGATCGATGTGCGCGTGTTGACGGTGAGTGACGGCCAGCCCTTGCCCGCCGCAGGGGACGCACCGGACGCCGTGCTGTTGCCCGGCAGCGGTGAGGCGGTACTGGCGGCAGCACGCAACCTCAAGCAGACGGGCATCCAGTTGCTGGGCACCGTGCAGGCGCTGGACCATCGGCCCTCAGCGCTCGAAGTGCTGGATGGCGCATGGCTGGCCAGCCCGGATCCGGCTGCATTCGGGCGGTTCGCCGGTGAGTTCCGGGCGCGGCATGGCGGCGATCCCGGTGCGCTGGCAGCGCTGGCCTATGATGCCGGCGGAATCGTCAAGGTGCTGCGGGCCAAGGGCGAGATCAGCGAGAAGACCCTGCTCGCCGAGACGAGCTATCCCTGCGTCACCGGCAATGCCCGCTTCCGCAGCGACGGCAGCGTGGCGCGTGAACTGGCGATCCTGCTGGCCGGGCCGCAGGGCTATGAGCCGGTCGCGGTGAGCCTGGGGGCGTGAAACCGGGAGCGGGAGAGGGAGAGGAGGGGTTTACCCTTCTCGAGCTGATCATCTCGCTTGGCCTGTTCGCGCTGATCGCGGTGGCGGGACTGGGGCTGCTCGACAGCGTGCTCAATGTGCAGGGGCGAACCGAAACTCGGCTGAGCCGGTTGGCCGACCTTCAGCGGGCGATGTTCGTGATCCAGAGCGACCTCGATCAGATCAGCCGCGGCGCAGTTTCGGGCGGCGGGACCGGCATTGCCTTCACCCGGATCGCGGGCGGTATGGGCGGCCCGCCGGTGCCGGTTCGCTATGACGCGACAGAAGGCGTGCTGGTGCGCTCTGCCCCGCAGCCCCAGATGCTGCTGACGGGCGTGGCGCAAGCGAAGTGGCGCTTTCGCGACGGCAACGCCTGGGTCGATCGCTGGCCGGTGTCCGAGGAACGCAAGGACGAATGGCCGCGTGCGGTTTCGGTCGAGATGCAGGTGGGCGGCGTGCCGGGGCCGCAGGGATCGCTGCGGCGAGTGGTGGTGCTGCCCGACCAGCCGAAGGACAAATGATGGTGCGGCGGCCCGATATGCCGGCGCGTGACGAACAGGGCATGGTCCTGATCAACGTGCTGATGTTCGTCGCGATCGCGAGCGGGCTGGTGCTGCTGATGATCAGTCGCGAGGAACTCGCGCTCGACCGATCTCTGCGGGGACGCGAGGCGGCGCGGGCGGCGGCAATCGTGCGGGGCGGCGAGCTTTCGGCGATCAGCGCGCTTCGCAAGGATGGGCGAGAGGCGCCCGACGTGGACCATAGCGGCGAGCGCTGGGCGTCGATCGGCGCAAGGGGCGTGGCAATCGACGGCGGCAGCTTCGACCTGGCGGTGAGCGACGCCGAGGGACGGTTCAACGTCAATTCGTTGCGCAGCGGCGAGGTCGCGCCGGTGCTGATCTTCCAGAAGCTGGCGAGCATTGCGGGGCTGGATGAGGAACAGATGACGCAGGCCGTCGCCTATGTCCGTTCGCAAGGCCCGGTCACCGACGTACGACCGATCCGGTTGCTGCCGGGGGCCGATCAGGACGCCATCGCTCGGCTGGAGCGGATGGTGACGGCGCTGCCGGGCAATACGCAGATCAACCTCAACGCGGCGGATCAGGAACTGCTGGCGATCCTGTTCGACGATCCGGTTGTCGCGGAACGGCTGGTCGCGATCCGCAAGCGCAACGGACAGATCACCTTGCGCGACCTGTCCGACCAGAAGGTGACACAGCCCCAGGGCACCGCATTTCGGTCCGGCACCTTCTGGGTGCGGGTGCGGGCGACGATCGGCACCACGGTGCAGGACGGCGCAACGCTGATCCAGCGCAAGCGAGAGGAGGACGGCACCGTCGAGGTGCTGCCGGTGACGCGCTGGCGCAACGCTGCGGTGCCGCCCGAAGCGCCGACAGCCGGCGGCTGAAGGCGCCGAAAGTCCCGAAAGTCACACTCCTACGCGTGCGCGAGTCTCTCGATAGGGGGCGGGAGCAGATCGACGAATTCAAAGAACGGGCGAGGCCGCATGGCGGATTCGAGCAGACGAAATCCAACATTTCAAGCGCTCAGCTCTTGAAAAAGATGATATACCATATCATGTCCGCGACGAGTAATCTGGAGTGGCGTGATGTGGGTAAGGATTGGCAAGTGGCTGGATGGATTTGCGGTGGGGGCGTCGGCGCTATGCCTGATCCATTGCCTTGCCCTCCCGCTGCTGATCGCGGCACTCCCCGCCATCGCCAGCCGGATCGATATCGGCGAGGGCTTCCATTTAGGCGTGCTGCTGTTCGCGATCCCGACCAGCGCATTTGCGTTGATCGAGGGCTGGCGGCGGCATCGCGGGGCGGCACCCTTGTTCGTCGGAGGCGCGGGTCTGGCGCTGCTGGCGCTGGGGCTGGCCTTCGAGAATTGGGTCGCGGTCGAGACGGGCGTGACGGTCGCCGGCAGCCTGTTGCTTGCCGGAGCGCATATCGTGAACTGGCGGCGACGGCGCGCCGCGACCTAGGCGGTCGCAGTTCGTCCGGACAGCGTGCGACGTGATGGCCAGAGCGCGGCAACAAGCAGCATCGCACCGACCAGTGCATAGGGCAGGCCATTGTCGATCGTGTAGATCGTGGTTCCTGCCAGCGGCCCGACGATGAAGCCAAGCCCCTGCGCTGCCGCGACCGAACCCGCCGCGGCACCCTGTTCATGGCCCTCGACCGAATTGGCGGCGAGCGCGGAGACCGAGGGGTAGACCCAGCCCATGCCGAGCGCGGCAAGCGCGTAGCTGGCCCAGAGCATCGCCGGTGTGGTGGCGAGCATCACGCTGGCGAACCCCGCCGCCGCAACCACGCCGCCGATGCGGATCAGCCGCGCGGGCGGCCAGCCGAGCCGGCGCAGCACGAGCTGTGCGCAGACCAGCGCAACACCGACCGTCGCGAGCGCGATCCCGGCCGCATGGGCCGCCCCGCCGGTGTCGAGGTGGAGCCGGTCGAGCGCGAAGAACCCGACCACCGCCTGCGCGACCGAAACGCTGAACGCGGCGACGAAGGCGACCGACATCGGGCGGCGCAGGCGCGGATCGGTGAGGCGCGGGGGCGTGGCGTTGGGCGCACGCGCCACCTCTTGCCGGGGCAGCACGCGCCACAGCACGACAAGTGCGACCGCGGGAAGCGCGGCGATCAGATAGAGCGGCAGGCTGAGGCTGAACGGCGCGATCAGGCCGGTAAGGCCGGGACCGACGACCATGCCCGCCGCGCTCGCGGCGCCGATCCCGGCCATTGCCGCGGCGCGCTTGTCCGGTGCCACATGATCGGCGACCAGCGCGGCACCGGTGGCGGGGACGGCGGCATAGAAGCCGCCCGCGATCCCGCGCCCGATCACAATTCCGGCAAAGGCCAGCAGCGGCGCCATCGCGCTGCGCAGCGCCAGATCGAGGAACAGCGCAAACAGACCGTAGCTGAGTGCGAAACCGGCGAGGCCAAACAGGATCACTGGACGCCGCCCGCGTCGGTCGCTGAGTGCACCCCAGGGCCGTGCCATTGCCATCCAGGCGAGCCCGGCGGCCGTGATCGCTGCGCCGATCTGCCACGGGGCGAGGCCGATCACGCGCGCGATCGGCCCGGCCAGCGCGACGAACGACATCACCGCCATCGAGCACACGAACGTCTCGAACATGAGCGGTTTGAGACTGAAGGTGGGTGGCGTTGGCGTCGTCATGGCTGCCTGGCTTTGCATGATATTGCGAGTTATTCGCAATTAGCGCCCATTCGGCTGGTATTCAAGCCGAAGATGGCTGAAGCGGCATGCCCAAATGATCCGTTGATCGACCGACGATCCTTATTTATATATCGCGTTATATATCTTGTAATGAAAGCGGTGGGAATGACCGACCTGATCGAGCAGATGGGTGCAGCCTTTCTGGGAAGCCGTCTCAAGCGGCTGGGGGAGCGGATGCAGGCGGGGGCGGCGAGGGTCACGGCAGACGCGGGATTGCCCGTGCAGCCATCGCATATGCAGTTTCTTGCCGCGCTCGACGGACAGGCGCTCACGATCGGCCAGCTGGTGCAGGCTGTCGGAATCAGCCAGCCCGGGGTGACGCGATCGATCGGCCAGCTGGTCGACCTGGGCATGGTCCAGTCCGAGCCGGGCGAGGATCAGCGGCAGCGGACGATTTCACTCACGCCTGCAGGCGTCGTCGTCTTGAAACGCGCCAAGCTTCATGTCTGGCCGCAGGTGGGGGAGGCGGTCCATGCGCTGTTCGACGATCGGGCGGACGCGTTTCTTGCCCAGATCACGGCGCTGGAAGCGGCGCTCGAGGAGACCCCGATCGATGTCCTGGCGAGCCGGGCGGCGCCCGAAGTCCTGACGATCCGCGAATATAGCGACGAGCTTGCCGGGCAGTTCCACGACATCAACGCTGAGTGGATCACTGCGATGTTCCGCCTGGAGCCGATCGACCGCGAGGTGCTGGAGAACCCGCGTGCCAAGATCGTCGATCCCGGCGGGGTGATCCTGTTCGTCGAGGCGCAGGGGTTGGGTATCGTCGGCACCTGCGCTCTGCTGAAGACCGGGCCGAGCAGTTATGAGCTGACCAAGATGGGCGTGCGCGAGTCGGCGCGTGGGCTGAAGGCGGGCGAATTCCTGCTGGCCGCGGCGATCGAGCGGGCGGCGTCGCTGGGCGCCGACCCGCTCTATCTGCTCACCAACGCCAAGTGCGCGGCGGCGATCCACCTCTACGAGAAGCTCGGTTTCCGGCACGATGCGGAGATCATGGCGACGTACGGCGCGCTCTATGCGCGATGCGACGTCGCCATGCGGTATATCCCCGGCTCGGCCTGAGGCCTACAGGATTCCCGGCAGGTCCAGGCCCATCTCGGTCGCGCAGTTGCGGGCGATTTCGTAGCCGGCATCGGCATGGCGCATCACGCCGGTGGCGGGATCGTTCCAGAGGACGCGCTCCAGCCGCTTGGCGGCCTCGGGGGTGCCGTCGGCGACGATGACCATGCCGCTGTGCTGCGAATAGCCCATGCCGACGCCGCCGCCGTGATGGAGCGAGACCCAGGTCGCGCCCGACGCAGTGTTGAGCAGCGCGTTGAGCAGCGGCCAGTCGGACACGGCATCGGAGCCGTCCATCATCGCCTCGGTCTCGCGGTTCGGGCTGGCGACCGAGCCGCTGTCGAGGTGATCGCGGCCGATGACGATCGGGGCTTCGAGTTCGCCGTTCGCGACCATCTCGTTGAACGCCAGCGCGAGGCGGTGGCGGTCGCCAAGGCCGACCCAGCAGATGCGCGCGGGCAGGCCCTGGAACGCGATGCGCTCCTTTGCCATGTCGAGCCAGTTGTGGAGGTGGTGGTTGCCCGGGAGCAGCTCCTTCACCTTCGCGTCGGTCTTGTAGATGTCCTCCGGGTTGCCCGACAGCGCGGCCCAGCGGAACGGGCCGATGCCGCGGCAGAATAGCGGGCGGATATAGGCGGGGACGAAACCGGGGAAGGCGAAGGCGTTCTCGACGCCCTCGTCCTTGGCGACCTGACGGATGTTGTTGCCGTAATCGAGCGTGGGGATGCCCATGTCATGGAAGTCGAGCATCGCGCGGACATGGGTGGCCATCGAGGCGCGGGCGGCCTTCTCGACCTCGTGCGGGGCGGTCTCGCGCTTGGTGAACCATTCGTCGAGCGACCAGCCGGCGGGGAGGTAGCCGTTGACCGGATCATGCGCGCTGGTCTGGTCGGTGACGATGTCCGGGCGGATGCCGCGGCGGACCAGCTCGGGAAGGACTTCGGCGGCATTGCCGAGCAGGCCGACCGAGACCGGCTTGTCCGAGGTGTGAATGATCTCAAGCGCTTCGTCGATGCTGTTGGCAGAACGGTCGAGATAGCGGGTCTTGAGCCGCATCTCGATCCGGCTCGGCTGGCATTCGACCGCGAGGCACGAGGCGCCCGCCATGGTCGCGGCGAGCGGCTGCGCGCCGCCCATGCCGCCGAGGCCCGCCGTCAGCACCCATTTGCCCGAAAGGTCGCCGCCATAATGCTGGCGCCCGGCCTCGACAAAGGTCTCGTAGGTGCCCTGAACGATGCCCTGGGTACCGATATAGATCCACGAGCCGGCGGTCATCTGCCCGTACATCGCCAGCCCCTTGCGATCGAGCTCGTTGAAATGCTCCCAGGTCGCCCAGTGCGGGACGAGGTTGGAGTTGGCGATCAGCACGCGCGGGGCGTCTTCATGCGTGCGGAACACGCCGACCGGCTTGCCCGACTGGACGAGCAGGGTCTGGTCGGCGTCGAGCTTGCGCAGCGCGTCGACGATGCGGTCGTAGCTCTGCCAGTCGCGCGCGGCGCGGCCGATTCCGCCATAGACGACGAGCGATTCAGGCGCCTCAGCGACGTCGGCGTCGAGATTGTTCATCAGCATGCGGAGCGGGGCTTCGGTGAGCCAGCTCTTGGCGCTGAGGTCGGTGCCGGTGGGGGCCTTGATGTGACGGCTATTGTCGGTGCGGTTGGTCATGCTTGAGCTTTCGCGAAATCGATGGCTGCGGAGAGGATCGGGCGGAGGACGGACTGGCAGGCTTGCGCCGTTTCCTGGTGCCAGGGCGGGGGCCAATGGTCGGGCGTTTCGACGAGGTAGGTGCGCATCGCCAATTCCATCTGGATACTGTGCACGCCGTCGTCCGGCCGGGCGTAATGACGGGTGATCCAGCCGCCCTTGAAGCGGCCGTTGGTGACGCGGCTGTATGGGCTGGCGTCGCAGATCGCCTCGACGGCTTGCTGGAGCGCCTGGGCACAGGAGGCGCCGTCATTGGTGCCGATGTTGAAATTGGGCAGCTCGCCGTCGAACAGCTTGGGCACGACGCTGCGGATCGAGTGCGCGTCATAGACGACGATGGCGGGATGGAGCGCGCGGAGGCGCTCGATCTGGATCGCGAGTGCGGTGTGATAGGGATCGAACCATTCGGTGCGACGGCGTTCGATCTCATGCGCGTCGGGCAGGGTGCCGGGCTCGTAGAGCGGCGTGCCGTCGAACGTCTGGATCGGGCAGAGGCCGGTGGTGAACTGGCCAGGATAGAGGGTGTGGCCGCTGGGATCGCGGTTCACGTCGATCACGGTGCGCGAGACGGTGGTGCGCACGATCGTGGCGTCGAGCTCGCGCGCGAAGGCGTAGAGATGGTCGACGTACAGGTCGGCGTCGTAGCGGGCGAGCTCGGGCGAGACGAGACCGTGAATGCCCTCCGGAATCTCGGTGCCGGCATGAGGAATGCTGACGATGAGCGGGGCGGCGCCCTGTTCGACGCGGATCATCGTTCGATCCCCGGCAAATACAGGCCAAGCATCCCGCTGGTGACGAGCGCGGTGGCGGCGGCCATGTCAGGGGCGAAATGGCGGTCGTCCTCGAGCTGCGGGACCTGATCGCGCAGCAGGGCGCGGGCGGCTTCAAGCGGCTCGCTGGAGGTGAGCGGGGCGTGGAAGTCGCAGCCCTGCGCGGCGGCGAGATACTCGATGCCCAGGACGTTGGCGAGGTTCGCGGCCATGTCCATCAGGCGGCGCGCGCCGTGGCCGGCCATCGAGACATGGTCTTCCTGATTGGCGCTGGTCGGGATCGAATCGACGCTGGCGGGATGCGCGCGCTGCTTGTTCTCGCTCACCAGCGCCGCGGCGGTGACCTGCGGGATCATGAAGCCGGAGTTGAGGCCGGGGCGCGGGGTGAGGAAGGCGGGCAGGCCCGACAGCGCGGGATCGACCAGCATCGCGATGCGGCGCTCCGAAAGGCTGCCGATCTCGCACAGCGCCATGGCGAGCATGTCGGCGGCGAAGGCGACCGGCTCGGCATGGAAATTGCCGCCGGACAGGGCCTCACCGGCATCGGGGAAGATCAGCGGGTTGTCGGTGACGCCGTTCGCCTCGATCGCGAGCGTGGCGGCGGCCTGGCGGATCAGGTCGAGGCACGCGCCCATCACCTGGGGCTGGCAGCGCAGGCAATAGGGGTCCTGCACGCGCTCGTCGCCCTCGCGGTGCGAGGCGCGGATCGCGGAGCTGGACATGAGGCCGCCCAGCGCGTCGGCGACCTCGATCTGGCCGCGATGGCCGCGAACCTGGTGGATGCGCGGGTCGAACGGCGTGTCGGAACCCTTGGCCGCCTCGGTCGAGAGCGCGCCGGTGACGAGCGCGGCGCGGAACAGCCGCTCGGTCTCGAACAGCGCGGCCAGCGCATAGGCGGTGCTGAACTGGGTGCCGTTGAGAAGGGCGAGGCCTTCCTTGGGGCCGAGAGTGAGCGGGCTGAGGACTTCGCGCGCCGGGCGGACGACGCCGTCGACCAGCACCTCGCCGGTGCCGATCATCGCGGCGGCGAGATGCGCGAGCGGGGCGAGGTCGCCGCTGGCGCCGACCGAGCCCTGCGAGGGAATGATCGGGGTGATGCCACGGTCGAGCATGTCCTGCAGCATCGCGATCGTCGCGGGGCGAACGCCGCTATGGCCCTGTGCGAGGCTGGCGAGCTTGAGCGCGATCATCAGGCGGACGACCGGGGCGGGCATCGGTGCGCCGACGCCGGCGGCGTGGCTGAGCACGATATTGCGCTGGAGCGTCTCCAGATCCTCGTCCCCGATCCGGACCGAGGCGAGTTTCCCGAAGCCGGTGTTGATACCGTAGACCGGCTCGTGGCGGGCGAGGATCGCCTGCACCGCATCTGCGCTGGCCAGGATCTTGTCGTGGCACGACGGATCGAGCTGCGCGGGCTCGCCGCGATAGATGGCGTTCCAGGTCGAAAGCGGGGTGTTGCCGGGAGTGATCATTTGCCTGCGTAAATCCGGGTATGAAGGGGGTTGGCGCCGATGCGGTAGACCAGCTCGGCAAGGTCGGTGACGTTCCAGATGGCGAGGTCCGCAGACCTGCCGGGTTCGATAGTGCCGGTCTGGAGGCCGAGCGCGCGCGCGCCGTTGACGGTGATGCCGCGCAGGCATTCGGTGACGGTCAGGCGGAAGAAGGTCGCGCCCATGTTGGCGGCGAGCAGGATCGATGCCATCGGCGAGGTGCCGGGATTGCAATCGGTGGCGAGCGCGACCGGGACATTGGCCGCGCGCAGGGCGGCGATGGGCGGGCGGCGTTCTTCCCGCGTGAAGTAGAAGGCACCGGGGAGGAGCGTGGCGACCGTGCCGCTGGCGGCCATCGCGGCGATGCCGGCTTCGTCGAGATGCTCGAGATGATCGGCGGAGAGGGCACCGTGGCGCGCGGCGAGCGCGGCGCCGTGGAGGTTGGAGAGCTGTTCCGCGTGGAGCTTGACCGGCAGGCCGTGCGCGACGGCGGTGGACAGGACGCGGTCGGTCTGCTCGGGCGAGAAGCCGATGCCCTCGCAGAACGCATCCACGGCATCGGCATGGCCGACGGCGGCGGGGATGATCGTCTGGCAGACCAGATCGACATAGCCGTCGGCGTCGCCCCTATACTCGGGCGGGACGGCATGGGCGGCGAGCAGGGTGGTGCGGATGCGGATATTGCGCGTCTCGCCGAGGCGGCGGGCGGCGCGGAGCATCTTGAGCTCATCGTCGAGGGTTAGGCCATAGCCCGACTTGATCTCGACCGTGGTGACACCCTCCGCGATCAGCTGGTCGAGCCGGGGCAGGGCGCTGGCGATCAGTTCGTCCTCGCTCGCAGCGCGAGTCGCGGTGACGGTGGAGAGGATGCCGCCGCCGGCGCGGGCGATCTCCTCATAGGTCGCGCCTTCGAGGCGCGCCTCGAACTCCTTTGCCCGGTTGCCGGCATGGACGAGGTGGGTGTGGCAGTCGATCAGGCCGGGGGTGATCCAGCGACCCTCGCAATCGATAATCTCGGCGGCGTCGGGCGCGTCCGAGTCGGAGCCAACATAGGTGATCGTGCCGCCCGTCGCGGCGACCGCGCCCTGCTCGACAATGCCCAGCCCGTTGCCCGTCATCGTCGCCAGACGGGCGTTACGCCAGAGTTTGTCAGCGGGAATCGTCATGCGCCTTATGGTTGGACAAGTGCGTGAATATGTCTAGACATAATCGGCATGAAACTGTGGTTTGAATCCGCGCTGCTCGAAAATGGCTGGTCCGATCGCGTTCGGCTGACGCTGGCGAACGGGAAGATCGAAACGGTCGAGGCCGGGGTCGATCCGGCCCCCGAAGACGAGCGGCATTTCGTGGCGCTGCCGGGCATTCCCAATGTCCATAGCCACGCCTTTCAGCGCGCCATGGCCGGGCTGGCCGAGGCGCGCGGACGGGCGGATGACGATTTCTGGTCGTGGCGCGAGCTGATGTACCGCTTCGTCGGCCGGATCGGCCCGGAAGAGTGCGAGGCGATCGCGGCGCTCGCCTATACCGAAATGCTCGAGGGTGGGTTCACGCGAGTCGGCGAGTTCCACTATCTGCATCACGCGCCGGGTGGCACGCGGTACGACGATGTCGCCGAGATGTCGGGACGGATCGCTGCGGCAGCGGCAGCGACCGGGATCGGGCTGACCTTGCTGCCGGTCTTCTATGCGCATGGCGGGTTCGGCGGGCAGCCGGCGGGGCCGGCGCAGGCGCGGTTCCTGAACGATGTCGATGGCTTTGCGATGCTGGTCGAGCGTGCCGGGGCGAAGCTGGCGCCGGACGGGGTGATCGGGATCGCGCCGCACAGCCTGCGCGCGGCGACGCCGGAGGAGCTCCGCGCGCTGTTGGTCGTGGTGGATCGTGGCCCGGTGCACATCCATATCGCCGAACAGGTGAAGGAAGTGGCGGATTGCGTGACGTGGAGCGGAAAGCGGCCGGTGCGCTGGCTGCTCGACAGCATGCCGGTCGATGCGCGCTGGACGCTGGTGCACGCGACCCATGTCGAAGCGGACGAGGTCGCAGGCATCGCTGCCAGCGGTGCGGTCGCAGGGCTGTGCCCGATTACCGAAGCGAATCTGGGCGATGGGCTGTTTCCCGCGGCCGAGTTCATGGCATTGGGCGGCATGATCGGAATCGGAAGCGATTCGAACGTGCGGATCGACGCGGCGGAGGAGTTGCGGCTGCTGGAATATGGCCAGCGGCTGACCCGGCGTGCGCGCAACGTGCTGGCGGGCGAGGACCGTCCGGCGACGGGCGCGCGGATGTTCGCGGCGGCGGTGGCCGGGGGCGGGCGGTCGCTGGGCGTCGAGACGGGACTCGCGGCGGGGCGGCCTGCCGATATCGTGTCGCTCAACCGGAACAATATGGCCTTTGCCGATCGCGGCGGCGATGCGCTGATCGACAGCTGGGTGTTCGCGAGCCATGCGGGCGTGGATTGCGTGTGGCGTGGTGGCGTGAGGCAGGTCGAAGGCGGACGCCACCGGGATCGCGACGCGATCGAGGCGCGCTATCGCGTGGCGCTGAACAGGCTGATGGCGTGAGCATCGAGGCGCGCATCCGCAGCGACATCGAGACGCGCATCCGCTCGGGCGAATGGGCGCCGGGGATGCGGGTGCCGACCGAGCATGAGCTGGTCTCGACCTATCGCTGCGCGCGCGCGACCGCGAACAAGGCGCTGAGCCGGCTGGCGCGCGAAGGCTTGATCGAGCGCAGGCGGCGCGCGGGGAGCTTCGTCGCGCGGCGGCAGATCCGCACCGCAGTGGTCGGCGTGCCGGATATCGGCGCGCTGATCGAGGCGCGGGGAGAACCCTATCGCT
>CAYOXO010000082.1:0-18905 GCA_964407945.1 uncultured Stakelama sp.
CGATGACGCCCGCGGCGTACTTCCTCAGCGTCGGTCGCGGTCGCAGCACGGTGACCGACGACCTGGTTGCAGCGTTGCAGGCGCGACGCATCGCCGGCGCGGCGCTCGACGTCACGGACCCGGAACCGCTGCCGCCGGCACCCAAGGCCGTTCAGAGTGAGGCGGCGGGGCCAGCTGAGGCGGCGCCGGCCGAAGTGCCGCGGGCGGACCGAAGCCGCGAGGAGAAGCGTTTCGACCGCAGTGACAAGGATCGGAACGGCATCGTCACGCTTGCCGAGCTCCAGCAACCGCGACGCAAGGCATTCGCGAAGCTGGATACCAACGGCGACGGCAAGCTGTCGTTCGAGGAGTGGACGGCGCGGACCTCGACCAAGTTCGCCGAGGCGGACAAGGACAAGTCGGGCGGGCTGACCCGCGCCGAATTCGCCACCACGGCGCCAAAGCGCAAGACCCCGGCGCGCCCGCAATGCGACTGTCGCGCCGAGGTTGCCAAGGCGCTGGCCGAGGCGGCAGAGGAATAGTTCAGGCCGCCTTGACCCACTCCGCAAACGCGGCGCGGGCGCGGGCGGTGTACATAAGCTTGCGGTCCGCCTTCTTGCTTCGCCCCTCGATCGGCGGCATCAGGCCGAAATTGACGTTCATCGGCTGATAGGTCTCGATCTCGGCACCCCCGGTGATGTGGCCGAGCAGCGCGCCCAGTGCGGTCTCGACTGGAGGTGGAGCGAGGGGGCGGCCCAAGAGCTCGGCGGCGGCGAAACGGCCGGCGAGCAGCCCGATGGCCGAGCTTTCGACATAGCCCTCGCATCCCGTCACCTGGCCGGCGAAGCGGATATGCGGGCGCGATTTCAGCCGCAGCGTCGGATCGAGCAGTTCGGGCGAGCGGATGAAGGTGTTGCGGTGGAGCCCGCCAAGCCGCACGAACTCGGCGTTCGCAAGCCCGGGAATCGTCCGGAACAGCGCGACCTGTGCGCCATGCTTCAGCTTGGTCTGGAAGCCGACCATGTTCCACAGCGTGCCATTGGCATTGTCCTGGCGCAGCTGCACGCAGGCATAGGGCCAGCGCCCGTTCGGAAACTCCGCGCAGGCGGTGCGCGGATCGTCCAGCCCCACGCCCTTCATCGGGCCGTAGCGCAGCGTATCGACGCCGCGTTCGGCCATCACCTCGATCGGCATGCAGCCCTCGAAATAGGGGACGTTCTCCCATTCCTTGAACTCGGCCTTCTCGCCGTCGATCAGGCCCTGATGGAAGGCGAGATACTGGTCCTTGGTCATCGGGCAGTTGATATAGTCCTTGCCCGTGCCGCCAGGGCCGACCTTGTTCCAGCGCGATTGCATCCACGCCACGTCCATGTCGATGCTCTCGCGGTGCACGATCGGTGCGATGGCGTCGAAGAAGGCGAGGCTGTCCTTGCCAGTGGCCGATCCGATGCTGTCGGCGAGGCCGGGAGCGGTGAGCGGGCCGGTGGCGACGATCGTCAGACCCTCGGCTGGCAACTGATCCACGCGCTCGCGGATGATGGTGATGTTGGGATGCGACACCAGCGCGGCGGTGACACCATCCGAAAAGTGATCGCGATCGACCGCAAGCGCGGAGCCAGCGGGCACCTTGTGGAGATCGCCCTGCGCCATGATGATCGAGCCGAGATCGCGCATCTCCTGATGCAGCAGGCCCACGGCGTTGCGTTCGGCATCGTCGGAGCGGAAGCTGTTCGAACAGACCAGCTCGGCAAGGCCATCGGTCTGGTGTGCAGGCGTCATGTCGCCGCTTCCACGCATTTCGGAAAGCTTCACGCGAATTCCGGCATTGGCGAGCTGCCAGGCGGCTTCAGATCCAGCGAGACCGCCGCCGATGATATGGACTTGATGGTCGGACATGGGGCATCGGTTAGGGGAAGCGAGGGAAAAGGGGAAGGCATGCGGGGGCTGTTCTGGATCGCGGTGCTGGCGGGGGCGAGCTATTCGCTGACGGCGTGGGGGCTGGCGGACTCGGGCGCATTGAAGGCGGCGTGGAAGACCAGCGGGGTCGCGTTGCTCGCGATCTGGGCGGCGACACAGGCGCGGAACACCGACGGCTGGCTGATCGCGGGTGCATTGGCACTGGGCGCACTGGGTGACCTGCTGCTCGAGACGCACGGCTTCACGATCGGCGGCGCGGCATTCGCGGCGGGGCACGCCGTGGCGATTGCTCTCTACCTGCGCAACCGGCGGCAAAACCCGTCGCCGAGCCAGAAACTGCTCGGCTATCTGCTTGCACCAGCGACGATCCTGATCAGCGCATTGCTCGCATCGCCCGCGGGACAGGCGCTGCCGGTGGGCGCCTATGGCGCGTTCCTCGGCGTCATGGCCGCGACGGCATGGACGAGCCGCTTTCCGCGCTATCGCGTCGGGATCGGGGCAGTGCTGTTCGTGGTCTCTGATCTGCTGATCTTCGCGCGCTTCGGCGTGATGAAGGAGTCGGTGGTGCCGGGCCTGCTGATCTGGCCGACCTATTTCGTAGCGCAGGCGCTGATCGCATGGGGCGTGGTTCAGACGCTCTCGTCGGACCAGCGGGTGCTGTAGCGGACGATCAGAGCGCAGATTGCACCAGTCGCGATCAGCGCCGTGCCGAAGGGCGAGGTCGCGTCCGCATCGAGTAGTGCGATGGGCATCGCTGGAATAGCGCCGCCAACAATCGCCCAGATGGCGGGATGTCTGAGACCGATATTGTGTTCGCTTGCCCATGCCAGCGCGTTTGAGCCGAGCCAGACTGGGAAGAAGGCGAGCAGCCCGCCGATCAGGATCAGGGGCGTGGCCATCACCAGGATGCCGCCGACGACCTCACTCCACTGAATGTCGATGCTGACAGCGGCCGCCGGGCTTTCGAAGACTGCGGTGAACAGCAGCGTGGCGGCGAAGACCGGGCCGGCTAGAAGGCAGGCGGCCCAGCTGCCGCGCGCGAATTGATAGGCCATGATGGACTCCCGGAAGCGAGAGGAGCGCCGTTTCCAGCGCTCCTCCGCGGTCAGGCGGTGATGGGACGATCCGTCAGCCAGCTGTTCACCTTGCGACCGAACTGCGCGATGGCGCCCATGTTGAAGAAGTGCATCGCGCCCAGCACGATCACCGCCAGGCCCACCTTGCTGCTGAGGAAGCGGATCGCCTCCGGCACCGTCGTCGGCTCGGCACCCAGGCTCAGCGTCAGGGTGATGAAGCCGAGATTGATCAGATAGAACCCGACGACGAGCAGGTGGTTGGTGGACTGTGCCAGCGTCTCGTTCTGACCGAAACATTGCATCAGGAACACGATGCCGTTGCGGCTGAGCGTGCGCGCGACCCAGATGGTGAGCGCGATCGTGATCGCGAGATAGAGCGCATAGACGGTCTCGATCATTTCACTTCTCCTTCATGCGTGTTGGTGGGAACAGAAGGGGTTTCGTCGTCCCAGTGGGTGCCGAAGCGGACGAGAAGGGCGCAGACTGTGCCGGTGAAGGCGAAAAATGCCCATATTCGTGGATCGGCGCGCTCAATTTGGTCCAAGCCAATGCTGATCAGCGCTGCCAGCGCAGCACCGACAAGACCCCAGAGGGCGGGGTGGCGGGCTCGCGGATTGCGGCTGCCCCACTGCGCCATGACATGGCCACCGAACAAGATTGGTAGGAACGAGATCACCGGGCCGAACAGGGCCGAGATGCCAATCAGGATCAGTAGTCCGCCAATAGACCCGTCGCCCCGCAGCGATGGAATGACGAAGACGGGGGAGATAAACACCGGACCCGCGCAGAGCGTTGCCAGAAGCGCGCCCCGCCAATAGCTGTACGTGGTCACTTTGCGCCTCCGAAGCTGACCCTCGGCACCACCATCCGGACCCGCGCGGCTAGCTTCGGCGCGGCGGCGTCGATGCGGATGGCGAGGATGGGCAGGCGGCTGACGGGTACCGCGGGGAAGAGGTGGTGCTCGAGGTGGAAGAACATGTTGTAGCTGAGGCGGTTGATCAGCCTACCGCGCTGGGTGCGGGCGACGACGCGCCCCTCGCAACCGTGATGGGTGATCCACACCGCGAAGAAAGCGGTGAGGCACTGTGCCACCAGCATCGCGGCGATATGATAGAGCAGGGGCGTCCACTGACTGGCGAGCGCGGCACCAGTCACCAGCACGTTGAGCGCCAGATCGATCGCCATCCGCCGCCGCAGTTGCGGGCCGCCGTGACGCCAGCCATGAAGATGCGTCTCGACCGGGAAGCGTGGGCCGTAGAGCAGCACCTGCCACCATTTCATGTCGCCGCACTTGCCCTCGATATCGTCGGGGGTGCCGATCCTGGCATGGTGATGGAGGTGGTTGAAAGCGACGCTGCTGTTGGAGCCGAGCATCAGCGCGCTGAGGCCATGCAGCACGCGACGATGTCCGCGCGGGCCGAAGCCGAGATTGTGGTGGATCGCCTCATGATTGAGCCGCAGCGCGGTGAGGAAGAACATGAAGGTCGTCGGAATAGCGAGCAGCCACAGTCCGAAGCTGGCGAGGGTCAAGGACAGGATCAGCCAGGGGACAGGGTGGAGGCACTCTACCAGCCCGTCGCGCGGACGCATCGCCACCAGATCACGCCACGCAACGTGGCGAAGTGCCGGATCGCTGGCTGGGTGATGGCGGGCCATGTCGTTTCTCCCTTGCTGATATTTCTGTAATTTCAGAAATTGATTGGCGTGCGAGATCGGGGCGTTGGGCGCGGTGTCGGATCAGTCCTTGTTGCGGGAACCGGGGATGAAGCGGGCGACCTTGCCGCCAAGCTTCATGAGGGTGACGAGGGTGGGCTTGGGCAGCACGCGGACCTGGTCGTACCAGCCGCCGAACGTGCCGATGAATTCGTGCATCCGGCCGACACGCTCGCGCACCTGCGGTGGCGCCGTCTCGTCGGCAGCAAGGCGGGCGGCGAGCTCACCGAGCAGCTGGATCGTCGGATCGACCTCTCGCCGCTTGCGCTCGGCGACGATGCGCATGAGCATTTCCCACAGATCGCTCTCGGCGACGAAGTGATCGCGGCGGTCGCCCTCGACATGGACGCGGCGGACGATGCCGTAGCCCTGAAGCTCCTTGAGCGCGGTCGAGACGTTGGAACGAGCGAGGCCGAGCGCATCGACGATCTCCTCCGCATGGAGCGGGCGATCGGCGAGGTAGAGCAACGCATGAACCTGAGCCACGGAGCGATTGACGCCCCATTGCGTTCCCATCTCGCCCCAGTGGAGGATGAACGCCTTGGCGTCGGGATGGTCTGCGAAGCGGGTCATGTTGGTTATTTCTGTAATTTCAGAAATTGAAGGAGTCAACGATGATCGATCATCTCGGCATCCCGGTCGGCGATATCGCGACGTCGCGGCGCTTCTATGAAGCTGCGCTGGCGCCGCTTGGCTATCGGGTAATGGGCGAGGAGGCCAATGGCCTTGGCAACGCGATCGTGATGTTCGGCGTAGACGAGGTGGATTTCGTCATCGCCGATGGCGAGCCGGTGAGTGTCGGGGTGCACCACGCGTTTCGCGCGGAGAGTCGGGAGGCGGTGGATGGGTTCCATGCTGCGGCGCTGGCGGCGGGTGGGCTGGACAATGGCGCGCCGGGGATACGCGCTCACTATCACCAGAACTATTACGCCGCGTTCGTGATCGACCCCGATGGGATGAACGTCGAAGCCGTGTGCCACGAACCCGAATGAGTGGGGCCGTGCTCCCTGGGTCGGGCTAGAACAGGAACTCGATCGTCGGGCGCCGTGCCGTTTCGACAAACCCGAGCTTGCGCGCGAGGTGAAGCGAGGCGGCGTTGCTGGCCATGGCGGTCCAGTGCGGGGTGACGCCTGCGTGCAGTGCGTCGGCAAGCCAGGCGGCGCAGGCATGGGTTGCGAAACCCCGGCCCTGATCCTCATCGTCGAAGGTCAGCAGGTTGATTTCCTGTCGCTCTTTCCACGCGGCGCAGGAGAAGGCGAGGCTGACCGCGCGATCGCCATGCATCACCGCATAGCCGATACCGCGCGTGAGGAACTGGTCGGTGCCGGGCCAGCTTTCGAGCAGGCATTCGGCGATGTCAGCGTTGGTCGCGAGCAATGTGTCGATTCGCTTGACCGCAAATCCTGCTGGTAGCGCAGGCCGGTCGGGCAGGCGCGCGTCGCCGGCAAAGGTGAAATAGCATTCCTCATCCCCCTCCGGCTTGCGCCCGGCGAGAACGGGTTCGAGCGCCCGCTGCCAGGCCGCATTGTGGAGCACCGCAATAAAGGTGTCGTCGCCGCAGGAAGCGAGCGTGTCCGGTCCGAGCTGCTGCTCGAGGAAACGATCGAAGTCGTCGAGAAAGGCGGGATTCTCCGGATCGCCGACAAGGAAGCTGATGATGCCTGTCTGGTCGATCAGCGCAGTGCGCGGCTGCGCAGGATCGTCGGCATAGACCGTCCCGCGGTTGGTGCCGGAGAGAATGGCGTTGAGGCTGAGCGCATTGACCGCGTCGTCCGGGCCGAGCAGCGGGAGGACGCGGTGATAGTCTTCAGGCGCAAGTCTTTGTATCATTTCGGGGGCTGTATCCGCAGGGGTGGAAATTTCCACGGCTATGTCACGGATTGCCGGACATAATCGCCAGCGGTTGCTCACTGCTGACAGCGGAGAGGAATCGTTCGGCTAGACTGGCCCTTCATTTTCGGGAGGATGCGATGATCGATCATATGGGTGTCTCGGCGAGCGACTTTGAAACCTCGCGCCGTTTCTATGATGCGGCGCTCGGCGCAATCGGCGCGAGCGTGGTGATGGAGGTCACCCCGGCGATGACCGGGGGCATGTATCACGGCATCGGCTATGGGAAGCACGGCAAGCCCGACTTCTGGCTGAGCAATGGCGGGCCCAAGGGCGCGGGCATCCATATTGCGTTCGTTGCGGAGAATCGGGCGGAGGTGGATGCCTTCTATGCAGCGGCGATGGCGGCGGGTGGCCGCGACAATGGCGCTCCCGGTATTCGCGCGCACTATCATCCGGGCTATTACGGCGCGTTCGTCTATGATCCCGACGGGATCAACGTCGAGGCGGTGTGCCACAAGCCGGAGTGAACGGGAGCAGCGGATGAAGGTCTTCACCATCGGCTATGAGGGCGCGACCATGGAGAGCTTCCTCGCTGCCCTCGAAGGGGCAGGGGTGCGGCAGGTGATCGACGTACGCCAGCTTCCGCTGTCGCGACGGCCGGGCTTCTCGAAGGCGCCGCTCGCTGCCGCGCTCAAAGAACATGGTATCGGCTATGTCCACCTCAAGGCACTGGGCACCCCCAAGCCGGGTCGCGATGCGGCCAAGAAGGGGGATCGGGCGACGCTGAAGGCGGTCTATGCCGGCCAGCTCGAATTGCCCGAGGCCCAGGCACAGGCCGCGCAGATGCGCGCGCTGATCGCGGAGATGCCGAGTGCGCTGCTCTGTTTCGAGCGCGATCCCGGAATGTGCCACCGGACACTGCTGATCGCCGCGGAGGGCGAGGGCGCAGAGGTGATCGACCTTATTCCCTAGGCGCGCTCGTCCTTGGGCGATCCCATCACGATGTATGAGGTGAGCGTCGAAACCTGGGGCAGGGCGCCGAGTACGTCGGTGTGGAAGCGCTTGTAGGATTCGAGATCCCTTGCCTCGACCCGCAACAGATATTCGACCGATCCGGTGACATTATGGCATTCGCGTACTTCAGGCGCGGTCCCGATCGCGCGTTCGAAATCCTCTTGCTCGGACTTGGTGTGGCGCGACAGGCCAACCGCGACATAGGCGGTAAAGGTGACTCCGAGCGCCACGCGGTCGAGGATCGCGCGATATCCTTTGATGACGCCAATCCGTTCGAGTTCCTGTACGCGGCGCAGGCAGGCAGACGGAGAGAGGCCGACTCGCTCGGCGAGCGCAAGGTTGGTGATCCGCGCATTGGCAGACAGTTCGCGCAATATATTTCGGTCTATTCGGTCAAGATCGCTCATAGGTTGCAATATATCGGCCAATGACGGCTGTGTTTGCAAGCTCATTCAATGCTGGATCGCATATTCTTGCGGCATGATTTGGATGCAGACCCTGCCCGCGCTTGCCGCGTTCGCCGTCGCCTCGTCGATCACGCCGGGGCCGAACAATATCATGCTGATGACCTCGGGCACCAATTTCGGTTTCCGGCGCACGATCCCGCACATGTTGGGCGTGTCGCTGGGGTTTGCGTTGATGATCGTGCTGGTCGGGCTTGGGCTGGCAGAACTGTTCGCACGCTATCCGGTGGCACATGAGGTCCTGAAGTGGGTGAGTGTCGCGTATCTGCTCTTCCTCGCCTGGAAGATCGCGACTGCGCGCCCGCCGAGCGAAGGGGCCGCAGGGAAGGGGGCGCCGATGACGTTCGTGCAGGCGGCGCTGTTCCAGTGGGTCAATCCCAAGGCATGGACGATGGCGCTGACCGGCGTGACGGTCTACATGCCCCCGGTCGATCCGTGGATCGGGCTGTTGCTCGTAGCGGCGCTGTTCGGCGCCATCAACCTGCCCTGTGTTGGGCTGTGGGCCGCGATGGGCGTCAAGCTGCGCCGCTGGCTGAGCGATGTGCGTCGGTTGCGGCAGTTCAATGTTGCCGCGGCGCTGTTGCTGATCGGGTCGCTCTATCCAACCGTGACGGGGTAGATCAGCCCGCGACCGGCAACCTGACCGTGCCGTCATCCTCTCGCTCGAGCGGGGAGTAGGCGACCACGGTCTCAAGCGTGAGCTGGCCATAGAGGTGCGGGAATTCCGCACCGCCGCGCGAGACTTCCCACTTCACTGCGTCGCCCAGCGCTTCGAGATCTACGGCGGCAACCCACAAATCACTCTGCTCCGCGAAGTGTTTATCGACCGTCTCGGTCAACTGCTCGCGGGTGGACAGGTGGATGTAGCCGTCGGCCAGATCGACCGGCGCGCCAGCGAAGGTGCCGGCTTCAAGCGCGGCCATCTGGTCTGCGGTCAGCACCTTGTAGGCGGTGGTGGGGTACATGGTCTCTCCATTCGTCACCCCGGCCGGGTGCCGGGATCCACGGTGACGCACCGATGGGCAAGAGGTTCTATCTCGCCGCTTGCCGCCCGGTGGACCCCGGCACAAGGCCGGGGTGTCGGGTTGGGGTTACTCGGCGTCGCCCGAGTCCGTGGGCAGATCGTCGCCAGCCGAAGTGTCCGGCGTAACGGTGGTTTCGCCTTCGCCCTCGACAGCCACCGATTCCTCGTCCTCGGTTTCCTCGATCCGGGCGGCGGAGACGACATGCTCGTCATCGGCGACGTTGAACAGGCGTACGCCGGCCGATCCGCGGCCGATGACGCGCAGGCTGGTCAGCGGCAGGCGGATCATCTTCGCCTGGTCGGTGACGAGCATCAGCTGGTGCGCCTGGGTCGCGGGGAAGCTGGCGACGACAAGGCCATTGCGGGCAATATTGTCGATATTGGTGATACCCTGACCACCACGGCCGGTGCGGCGATACTCGTACGCGGACGAGAGCTTGCCATAGCCGTTGGCACAGACGGTGAGGATGAACTGTTCGCGGGTCTTCAACTCCTCGAAGCGTTCGGGCGTCATTTGCGGATCGCTGTCCTTGTCGGCCTTCCACGGGGCGTGACGCAGATAATCGTCGCGCTCCTCCTGGTCCTTGATCCCCGCCTTGTGCAGGATCGAGAGCGAGATGACCTCGTCACCCTGGGCCAGCCGCATGCCGCGGACGCCGGTCGAATTGCGGCTCTGGAACTCACGGACATCGTCACCGGGGAAACGGATCGCCTTGCCCTGCCGGGTCGCGAGGAGGACGTCGTCAGCTTCGTCGAGCAGGGCGACGCCGATCAGGCGGTCGTCTTCGTCCTCGCCCTCGAACTTCATCGCGATCTTGCCGTTCGACGGCACGTTGGTGAACGCGTCCATCGAGTTGCGGCGGACCGAGCCCTTGGCGGTCGCGAACATGACATGGAGCTTGCCCCATTCAGCCTCGTCCTCGGGCAGCGGAAGTACGGTCGAGATCGTCTCGCCCGCGGCGAGCGGGAGCAGGTTGATCATCGGTCGGCCGCGGGTTGCGGGGCCGCCCTCGGGCAGCTTCCACACCTTCATGCGGTAGACCTTGCCGAGCGTCGAGAAGAACAGCACCGGCGTGTGGGTGGAGGTCACGAACAGTTCGGTGACGACATCCTCGTCCTTGGTCGCCATGCCGGCGCGGCCCTTGCCGCCGCGCGCCTGAGCGCGGAAGGTGTCGAGCGTGGTGCGCTTGATATAGCCCTGCATGGTCACGGTGACGACCATGTCCTCGCGCTCGATCAGGTCCTCGTCCTCGATCCCGTCGGCGGCGGCGGCGATCTCGGTACGGCGCGGCGTCGCATATTGGTCGCGAACCGTGACCAGCTCCTCGCGCATCACTTCGTACAGGCGTACGCGGTTGGCGAGAATCTCGAGCAGCTCGGCGATCGAGTCGGCCAGTTCGCGCAGCTCGTCGCCGATCTCGTCGCGGCCCAGTGCGGTCAGGCGGTGCAGGCGCAGGTCGAGGATCGCGCGGACCTGAATGTCCGACAGGCGGTAGACGTCGCCTGCGACCTCGGTCTCGACCGCTTCGACAAGGCGGATATAGGGTGCGATCTCGGCGATCGGCCATTCGCGCATCAGCAGCGCCTCGCGGGCCGCGACCGGGCTGGACGAGCCGCGGATGATGCGGACGACCTCGTCGAGGTTGGTCACCGCGATGACCAGGCCGAGCAAGATATGCGCACGGTCGCGCGCCTTGGCGAGCTCGAACTTCGAGCGGCGGGTGATCACCTGTTCGCGGAACTTGACGAACGCTTCGATGATGTCGCGCAGATTGAGCAGCTCCGGCCGGCCGCCGCGGATCGCGAGCATGTTCGCCGGGAAGCTCGATTGGGCCGGGGTGTTGCGCCAAATCTGGTTGAGTACGACCTCGGGGGTCGCGTCGCGCTTCAGGTCGATGACGATGCGCACGCCCTCGCGGCTCGATTCGTCGCGGATGTCGCTGATGCCCTCGACCCGCTTTTCCTTCGCGGCTTCGGCGATCTTCTCGACCAGCGCGTTCTTGCCCTGCTGGAACGGGATTTCGGTGAGGACGATCGAGCGGCGCTCACCGCGCTGCTCGAAATTGTGGCGGCAACGGACCAGGATCGAGCCGCGACCCGACTGATAGGTGTTGCGGCAACCCGAGCGCCCGAGAATCAGCGCACCGGTCGGGAAGTCGGGGCCGGGGACGATTTCCATCAATTCCTCGACCGTCACCGCGCCATTGTCCATATAGGCAAGGCAGGCGTCGATCACTTCGCCGAGGTTATGCGGCGGGATGTTGGTCGCCATGCCGACCGCGATACCGCCGGCGCCATTGACGAGCAGGTTGGGGAAGCGTGCGGGCAGCACCGTCGGCTCGCTTTCGGAGCCGTCGTAATTGTCCTGGAAGTCGACCGTGTCCTTGTCGATATCCTCGATCAGCGATGTCGCGACCTTGGCGAGACGCGCTTCGGTGTAGCGCATCGCGGCGGGCATATCCGGGTCCATCGATCCGAAATTTCCCTGACCGTCGATCAACGGCACACGCATCGACCAGTCCTGCGCCATGCGCGCCATCGCCATGTAGATCGAGCTGTCGCCGTGCGGATGGTATTTACCCATCACGTCACCGACGAGGCGCGCCGACTTGCGGTAAGGGCGGTTGGCGAGATAGCCGCCCTCCTGTGCCGCGTGAAGAATGCGGCGGTGAACCGGCTTAAGGCCGTCGCGGACGTCGGGCAGCGCGCGCGCCACGATCACGCTCATCGCGTAATCGAGGTAGCTCGTCTTCATCTCGTCGACGATCGAGATGGGCGTGATATCGGAAGGGTCCGCGAGGACGGTCTCGTCGGTCAAATCTTTGGGCTTTCGGAGCTTGTTTCAGGATTGTGACCGCTCTAGCGGGGCCGGGGCCACCTGCCAAGCCCGCGCACGCGCGTACGCGCGCGTAGAGACGGGCGGACGGATGGAGCCGAATCGTTCAAAATGCGTTCAGCGTCCCGATGCGACGGCTGGAATGCATCGCTTCGCCTTGACCCCCGCCAAGGGGAGACTAGAGCGAAAACGCCCCATTGTTGCTACGCTAATCGCGTAAGGAGAGTCCTGGATGAAGTCTGTTTCCAAGGCGGTGCTGGCCGCGGCGTTCGTGATGAGCGCTCCCGCGATGCTCGCCGCGTCGCCGGCTCTGGCCCAGAAGAAGAAGGAAGAGGCCGCCGGCCCGCAGATCAAGATCGGCGAGCCGTTCCGTAAGGTCGCCGCCGAAATCGAACCGTTGCTGAAGGCCAAGGATTGGGCAGGCGCCCAGCCCAAGCTGGCCGGTCTCGATTCGGCCGCACAGAGCGACGGCGAGAAGTATTATGCCGCGGTGTTCCGTCTTCAGGTCGCGTCGGGTCTGAACGACATCCCCGGCACGATGACTGCGATCGATGCGTTGCTGGTCAATCCCAACACGCCGCCCGCCGATATCGGCCGGTACAGCTTCTTCCGCGGCAACTATGCCTATCAGCAGAAGAAATACGCCGAAGCGCTGACGCACCTGACGAAGGCGCGTCAGCTCGGCTATGCGCCCACAGATACCAGCCTGGATCTGCGGATCGCGCAGGTCCAGCTTGACGGTGGCCAGATCCCGGCAGGCGTCGCCTCGATCGACGCTGCGATCAAGGCCGAGGAGGCTGCGGGCCGCAAGGCGCCCGAATCCTGGTACAAGGTCGTGGTCTCGAAGCTCTATACTTCGGGCGACAAGGTCGGGGCGACGACCTGGCTCAATCGTCAGATCGCCGCCTATCCGACCCCGGAGGCCTGGCGCTCGTCGCTGCTGATCTATCTTGAGCAGCTTCAGGACAAGAATGTCACGCTGGATCCGGACCAGCGGCTCGACGTGCTGCGCCTGATGCGCGCGTCGAAGGCGATGGGCGGTGAGAGCGACTATTTCCAGTACGCCGATGTCGCCCAGCGCCGCGGTTTGCCGGGTGAAGCAAGGTCGGTGATCGATGAGGGCCGTGCGAACGGCAAGGTGACCAAGACCAACGTCACGATCAACCAAATCTACACGACTGCGACCGCGCAGGAGAAGGCGGAAGCTCCGCTGGCCGGTGAAGAGAAGCGTGCGAGCGGTGCTGCCAAGGGCGATGTCGCGATGCAGACCGGCGATGCCTATCTCGGTACCCGCAACTATGCCAAGGCGATCGAACTGTATCGGCTTGCGCTCCAGAAGGGCAGTGTCGACGCGAACGTCGTGAACACGCGCCTGGGCATCGCATTGGCGCTGTCGGGTCAGAAGGCGGAGGCGAAGACTGCGTTCGGTGCCGTCACGGGTTCGCCGCGCGGCGAGATCGCGAAGTTCTGGACGACGTGGCTGGATCTGCCGGTGGCGTGAAGCCCGGTCTAACGAGCGAGCTCATGAACGAAAGGGGCGGCGATCGTGCCGCCCCTTTTTCGTTGGTGCCGAACTGGATCAGGGTTCGACTGGAACGCCGGGAAGCGATTTGGACGAACGGATGGTCAGGGACGTGCGGACGTGCGCGACGTTGGGCGCTGTGGTCAGCTTGGTGGTCAGGAATTGCTGGAAGCTGCTCAGATCCTTGGCGACGATCTTCAGGATGAAATCGATATCGCCGTTGAGCATATAGCATTCGCGAATCTCGGGGATGTCCGCGACATGTGCCTCGAACGCTTCCAGATCCGTTTCGGCCTGGCTCTTGAGGCTGACCATCGCGAACACGGTGATCGTATAGCCCAGCCAGACCGGGTCTAGATCGGCATGGTAGCCGCGAATCGCGCCCTTTTCCTCGAGCGTGCGGACGCGGCGCAGGCAGGGGGGGGCGGTAAGGCCGACACGATCGGCCAGGTCGACATTGGTCATCCGGCCGTCGGCCTGCAGATGCGCCATAATCTGCCGGTCGATCTCGTCAAAAGCCATGAATACTCCCCTTAGGCGCGACAGCAACAGTCGCCATATGTCCCGTACACATAAGATAATTACGCGCAAGCGCAATTGTCCCACTATGCGACGTCCCGAAATCTTCGGTTCCCGGCAGGGATTTGGCACGTTAAGGTCTGATTACCGCGGGCTTTTCGACGGGTGGGAACGGATAATCGGTGCGGTTCGACGATACTCTTGAAACGGTGCTGGCAGCGGACATCTCGACGGCTTTTGGCAAGGCGTCGGCCTGGCGTCAGCTTGTCGACCTGATCGGTCGCCGCCGGATTCCGGACGACGCACGCGCACTCGCCCTGCTCGAATCGATTCGCGGTGACGTACCGCTCGCAGTGCGGATCACCAGCGCGCGATCGCTCGAAATGGCCGAGCCTCCGGCTGCGCTGGTGAAATTGTGTGTGGTGGACGAAATCGCGGTCGCTGCGCCGATTCTGCGCACGGCCCGACTGAATGCTGGCGAGTGGATCGAGCTGCTGCCGCAGCTCTCTTCACCTGCGCGCGGCGTACTGCGGGGACGGCGCGACCTGCCCGTCGGCGTGGACGGCGCGCTGGACGGTTTCCGTGCGGCGGACTTCGTGCTGGGCACCGAGGTGGCGGCACACGAAGCAGTCGTGGTCGATGCGCCGGCGGATGCCGTTGCTAGCGATGAGGCGCCTATCGCGGTGGCGGCATCGACGTCGCCGTTCGTTCCGGTCGGGGTCGCCGCGCTGGGGATTCCGGTAGTTGCCGCTGCGCTGCAGCAGGCGGTGGACAGTAGCACGCGGCCGGGGGCGCTTCATGGTGACCTGGTCAAGCGCGTGGAGCCTGCCGCGGAGACACCGGGCGAGCCGTTCGAGATCGCCGATGTCGTCGCCCGCATCGACGCCTTCTATACCCGGCAGCAGGATCTGCCGGCGATGCCGCGCGTACCGGTTCGCGTCGATGGTTTCCGGTTCGAGACCGACGCCCAGGGCGTGATCCGCTGGGTCGACGGCGTGTCGCGCGCGCCGCTGATCGGCCTGTCGCTCGACATGACTGCGATGCCCGACGGATCGCGTGTCGATGGAGTTGCTGCGGGCGCATTGCGCCAGCGCGCGCGCTTTGGTGGAGCGCGGTTGTTCGTGGCCGGCGATAGCGATGCAGGTGGTGACTGGCGCATCTCCGCCAACGCCGCATTCGATCCGGCGAGCGGCCGCTTCATCGGCTATCGCGGCATGGCACGGCGTCCGCGCGCCGACGAAACCGCGGTGCCCATCGGTGGCGCGCGCGGTGCCGATTCGCTGCGCCAGCTGATGCATGAGCTGCGCACCCCGACCAATGCGATCGCCGGGTTCTCGGAGTTGATCGAGCGCGAGATCCTGGGCGAGGCAGCGCCGGTCTATCGGGAGCGCGCGGCGCTCATCCGCGATCGCGCGCGGGCGCTGCTCGCGGCGATCGACGACCTCGACATTGCGGCGCGGATCGATGCCGCGGCACTGCGCCTTTATCCCGGCGAAGTGGCGTTGCAGCCGCTATTCGATCGGGTTTCGGACGAGTTGGCGCCGCTGGCGGTGATGCGCGGCGCCGACGTGTCGTTGCCTGCCGATGAGCTGTCCGTGGCCGGAGACGCGCGCGCGATCGAGCGGCTGCTTTCGCGCACGCTTGCGACACTCCTGTCGGCGGCGGGGGAGGGCGAGCGGATTGGCGTTCACCTGACCGCGGAGAATGATGCCGTGGCAATCGGTTTCGATCGTCCGCGCGCACTGGCGGCCTATCCGGGCGATGCGATCTTCATGATCGATGACGAGCGGGAGGAGGCTGCGCTGCTTGGCACCGGGTTCGCCCTGCGGCTGATTCGCAACCTGACGCGCGAGCTCTCCGGGTCGCTGGTGATCGAAGCCGAAAGCTTGACGATCCGCCTGCCAGCGGCGGTAACCAAGTCTTTGGAGCAAGTGCGCTAGACCCGTCCGCATGGGGATGGAACAACAGCTTATGTCGCCGAAAAGCTATCTGGTGCCTGCACCGGCGCGGGAACACGCCGTGGTCTGGCCAGATGATTTCGGCACGCGCTTCACCGTGTTCGTCGATACCGAAGAGGAATTCGACTGGTCACAGCCGCTGCGGCGCGAGAATCGCGCGACAGAGGCGATGCGCGCCTTGCCGCAGATGCATGCGCTGTTCGCAGCGCACGACGTCCCCGCGACCTATATGGTCGATCATCCGATCGTGACCTGCCCGATGTCGGTCGATATCCTGCGTACGATACTGGGCGATGGGCGTTCCGCGATCGGTACGCAGCTCCACCCCTGGGTCAATCCACCGTTCGAGGAGATGGTGGTGCCGCGCAATAGTTTCGTCGGCAACCTGCCGCGCGAACTGGAAGCGGCAAAGCTGGCGGTGTTGACCGGAGAGATCGCTTCGGCATTCGGTCGGCGGCCGGTGATGTTCCGCGCTGGGCGTTACGGGGTCGGCCCCAACTCGCTCTCGTTGCTGGCTGCAGAGGGGTATCGAGTCGATACCTCGATGCGGTCCGGCTACAATTATGGGGCAGAAGGTGGCCCGGATTTCACTGCGATCGGCAATCACGCCTTCTGGACGGGTGAGCAGAGGCTCGCGGAACTGCCGCTGACCACGATCTACACCGGTGCTGCGCGATCGGGCGGGGCTGGGCTGTACAGCGCCCTGGGCCGGGTGCCGCACGGTCGCGGCGTCGCGGCGCGGCTCCGCCTGCTGTCGCGCGTGGCGCTGACGCCTGAGGAAATGCCGATCGAGTTGGCGCTTGAGGCAATCCGTGTCGCGGCGGGAGAGGGGGTGCGTACGCTGCTCTTCTCCTATCATTCGCCCTCGGCAGCGCCTGGCTATACCCCCTATGTCCGGGATGCGGCTGATCTGCGTGCGTTCCACGAATGGTGGGAAGCTGCGTTCGATCTGCTCGCGAAGCTCGGTATCGCATCCGCCTCGCACGACGAAATCCTTGCGGCGCTGGATCGCGCGGCGCTTGCCGGAAGCGGCGTTCGCCCTTAAGCGCAAGGGCGCTGGGGGCCTGTAGCTCAATTGGTTAGAGCTGGCCGCTCATAACGGCTAGGTTGCGGGTTCAAGTCCTGCCGGGCCCACCAGCAGCCCCTCAAGTGTCGGCTGCAAAAGCAGCTTTTGCCTCGGCGGGTCTTGTGCGGCGGCGGATTAGCGCCTAACCGCGCCCAGCGTCGGGGAGTGGCGCAGTCTGGTAGCGCGCCTGCTTTGGGAGCAGGATGTCGCAGGTTCGAATCCTGTCTCCCCGACCATTCCCTACCATTTCGTGTCGCCATTTCGACGAGCGTGCCAAGTCGTTCGATCAATGACGTTCCGGCACATGGTTTCTTCAGCAACCATCGCGCTAGGGTCGCAAATGGCCGTTGAAAATAGTCCGGACTCCACACCCTTCACCGTGCCGCAGCGGATAGCGGTGCTGTCGATCATCGCCTTCTGGGTGTTCTACTATGTCAGCATCACGCTGCGGTCGTGGATCATGGATTATCCCGGCTACTGGCTGATGCTGGATAACCGGGCTTGGGTGAGCCTGTTCGGGATCGGCTTCACCTATTTGCTCTATCGCATCTTGCGGCTGTTCTGCCACCACACGCTGCGTGTCCGGGTCGCGGCGGCATTCCTGTTTTCCGCCGTTGCCGCCACGGCCTATTCGACCGTCAATTATCTATCCTTTTATGTCGTCGATCCGAAGCCGCCCGAACTGCAGAAGCGGCCGGGGGATCCTCCCGTCAAGAAGATCGAGAAACCGGCAGATCTGATCGCGGAGAATGCTCTCGGCTGGTACTTCTTCTTCCTTTCCTGGTCGGTCTTCTACCTCGCGCTGTCCTATGCCGGCGCCGTTCGCGCCTCCGAGCGCGAGACCGCGCGGCTGCGTGCCGCGGCACAGACCGCGGAGATCCGGGCACTCCGCTACCAGGTCAATCCCCATTTCCTGTTCAATACGCTGAATTCGATCTCGTCGCTGGTGATGTCGGGAAAGCGCGAGGATGCCGAAGCGATGATCCTCAACCTCTCCACCTTCTTCCGCACGAGCCTTGCCAGCGAGCCGACCGACGATATTCCGCTGGCGGACGAGATTGCGGTGCAGAAACTCTATCTGGAGATCGAAGCGGTCCGCTTCCCCGAACGACTGCGCGCGACCTTCGAGATCGAACCGGCCGCGGCCGCCGCGTGCGTCCCCGGGCTGATCCTGCAGCCGTTGATCGAGAATGCGGTCAAATATGGAGTCGCCCCGGCGCGCCGTCCGGTGCAGATATGTGTGCGCGCACGCGTGAACGGCGACAAGCTGGAGGTAACGGTGAGCGATGATGGCGACGGCGCCAAGACGGCCAATGGCACCGGGGTGGGGCTGCGTAATGTGCGCGACCGGCTGACCGCACGGTTCGGCGATGCAGCCTGGCTCACTGCCGGTAAGCGGGCCGAGGGTGGTTTCACCGCGATGCTGACCTTGCCTCTGGTGGCCAATGGCTGCTGAACGGCTACGCACGCTGATCGTCGATGACGAACCGCTCGCGGTCGAGCGGATGCAGATCCTGTGCGCCGGAATTCCGGAGATCGACCTGATCGGCACCGCCAGCGACGGCGAAGCGGCGTTGCGCCTGATCGACGCACTCAACCCTGATCTGGTGCTGCTCGATATCGCAATGCCGCATAGGGATGGGATCGGCGTGGCGGCCGCACTGGCGGATGTCGCGAGCCGGCCGGCGGTGATCTTCTGCACCGCGTTCGAACAACACGCAGTTGCCGCGTTCGATGTCGCGGCGGTGGACTATGTGCTCAAGCCCGTGAGCGCCGAGCGGCTTGCCCGCGCTATCGGCCGCGCGATCGAGGCGGTGGGCCGGGTACGAACGGAGCCGCAAGTGGCAAGCTCACGCTGGATTGAGGAATTCTGGGTGCCGCACCGCTCGGAAATGGTGCGCGTGAGTGCAAGCGATATCGAGCGGGTGGACGCCGAGCGCGACTATATGCGGCTGCACGTCGGTGCGCGCAGCTGGTTGATCCA
>CAYOXO010000083.1:0-18662 GCA_964407945.1 uncultured Stakelama sp.
GCCGCCCTGCTGTCCGAAGGCCTCCGGCTCGGCACCTATCGCACCGGCACCGACCAGCTCCTCACCGATGCGAACGGCGAGAGCAAGATCAGCTTCGCGGACTATGCGATCGCGATGGTCGATGAGCTGGAGCAGCATCGCCACAGCCGGGCGCGCTTCACCGCCGCCTATTGATTGGATGAGGGCGCGTCGCGGCGCGCCCTACATCTCTCCGCGCGCACGGCGCAGGGCATACCATTTCTGGACGTTGGCGTTGTGCTGCTCGAGCGTGTCGGCGAAGATATGCCCGCCGGTACCATCCGCCACGAAGTAGAGCGCGTTGGTTTCGGCAGGGTCGAGCACCGCATCGATGCTCGCGCGGCCCGGATTGGCGATCGGCCCGATCGGTAGCCCGGCGCTGGCATAAGTGTTGTAGCCGTTCTTGTCCTGCAACTCGGAGCGCAGGATGCGGCGGCCCAGCGGCTTGCCCTTGGTCACCGGGTAGATCACCGTCGGATCGGCCTGCAGCGGCATGCCGCGCTTGAGGCGGTTGGAATAGACCCCAGCGACCATGCGCCGCTCCTCGGCCTTGCCCGTCTCCTTCTCGACGATCGATGCAAGGATCAGCGCCTGCTCCGGCGTGCTCACCGCGATCCCCGGCTTCCGCTTGGCCCAGGCCTCGGCAAGATATTTCTTCATCGCCGCCTGCATCCGGTCGAGCACCGCCTGCCGGCTATCTCCACGATTATAGGAATAGCTGTCGGGCAGAATGCTGCCCTCTTCAGGCACCGCGGTCTTGCCGCCCATCTGCGGTGCTGCGGCCAGCCGCTCATGGACGAGGATCGAGGGCATTCCCTCAGGGATCATCACGAAGCGCTGCAGCGTGCGGCCGCCCTGCAGCATCTTGAGGACATCGGCCTGGCTGATCCCGGCGGGAACGCGGTATTCGCCCGCCTGGACCGGCGCGTCGTCACCGAAAATGCGCGCCATCCACAGGAAGGTGTCGGCACTCTCGATCGCGCCCGCCTTCTCCATCGCCTCCGCCGCCGAGCGCATCGTCGCGCCGGCCGGCACCTCGACCGTCACATTGGCCTTGCCCGGCCCAGCGCCGCCCCATTGGTTCGCCGCCCAAAAGGCGGCAGCCCCGAGAAGAAGAACGGCGATGACGCCCAAACACCCAAGCTTGCGCAACATCGCCGTACGTCTCCCGTAGCGGTCAGACCGCCTTCATCACCAGCGATGCGTTGGTGCCGCCGAAGCCGAACGAGTTGTTCAGCACGGCCTTCACCTTGCGCTCCTTGGCGACGTGCGGGACTAGGTCCACGCCCGCGCAATTCTCGCTCGGATTGTCGAGGTTGAGCGTCGGCGGCACGATCCCGTCACGCATCGCCAGGATGCAGAAGATGCTCTCCACCGCGCCGGCGCCGCCCAGCAGATGGCCGATCGCCGACTTGGTCGAGCTCATCGACAGATTGCCGATCGCGTTGCCGAACAGTCTCCGGACCGCGCCCAGCTCCAGCTCGTCGCCCAGCGGGGTCGAGGTGCCGTGTGCGTTGATATAGTCGATGTCGGACACGTCGAGGCCCGACTTCTTCATCGCCATCTGCATCGAACGGAACGCACCCGAGCCCTCGGGATGCGGCGCGGTGACGTGATAGGCGTCGCCCGACAGGCCATAGCCGACCACCTCGGCATAGATCTTGGCGCCGCGCGCCTTGGCCCGCTCATATTCCTCGAGCACGACGATGCCTGCGCCTTCGCCCATGACGAAGCCGTCGCGGCCCTGATCCCAGGGGCGGCTCGCGCGCCACGGCTCGTCGCGGAAGCCGGTCGAAAGCGCGCGCGCCTGGCCGAATCCGGCGATGCCGATCGGGCATACGGTGCTTTCCGCGCCGCCCGCGAGCATCACGTCGGCGTCGTCCATCGCGATCATCCGCGCAGCGTCGCCGATCGAATGCGCACCGGTCGAGCATGCCGTCACGACGGCATGATTCGGGCCCATCAGGCCATATTTGATCGAGACCTGGCCCGAGATCAGATTGATCAGGCGCCCGTGTACGAAGTGCGGCGAGACGCGTTTCGGCCCCTTCTCGGCCAGCACCAGCGATTCGCTCTCGATGCCCGGCAGACCGCCGATTCCCGAACCGATCGAGCAGCCCGCGCGATAGCGCTCCGCCTCGGTCATGTCAGTGAGGCCGGCATCCTCGATCGCCTGCCCGGCGGCGTCGATGCCATAGATGATGAACGGATCGACCTGACGCTGGATCTTGTGATCGACGCGCTTGGCGGGATCGAAGCCATATTCATGGTCCGCAGGCTTCACTTCACAGGCATAGTTGCTCTGGAAGTCGGTGGCATCGAACCGGGTGATCGTCCCCGCGCCCGATTTGGACGCGATGATGTTCTTCCACGCGGTTTCGACATCCGCACCCAGCGGGGTCACGAGGCCAAGGCCAGTCACGACGACGCGGCGCATAGTATCTCTCCGTTCAGAGCATCGTGCCGAAAGAGCGGGAACCGGCCTTTGGCGAACAACGATGCGGCAGCAAATGGTCTCAAAAAACGAAACGGCTCCCCACCCCTTTCCGGGACCGGGAGCCGTTCGTCAATTCCTGCCCGTGCGGGCGGCCATGCGGTAGGTCCGCTTAGCCCTGATTCTCGTCGATATAGGTGATCGCGTCCTTGACGGTCGTGATCTTCTCGGCGGCATCATCGGGGATCTCGACGCCGAATTCCTCTTCGAACGCCATCACCAGCTCGACGATGTCGAGGCTGTCCGCGCCCAGGTCGTCGATGAAGCTCGCGTCCTCGGTCACCTTTTCGGCTTCGACGCCGAGGTGCTCGACGACGATCTTCTTCACGCGATCGGCGGTCTCGCTCATACCCTGTTCCTTCTTAAATTGGGTCGTTGGATTTCGAATTCCTGAACGCACGTAGAACGCCGATGGCGCTCGCGCAAGAGGATCAGGACGGACTCAGACGTTCCTGTTGCATCCTCGCAAGGGCGAGGAATCGCACCATCAGGACGAACCGCTGAAATTTCCCCGGATCCTCGGTTGGCAGCAATATGGCCGCCACGCCGGCACCCGCACCATCCATATGCGCGACGACGGCACTCAACACCTTGCTGTCCTTGTCGGCGCCGGTTCCTGCAAGACCCGCACGCTGCTCGCCCGTCAGCGCATTCACCGCTGCGAGGCCCTGATCGGCCCAACCGCTGTGGCCAAGCCCGGATGCGATCGCCTCGGCCGCCATACGCAACGAAGCGTAGCCGTTGGCGTTGACCGCCCGTTCGCTCGACCAGCGGTGCTGTTTGGCGCACTGGTCCGTTGCAGCGAGCGTCGCTTCGGCGACCTCCTGGGTCCTGCGCGTGAGAACCAACTGGCCGATTCCCACACGCTTGTCGGCGGGCACGGCATGATAGATGCACTCCGACGGCGGAGATGCCGTCGGCGCACCCTGAATCGCCAAGCCTGCCAACAGGCCCGCGATCATGACAGCATCGCCATGCCGCCGTTCACGTGCAGCGTCTGGCCGGTAACGTAGCCCGCTTCCTTGCTCGCCAGATACACCACCGCCGCGGCGACATCCTCGCCGGTGCCGAGGTCGCCCGCCGGGATCCGGCTGAGCAAGGCGGTCTTCTGCGCTTCGGGCAGCACATCGGTCATCGCCGAGCGCATGAAGCCCGGCGCGACACAGTTCACGGTGATGTTGCGGCTGGCCAACTCCTGCGCCAGCGCCTTGGACATGCCGACCAGCCCCGCCTTGGACGCGGCATAATTGGCCTGCCCCGGATTGCCGGTCGCACCGACGACGGACGTGATCGAGACGACCCGGCCATAGCGCGCCTTCATCATCGGCTTGGCGGCCGCGCGGATCAGGCGGAACGCGGCCTCCAGGTTGACGCGGATCACCTGATCCCACTCCTCGTCCTTCATCCGCATCGCCAAATTGTCGCGGGTGACGCCGGCATTGTTGACGAGGATGTCGAGCTTGCCCAGCGCCTCGACCGCGCGCGGGACGAGGCCGTCCACTTCGGCGCCGTCCGACAGATTGCACACCAAAGCGACATGATCGCCGCCCAGTTCGGCGCGGAACGCCTCCAGCTTCTCGGCATTCGATCCGGAGATCGCCAGCCGCGCGCCCTGCGCGGCCAGCCCCTTGGCGATCGCGGTCCCCAGCCCGCCCGAAGCGCCAGTTACCAACGCGGTCATGCCTGTAAGGTCGAACATTGAGGTAATCCTAGCTGTTAATTCCTGTGGAACGCGGGCCTCGTAAACAGGCTCGCTGGCGATATAGTCAAGCTTGGCGCGCAAAAAGCCCGGTTTCGACTTGAATGGCCACTGCCCCGGATGCCGACGGTGTCCGCGGCACGATCCTTCATCCGGAGGGGGAACAGCATGACCAACGACGCCAATCCCGTATTATCCGCATCCGCGAGCACCGCTATCTATCAGGCGATTACGCTCAGCATCGCCGCGAACAATGCCCGGTCGGGCGATCGCATCACGATCCTGTTAAAGGCCAGAGGGGGGACGCGCATCTCGTGGAGCACGGGACAGGAGTTCAGCACGTCTTCTGGAATCCGGCTGAACGCCAGCGGTCAGGGGGGCGTTCCGATCTCGAATCTGAGTGTCGGTGCTGAGGCGATCACGCTTTTGATCGCGCCCAGCGACACAGGTGCAGGCTGCGGTTTCACCTTGCAAATTTTCCTCGCAGCCTCTCCTGACATACGCGAATTCACGCTCATGATGACATCGGATGCCGGCAGCTCGGTGAGCGCCGCCTTGTCAATGAGTGAGCCCAAGCCCCTGAGCTACAGCCCGACCATCTTCGACTGGAGTCCGTACTGATCGGCCCACCTGGCGCCGGGCCTAGAGGCTCTTCTCCAGCGCCTCGATATCGTCCATCGTCACCACGCTGGTGACGGCGGCGTCGGGCGCGATGCGCTTGACCATCGCGCCCAGCACCTTGCCGCCCAGCTCGACATAGTCGTGCACCCCGGCGTCGAACATCGCCGCCACCGATTCGCGCCAGCGGACCATGCCCGTCACCTGCTCGACCAGCAGCGTGCGGATCGTGTCGGGATCGCTCACCGGCGCCGCGGTGACATTGGCATAGACCGGCACCAGCGGGGCGCGGATCGCAACTTCGGCCAGCGCCCTTTCCATCGCGTCCGCCGCGGGCTGCATCATCGGGCAGTGGAACGGCGCGGAGACGGGCAGCAGCACCGCGCGCTTGGCGCCATGGTCCTTGGCGATGGCCACGGCGCGGTCGATCGCAGCCTTGGCGCCGGAGATCACCACCTGAGACGGATCATTGTCGTTGGCGACGGTGCAGACCTCACCCTCGGCGGCCGCATCGGCGATCGCCTGCGCCTTCACAAGGTCGGCACCGAGCAGGGCCGCCATCGCGCCCTCGCCCACCGGTACTGCTGCCTGCATCGCCTGTCCGCGCAGCTTGAGCAGCTTGGCCGTGACACCCAGGTCCAGCGCCCCCGCGGCGCACAGCGCGGTATATTCGCCCAGCGAATGGCCCGCGACGAAATCGGCCTTGTCGGCCAGCGAGACGCCGCCTTCCTTTTCCAGCACGCGCAGCACCGCGATGGCATGCGCCATGATCGCCGGCTGGGCATTCTCGGTCAGCAGCAGGTCGCCTTCCGGCCCCTCGGTCATCAGCTTGAACAGGTTCTGGCCGAGCGCCTCGTCCACTTCCTGGAACACCTCGCGCGCCACGGCGCTCGCCTGCGACAGCGCAAGGCCCATGCCGACCGACTGGCTCCCCTGCCCCGGAAAGATGAACGCACGCATGTCTTGGCTCCCGAATATCAAGCCGCCGCCCTATGCTCGCGCGGCCAATCCCGCAAGCCGGTGACGTTGACATCACGGCGCTTGCCTTTTGCCCCCACCGCGCGTAGAGGCGCGGCGTTGAGCGGCAGCTTCGGCTGACCGCTTTTCGTATTTGGAACGACAGCCGGAGGGGCGTCGCACGGGGCGGCGTCAGCGATCGGCCAACAGTGAGAAGACGCATGGCTCTGTACGAGCATGTGTTCCTTGCGCGCCAGGATCTGGCACAGGCGCAAGTGGACGCACTGGCGGAAACCGCCACCAAGATCGTCGAGGACAATCAGGGCAAGGTCGTGAAGACCGAGACCTGGGGTCTTCGTTCGCTCGCCTACAAGATCGCGAAGAACCGCAAGGCGCACTATGTGATGCTCGAAATCGATGCCCCTGCGGGTGTCGTCGCCGAGCTCGAGCGCCAGACGCAGATCAACGAAGACGTGATCCGCTACATGACCGTCCGCGTGGACGAGCTGGAGCAGGGTCCGACCGTGATGATGCGCAAGGGCCAGGAGCGCGAGCGCGGCCGTGGCCGTCGTGATCGTGAAGAAGGTGGCAACACCGGCTTCAGCAACTCGGGCGAGTAAGGAGAAAGAATTATGGCACGTCCCTTTTTCCGCCGCCGCAAGAGCTGCCCCTTCTCCGCGAAGGACGCCCCCCGGATCGACTATAAGGACGTACGTCTGCTGCAGGGCTTCGTGTCCGAGCGTGGCAAGATCGTCCCGTCGCGTATCACTTCGGTGAGCGCGAAGAAGCAGCGCGAGCTCGCAATTGCGATCAAGCGCGCGCGTCATCTGGGCCTGCTGCCCTTCATCGTTAAGTAAGGAGCGGACCCATGCAAGTCATTCTGCTCGAGCGGGTCGAGAAGCTCGGCCACATCGGCGACGTGGTCAATGTGAAGGACGGGTTCGCCCGCAACTTCCTGCTGCCCAACAAGAAGGCGCTCCGCGCCAACGAAGCCAACCGCAAGGTCTTCGAAGCCAACCGTGAACGCATCGTGGCCGACAACGCCGCGAAGCGCAGCGAGGCCGAGAAGGAATCGAAGAGCCTCGAGGGCGTTTCGGTTACCCTGATCCGTCAGGCGTCGAACACCGGCCAGCTGTACGGCTCGGTCGCGGTGCGCGACATCGTCGAGACGCTGGTCGCCGATGGCCACAAGGTCACCAAGTCGCAGGTCGTTCTCGACAAGCCGATCAAGTCGATCGGCATGTTCGAGGTGCGCGTTGCGCTCCACGCCGAAGTGACCGTGACCGTCAAGGTCAACGTCGCACGCTCGCCCGAAGAGGCCGAGATGCAGGCACAGGGCGTCGACGTCATGTCCGCGATGTTCGAAAAGGACGAGACCGGCTTCGTCGAAGCCCGCGACCCGAACCTCGAGCCGGGCGAATTCGCCGCGGACGAGGCTCCGGCCGCCGAGGAGCAGGCCGAGGGCTAACGCTCTCACTGTTCCGGCACGTCAAAGAAAGGGCCGCTCGGGAAACCAGGCGGCCTTTTCCGTTATGGTGCCGCTTGCAAAGTTGGATTTCGCCTGCTCACCTCGCGACTGTCAGGGGTGAAGCCGGATCATGATCAAGATACTCGTTCTGGCCGGTCTGGGGTTTATCGCAGCCTCGATGCTCGCGACCTGGCTCTACGGCCGCTTTGCAGCCGGTGTTCAGGGCAAGCCGTCCCACGCTCTGCCGATCGCGGAGGATCAGACCGCGCTGGATCGCCGCATCGGCGCCGCGACGGCGGCCCATCCGGGTGAGACCGGCCTGTTGCTGCTCGACGAGAATCTCGACGCCTTCGCCGCGCGCGGCATCTCGGCCCGATTGGCCGAACGCTCGCTCGACCTCCTCTATTACATCTGGAACGACGATCTGACCGGCCGCCTCCTGATGGCCGAGCTTCTCGAAGCTGCAGAGCGTGGCGTCCGCGTCCGTCTGCTCGTCGATGATATCGGTACCGGACACAGCTCCGACGCCATGTCCGCCATGGCGCACCATCCGCGGATCGAGATCCGTATCTTCAACCCCACACGCGCCCGACCGGGCAGCCTGCGGCGCGGCGTCGAGATGGTGCTGCGAACGTTCAGCGTGACCCGACGGATGCACAACAAGGCGTGGATCGCCGATGGCCGCATCGCGATCCTGGGCGGCCGCAACATCGGCGACGCCTATTTCGATGCGGCCGAAAGCACCAATTTCCGCGACATGGATGTGCTGGTGACGGGACCGGCCGTCGCCCAGACCGAGAGGATCTTCGACGACTACTGGAACAGCGGCCTGGCGCTGCCCGCCGACAAGCTCACGCCGCTGCGCGATCCCGGCGCGATGCTGGCGCAGGTCGCGCCCGAACTCGCCGCCACCGCTGCGCGCCCAGACGCACGCGCCTATCTCGAGCGTATCGCCGGCCGGCTCGTGATGTTCGATCCCGAAGTAACGCAGCCGGACTGGACGCCCACCGCGCGCGTCATCGCCGATCCGCCGCAAAAGGCACTCGGCAAGAAGGGCGAGAACTGGCTGATGCGCGAGCTGATGCCGGTGTTCGCCGCAACCGAGCAGCGGATCGAGATCACCTCGCCCTATTTCATCCCGGGCGACGAAGGTACCACGGCGCTCGCCAGTCTCGCTGCGCGGGGCGTCACGGTCTCGATCCTAACCAACTCGCTCGCCGCGACCGATGTCGCCGCAGTGCATGGCGGCTATGCACCGTATCGCGTTCCGCTGCTCAAGGCCGGGATCAAGCTATGGGAGCTGCGTCCCGAGGCGACCGGGCGAAAACTCTCCCTGCGCGGATCGAGCAGCGCCAGCCTCCACACCAAGGCATTCACCGCCGACGGGCAGCGCGGCTTCATCGGATCGATGAACCTCGACCCGCGCTCGGTTTCACTCAACACTGAAATGGGCGTGGTGTTCGAGTGCCCAACGATTGCAGCGAAGATGGAAGCAGTCTGGCAGCACGACACCGCGCCGGAGCACAGCTTCGCGGTCAGCCTGACCCCCGATAACACGCTGAAATGGCAGGCCAGCGATGACGGCAAGACGATGACCTACGACCGCGATCCGGAAGCCTCCTTCTGGCGGCGGTTGACCGCGAGGGTGGTAGGATGGCTTCCGCTGGAGTCGCAGCTCTAGAAGCGGGATCTGTTCACTTCCGCCCGAACAGCTTCTCGATATCGCCATGCGCCAGCTTCACCCAGGTCGGGCGACCGTGGTTGCACTGGCCCGAATGCGGGGTGATCTCCATCTCGCGCAGCAACGCGTTCATCTCGGCGACCGACAACACCCGCCCTGCCCGCACCGATCCATGGCACGCCATCGTCGCAGCGACATGGTCGAGCCGCTCCTTGAGGCTGAGCGCCTCGTCGAACGCCGACAGCTCGTCGGCGATATCGGTGACCAAAGCCGTGACATCGCCGCCACCGAGCATCGCCGGAGTTGCCCGCACCAGCATCGCGCGCGGACCAAATCGCTCAAGCTCCAGCCCGAATTCGGCCAGTTCCACCGCCCGCGCCTCAAGCCGGTCGCAGGCGGGTTCGTCGAGCTCGATCACCTCGGGCAGCAACAGCGCCTGCGCCGCCACGCCGCCATTGCTCATCGCCCGCCGCATCCGCTCAAGCACCAATCGCTCATGCGCGGCGTGCTGGTCGACCAGTACTAACCCGTCCTCGGCCTCGGCGACGATATAGGTGCGCGCCACCTGTCCCCGCGCGACGCCCAGCGGAAAGCTGGTGACGCCCGGCACCGGCTCGGCGGCGGGCTCGGCGCGGGCCTGGGGCGGTGCGATGAAGCTTGGACGGCGGTCGAACACCGCAGTGTGGCGAGTCAGCGTCTCGGTCCCGCCATGGCCGATGCCCCACAGATTCTGCTGGGGTTCCGGCGCGGGCGCGGCGGGCTGTTCGGCCTGCCATAGTCCCATCACCGCAGTGTCGGCGCGCTGCACGCTGCGATGCCCAGCTTCGTCCAGCGCACGGCGCAACCCGCTGACGATCAGCCCGCGTGCCAGCTGCGGATCGCGGAAGCGCACCTCGGTCTTGGCCGGGTGGACGTTCACATCGACCTGGTCGGCCGGCACATCGAGGAACAACGCCACCACCGGATGCCGGTCACGTGCCAGCATCTCGGCATAGGCGCCGCGCACCGCGCCGTTGAGCAGCCGGTCTTTCACCGGGCGCCCGTTGACGAACAGATACTGGTGATCGGCAATCCCGCGATTGAAGGTCGGGATGCTTGCCACCCCGCCCAGCACATGGCTTTCACGCTCGAAATCGACGCCGACGCTGTTGGCCGCCAGATCGCGGTCGGTCAGCGCCGCGACCCGCTCGGGCCGGGTCATCCCCTCCTGGACGCTCAGCACACGGCGTCCGTCATGCTCGACCGAGAAGCCGAGGTCGGGCCGCGCCATCGCCAGACGCTTCACCACGTCGAGACAGGCAGCATATTCGGCACGGGTCGAGCGCAGGAACTTGCGCCGCGCCGGCACCTTCTCGAACAGCCCCTCGACCCGGACGCGGGTGCCGGGCGGGAGCGCCGCGGGCCCTTCCGCCGTCAGCGCGCCATTGTCGACCGTCCGCGCCCAGCCTTCGGCGCCGCGCACCCGGCTTTCGATCGTCAACCGCGCGACACTCGCGATCGAGGGCAACGCCTCGCCCCGAAAACCCAACGTCGTAACCGCCTCGATCGCGTCGTCAGGCAATTTGGAGGTCGCGTGACGTTCCAATGCCAACGCCATTTCGGCGCGGTCCATGCCGCATCCATCGTCGGTCACTTCGATCAGGTCGATGCCGCCCCCCGCGAGGCGGACCGCGATCCGGGAGGCCCCGGAATCGACGGCATTTTCCACAAGTTCCTTGAGCGCACTGGCGGGGCGTTCCACCACTTCGCCGGCGGCAATTCGGTTGACAAGATGCTCTGGGAGACGGCGTATTGACATGGACGCCGGTGTAGCCCAAGCGGCGCCATTCCGCGACCCGTATCCGCCAGATTTGAGTCCGCCTGATCGGGGCCGGAGTCGATCCGCCCGGATCGGTCTGGATTAGTCTCAGTGCGAATAAGCGGCTTGGGCCCAGCCGCAACAGGACGGTGCGATCAAATGGTATTTTCCCGCCTTTTCAAGTTCATGTCCCACGATCTGGCGATCGATCTGGGAACCGCGAATACGGTTGTTTACCTGCGCGGACGCGGGGTCGTCCTGAATGAGCCATCGGTCGTGGCGGTCGAAACGATCAATGGCGTCAAGCGCGTCAAGGCCGTCGGCGACGACGCCAAGCTGATGATGGGCAAGACCCCCGGCAGCATCGAGGCGATTCGTCCGCTGCGCGATGGTGTCATCGCCGACATCGATGTCGCCGAAGAGATGATCAAGCACTTCATCCGCAAGGTGCATGGCGGGCAGCGGCGCTTCATGCGCTGGCCCCAGATCGTGATCTGCGTCCCCAGTGGCTCCACCTCGGTCGAGCGCCGCGCGATCCGTGACGCCGCGTCGAACGCGGGCGCTTCGCAGGTGATGCTGATCGAGGAACCGATGGCGGCTGCAATCGGCGCCGACATGCCGGTGACCGAGCCGATCGGTTCGATGGTCGTCGATATCGGCGGCGGCACCACCGAAGTCGCCGTACTCTCGCTGCGCGGCCTCGCTTACTCCACTTCGGTCCGCGTCGGCGGCGACAAGATGGACGAGGCGATCGTCTCTTATGTCCGCCGCAACCACAATCTGCTCATCGGTGAGGCCACCGCCGAGCGGATCAAGCAGGAAGTGGGCGTCGCCAAGCCGCCCGCGGACGGCGTCGGCAAGACGATCCACATCAAGGGTCGCGACCTCGTCAACGGCGTGCCCAAGGAAATCCAGATCAACCAGGGCCAGATCGCCGAGGCGCTGAGCGAACCGGTCGGCACCATCGTCGAGGGTGTGCGCATCGCGCTCGAGAACACCGCGCCCGAACTGGCGGCGGACATCGTCGATCAGGGCATCGTCCTCACCGGCGGCGGCGCGCTGCTCGAGGGGATCGACGAAGTATTGCGCGACGAGACCGGTCTGCCCGTCACCGTTGCGGAAGACCCGCTCACCTGCGTCGCACTCGGCACCGGGCGCGCGCTCGAGGATCCGGTGTTCCGCGGCGTACTTCTCGCAGTCTGAGGAACGGGCAGGAGATGGCGCCGCCACGCAACCGGCGCCCCGGATTTTCTCGGCGGGCGCAATACGGCCTCTTCATCAGCTATGTCCTCGCGGGCGGCGGCGTGCTGGTCGGCGTGGTTCTTCTGTTGCTCTCGACCTTTCACCCGCCCGCCTTCTCGGCAGTGCGGGGGACGTTCTCCGAGTTGGTGACGCCGGTCGCCTCCGGCCTGGACTGGGTGCGCCGCGGCGTCTCCGGAATCCCCGCGGGCATCGGCAGCTATTTCGGTGTGCGCAGCGAGAATGCAGCCCTGCGCGCAGAGGTCGAGGCGAACCGCAAGCTAGTCGAGGAAGCGCGGATCGCCGCTTATGACAACCGGCGGCTGCGCGCGACGCTCAGGTTGCGCGATCGGATCGCCGCGCCGGTCGTCACCGCGCGGCTCGTCTACTCCACCGGATCGAGCACACGGCGCTTCGCGACACTCAATGCCGGATCGTGGCAGGGCGTTCGCGCAGGGCAGCCGGTACGCAGCGCCGACGGGCTGATCGGCCGCGTGGTCGAAGTCAGCCCCAACACCGCCCGCGTGCTGCTGATCCTCGACCCCGAGAGCATCGTTCCCGTGCGCCGCGTGCGCGACGGCCTGCCCGCGATCGCAGCGGGGCGTGGCGACGGGCTGATCGAGATCCGTTCGGCGGGCGCGGCCCAGGTGCTGTTCGAGCCGGGCGACGCCTTCGTCACCTCTGGCACCGGCGGCATCTTCCCGCCCAACATCGCGGTGGCCCAAGTCCGCAATCGCGCGCGCGACACCGCCGAAGGCGTGACCTACGCCAGCCCGGACACGCTCGACTATGCAGTCGTGCAACAGGCCTATTTCCCGGAAGCCGGCGCCGTGCGCGCGCCAGAGGCCGCGCCGCGGTGAGCGGATCTCCCTTTGCCGGCCTGGGCAAGGTCGACACCTCTGCCCGCGCCCGCTGGCTCGCCCCGCTCTCGATCGTCATAGGATCGCTGACGGTACTGGTGCCGTTCAAGGCATCGTTCCCGATCCTTCCGCCGCTGGGGCTGATGATGCTGCTTGCGTGGCGCTTGCACCGGCCCGACCTGCTCAAACCCTGGGCCGCGGTGCTGCTGGGGTTCGCCGACGATCTGGTCAGCGGGCAACCGATGGGCAGCTCGATGATATTCTGGACGGTGTCGTTCATCGCGATCGATGTGCTAGACACACGGATCGTGTGGCGTGATTTCCTCCAGGACTGGCTGCTGGCCGCGGGCGCGATCGGCTTCTGCCTGATCGGCGGCCGACTGGTTGCAGCGCCGCTGGGTGCGCATGTCGATACCGTATTGCTGATCCAAATCCTGATCGCGATTGCCTTGTTCCCGGTCCTTTCGCGCCTGGTCGCGCGACTTGATGGCAAGCGGAGGCAGCGGTGAACGGCCCTGTTCGCATGATCAGCGAAGCGCAGCAGACCTACAGCTTTTCGCGTCGCGCGGTGTTCCTGGGCGCTGCGCAGGTGGCCGGGGCGTTGATCCTAGCCAGCCGGATGACCTGGCTATCGGTCTATGAGAACGACAAATACCGGCTTCTGGCGGAGAGCAACCGGGTCAACCTGACGCTGATCCCGCCGCGGCGCGGCTGGATCGTCGATCGCGCTGGCGTGCCGATCGCCAACAACCGCACCGATTTCCGCGTCGACATCATCCCTGACCGGATGGAGAAGGACAGCCGCGACCGCGTGCTTGCTTCGCTGCGTGACCTTCTGGCGCTGACGGCCGAAGACCTGACGCGGATCGAAGAGGATCTCAAAGGAGCTGCCGGTTTCCAGCCGGTGCAGGTCGCCGAGAATCTGGACTGGGAGCATTTCGCTGCGGTCAGCGTGCGATTGCCCGAACTGCCCGGCGTCGCTCCCACCCGTGGCTTCGCGCGCAACTATCCCGCGGGCGCGGCGGTCGCGCATCTGGTCGGCTATGTCGGCGCGGCGACCGCGGAGCAGTTCAAGGCGAGCAAGGACCCGCTGCTCGTCACACCCGGCTTCAAGCTCGGCAAGGACGGGCTGGAGAAGGTGCTGGAGAGCGAGTTGCGCGGCAAGGCGGGGGCCAAGCGCGTCGAGGTCACCGCCCGCGGCAAGCTGGTTCGCGAACTCGCCACGCGCCCCGACGAACCGGGCAAGACGATCCGGCTGACGATCGATGCGGGGCTTCAGGAATATACCGCGCGGCGGCTGGGCAATGAATCGGGCTCGGTTACCGTCTTCGACGTCACCAATGGCGACATCCTCGCAATGGTGTCGATGCCCGCTTATGACCCCAACGCCTTTTCGGACGGGATCAGCCGCACCGAGTGGAAGATGCTGTCGGAAGACGATCATCTCCCGCTGATGAACAAGACGCTTCAGGGGCTCTATCCGCCCGGATCGACGTTCAAGCCCGCAACTGCGCTGGCGATCCTGGGTGCGGGGATCGACCCGAGCCGCGTCGTCTATTGCAATGGCGGCTATCAGCTGGGCAATCGCCGCTTCGGCTGCCTCGGGCGCCACGGCCCGATGACGATGCACACCGCGATCGCGCGCAGCTGCAACACCTATTTCTATACGATGGGGCGCGAAATCGGCATCGAAGCGATCGCCGCTGCCGCGCGCAAGCTGGGTTTCGGTGCGGAATTCGAGCTCCCCCTGCCCTCGCAGCGCTACGGCACCATTCCCGACAGCGCGTGGAAGATGCGCCGCTACAAGCAGGAATGGTCTCAGGCAGACACGCTCAATGCCGCGATCGGCCAGGGCTATGTCCTCGTCAGCCCGTTCCAGCTGGCGCTCTCCGCCGCGCGGATCGCCTCGGGGCATGAACTGATCCCGTCGCTTCTTGCTGCGAAGCGTGCTGCACCGCGCCACCTCGATTTTCCTGAAGAGCATCTCGCCATCGTACGCTCTGGAATGGATGAAGTCGTGAACGGTCGCGGCACCGCTGGTGCGTCCAAGCTGCGGCTCGATGGCATCCGCATGGGCGGCAAGACCGGCACCGCGCAGGTCCGCCGCATCATGGATCGCAACCGCGGCCAGGGCGGCGAGTGGAAGTATCGCGACCACGGCCTGTTCATCTGCTTCGCCCCCGTCGACAATCCACGCTACGCCGCTTCGGTGGTGATCGAACATGGCTTGGGCGGCGCCCGTGCAGCGGCTCCGGTGGCAAAGGACGTGCTGACCTGGCTGTTCGACCGGCAGCAGGCGCTCGATTCCCTCGCTCGCTTCGAGACCGAATGGGGTGGCGATATCCGTACGCGGATGGCGGCGAAGGACAAGGCGTATCGCGCCGCGCAGGGACTCCCTGCGGCAATGCCGACTCCGGGAACGACACCGACACCGACGCCGACTGCTTCACCAGCGCCGCGCTCGACACCGTCACCTGCACCGCGCGGGGCCACGCCAGCCGCCGCTTCGCCCTCTCCCACCGCTTCGTCACAGGATCCCAGCGAATGAGCCGTCCCGGTTTCGTCCCTGCCCCTCTGGCTCAGCTCCCCTGGCTGATCATCCTCCTCGTCTGTGCGATCGGCGGGTTCGGGGTGGTGGTGCTGTTCTCTGCCGCGGGCGGTGACCCGAAATGGGCGATGCCGCAGGGGGTCCGCTTCGGCGTGTTCCTGGTCATGGCATTGGCACTGTCGCGAGTCCGCGTGAGCCATTGGTCGATGATCGCGTTTCCGCTCTACGCCATCTTCCTGGTCATGCTGATCGGGGTCGAACTGCTTGGCGCAGTGGCCGGCGGCAGCCAGCGATGGCTCGACCTTGGCTTCATCCGGATCCAGCCATCGGAGATGATGAAGGTCGCCATCGTTCTCGCCTGCGCCAAATTCTACGACATGCTCCCGGCGAGCGAGATTCGCCGCTTTGGCGCTATCTGGCCCGCAGTGGTGATGATCGGGGTTCCCGCAGCGCTGGTGATGCTTCAGCCTGATCTTGGCACCGCGCTGATGATCACCGCGGGTGGCCTTACCGTCATGTTCCTCGCCGGAATCCCGTTGCGTCTCTTTATCGGCGGGACACTGGCGCTGGCGGTCTCCGTGCCGATCATCGTCAATTATGTGCTGCACGACTATCAGCGCAACCGCGTGCTCACCTTCCTCAATCCCGAGAACGATCCACTCGGCACCGGCTATCATATCAGCCAGTCGAAGATCGCGATCGGATCGGGCGGCTGGTTCGGCAAGGGCTTCCTCAACGGCACCCAGAGCCATCTCGACTATCTGCCCGAAGGGCATACCGACTTCGCACTCGCGACGATGATGGAGGAATGGGGGCTGATGGGCGGCCTGTTCGTCATTATCGCCTTCGGCCTGCTGATCCGCTGGGGAATCATGGTCGGCGTACGCAGTCAGAGCCGCTTCGCCAAGCTGACCGCGGCGGCGATTTCGACCACGATCTTCTTCTATGTCTTCATCAACATGGCGATGGTGATCGGCCTGGCGCCCGTGGTCGGCATCCCGTTGCCGCTGATCAGCTTCGGCGGATCGGCGCAGATGACGACGTTGATCTGTGTCGGGATTCTGATGTCGCTCGACCGCGAGAACCGGCAAAATCGCAATACGCACAGCTGGCAGTGATTTTTCGTACAAAGGGGTGTTGCCAACCAGAAAAGCCGATGCTAGTGGCCCCGCTCCCGACCGAGGCAGCGCCTTCCAACAGCGCTCCTGATCGCCCGGATGGACGCATAGCTCAGTTGGTAGAGCAGCTGACTCTTAATCAGCGGGTCCTTGGTTCGAGCCCAAGTGCGTCCACCACCGCGAATCGGCGGCATTCCGCCATTTTCGGGCCAATGCCGGTTTGTTCTTCCGACAATCGTTCCGACAGGCATTCCGACAAAATCGGGCACCGCTCAATTGCTGCTGGCTAGTTGATGGTGGTCGTAAGCATAGTCGCCGGCGTCCTGGTCCCAGGTGCACTTCTCGCAAATTCGACGACCGTCGGCGTAGCGCTCAACGCGCTCGCGCCCGCAGTTTAGGCAGTCCGTGCCGTCGTACTCGGCATACATCGACCGCGACCAGTATTCCGGATCGTCAGGGTCCAGGCTCACCGGCGCTCTCCCGGGGGGCGAGGTCAAGGACATAGTCCGCCTGCGATCTGCTGTCGCGCCGCACGCGGCCGGTCAAGAACACTGGCTCCCCCGCCCCGTTCTCGAGCTTGATGCAGTATCGCTCTCCAGTCTGGATCGCGTGTTCGATAGCCCGCTCACCGTCCTCGCTGACGGGAAAACGGCCGAGAGGTGTGCTGATGGACTTCATCGGTTCGCATCGCAGTCTGAGGCATGCACGAGTCGGTCATAGGAGTTCATCGCCGGCGCGGGTGTCCGTGATAGCGCATTGCTCGCGTCGATCCTCCAGCCTTTCACATGGTCGTTGCCGGGCGTGTGCGGGAAGCACTTCTCGCTATCGAGGGCGAGACAGCACTTGTTGGGACATCCAGGCACAATGCAGTCATGCCAATCGTTCAACGGCCTCACGAGAACAGATCCTCGCGGTCTGATGCCGACACTAGCCGGCCATAGTCGTTGATCGCCGGTGGTTCGTCACGATCGTTGATGCCGAATTGGTCGAATGGATCGATGCACGTCCAGATCCGGTGATCCGGTCGGGCATCGTACCAATACCAGCGCAGCGCCTCTCGCACGCCTAGGGCGGGGTTGCTCCCGGTCATCCGTTGCAGGTCACCGTGTTCAGCCATCGGTGCCAATCTCCGCGCGTGGCTGGCGGAATAGGTCCGGATGCAGCCGCGCCGTGCTGCGTGCCATCACAGCGTGCTGCAGAGCATGGATATGAGCCGCCGCCTCGCGATCGGCCGCGCCGCACACAAGCATGGCATTCCATGCCTCGCCGAGCAGCTCGACCGCGCGCTTTTCCCTATCGGTCATCACCCGCCGCTATCCTGGGCGGTCCCCGTATTCACCGGAGCGAGGCCGGCGTGCGCGAGCCACGCCGCCCAAGTGCGCTCTACGGAGCGCTTGGCGGTGGCCTTGGACTTGACCCGTCCGCTCACCTTGCCGACCCACTTCGCCTGGACGCCGTCGACGGTGTACGCCCATAGTTGCTCACCGACGGACTGGTGGACAACCATGCCGATGATTGCTTCGCCGCTGTAGGCGAGCTCCGCCCGGCCATCGGGCTCAGGCACCCAGCGCAAGGTCATGCAGATCAGCGCCCGCCGATGTTCGCAGCGGCCATGAGTTTCGTGAAATACTTGATCAGTTCATCTAGCACCAGTTCGCGGCTAACGGCCGATAGAGGGAGCAGGTTGCCGGCCTCGGCCCAACCGCTGTGTCCAGGCCCCATCGTCACGGCATAGACCGCGACCTTCAGTTCGTCTGGGTAGGCGTGAATCCGAAACGAGGGCAGATCAGTACTCGATGCTGGATAGCTTTCGTGCTTGAATGTCAGGCCGACCGTCGCTCGGATCGCGGGGGTGTGCGTCTCTCTCCCATCGCTTTCGGTCAAATGCGCCGACCATCCCTCGCGCATCATTCCAGAAAACTCCTTGAGAGCCGGTAGGATCACCTTGTCTCGGATCTCCCCGAACTCAGCGAGAAACGGCGCGCGCTTCTCCCGCTCTTCCTGCTCGCGGATGTCCTTGAACTTCTGCCGGTTGACCTGTTCGGCGAACAGCGCGTCGAGCCTGCTCTGAACTTCATCACTCATCGGGTTTCCTTCCGCTTCTCGGTCCATTTCACTCACTCGCGAACTTCAGCAGCTTGATCGCGACGCATCCGCGACACCG
>CAYOXO010000084.1:0-18431 GCA_964407945.1 uncultured Stakelama sp.
GCTGTTGCGTTTCAGGCAAATGATCGGGTTCGTGCCGCATTGCGCACCTTCCTACCCGGGGTGAGTCCCCGCTCCAACCTCGCCGGGCACAAGCCCGGCGAGGGACATGTCAGCGCCGGTGACACCAGCGCCGGGGTTTCCAGTCGAGCCGCCGCATGAAATTGAGCAGCGCTCGGGCAAACACGGCTTCGACCTCGGCGACGGTAAGGCCATGTCGCGCCGCTATCTGGGCGTAGGTCAGGTTCTCGAAGCGGATCGCGCAGAACACCGCGCGTTGCAGGCGAGGCAGTTTGCGGATGGCCCGCTCGATCTGCCTTAGCCGCTTGGGTGTGGGATTGGTCATGGCGACCTCCAATGAAGAGGCTGGCGGCGCGGGACCGCCAGCCATCAAGGTCACGCCGCCTGACGCATCGGCTGCGGCTCGATCGGACGGGTGACGCGGTCAACGACATCGGCGATCTTCGCCGCGCGGGTGACGGTCCCTACCCCGCCGCGCTCGGTGTAGCTGCTGGGCGGAAACGCCATCCAGCGCGGCACCCAGCGCTCGAGCTTGGCGCGGCCATTCTCGCCGTTGAGGCAGTCACGCACGATCCCGCGTTTGACCTTGCCGGTCGCCGCCTCGTTCTCGCTGGCAACTCGCTCGCCCGCCACCTCCGCCAGCACCTGGTGCAGCACCTTGCGGTCACGGATCAGGTCGAGCAGCGCATCGTCTGCGCTCCACACCCTGGCCATGTCGAGGCCGAGCATGAAGCCAAGCAACTCGGCCAGTGCGCTGCCGGCTTCGAGCGTCTCGCCCATGACGATCGCGAGAATGTCTAGCACTGCCGGATCGGGAAGCTCGACCAGCCGCGCGAATAGCCCGGCAATGCCATGCTCGCCGTCATAGCCACCGGTGACCGTCGGCGTCTCGGGATCGAACCCGACCAGCGCCAGCACCGCGCGCCGCTTCTCGTCGAACACGGCTTCCGACGCGCAATTCTCGACGCTCTCGGCAATAGCGTCGTTGTGTGCTCGCTGCCCCTCGATCCGCACATTCCACAGCGAAGAACCGGTGATGGCGTGGGCCACCATCAAGCGCAGCGCGAGCGAGGGCTGACCCGCCAAGTCCGCGCGCACCGCCGCGTGCCGGTGCAGGTCGATATAGGTCTGGATCGGTGCGCTGATCTCGGGCCGGATCGGCTTCTCGATGGCCTCGCCCTTCTCCCGCTTGCGCGCTTCCTTGGTCGAGATATAGCCCTCGTGGATCGCAACATCGCCACGGGACCCCACCGCGATGAACACCTTGCCGCCCTTGCGCTTGGCGCAGCGCTCATGCTGCCAGCACTGGAACGCCTCACCGGTCGGCAACACGATCACTTCGCCCCACCCGGCTTCGCGATAGCTCTCGGCCTTGGCTTCCACGGCTGCGGTCTGCGCAGTCCAGAAGCTGGCGCTATCGGCAAAGTAACGCTCGTCGCCGAACAGGTCGGACACGATCTCGCCCTGATAGTCCGTCACCTCGAACAGCGCCGCGCTGACCGGGATCGACACGCCGCCGAACAGCCACGCCTTGAGCTGGTAGCCGGTCGGGCAATAGGCTTTGGGGTCGTCGAGCAGCGCCAGCCACTCACGCTGCCGCATCTTGGACGCGAGCGTCAGATGCCGCACGGTCGCAGCCTCGACCTCGCCCTTGCGGTAGAGGCCCCGGATGCGTGGGAGCAGATTGCCCAGCGCAAGCGTGCGCTTCACCTGCAACTCGGTGAGGCCGAAGGTGAGCGCAATGTCCTCGGGCGTGCGTCCTTCGCGGACCAGCCGCGTGAAGCTCTCCCACAGGGTCACCTCATCCGGGTCCAGCCTTGCAACATTCTCGATCAGCGAGGCTTCAAGCGCCGCCGCATCGTCCCCGGCCGCCATGATCGCGCACGGCAACGGTTCATCCTCGCCGCTCTCCGCTGCGACCTCCAGCGCCGCATAGTAGCGCCGCTTGCCCGCCACGATCTCGAACCGGTCCTCGTCCTGCGCTGGCCGAACGATCAGCGGCACGATCACGCCCCGCGCGCGAATGGTCGGCAGGATGTGCGACAGGTCAGCTTTGCCCTTGGCGCGCATGTTGGCAGCCGAGACGAATAGCTTCGCGGTATCGATATGCTTGAGTTCCATCTTCCTTACTCCTCAAACCACCGCAACCGGCGCCGGAATGGCGGGGTGGGCGGCAGGAGCGAACCGGAAGTCCCGCCGGCAGAGGCGGGCCGCACCCGCAGGGCCACAACGAAGAGGAGGACTTGGGCGAAGCCCAAGTTGCGGCACGCCGCGGCGGGACTAGAGGGCAGCGACGCCCACCCCGCCAGATCGAGTGCCGGAGGCCAACGCCGCCGCGCCCGGCGCGGCGACCACAGGCACTGCGCGCCAGCGCATCAGCTCCGCCAGGAGCCTGCAAAGCTGCACTCTCGAAGCCGGCCGGCCGTCGCGGCGGCGTGCGCGCGCCTGCCCGTGCGCCAGCCGTCGCCGCGCCCTCCGGCCGGATCGAGCGTGCGACGCGAAAAGCAAGAGGCGCTGCGGCCTCTGGCGGCTGCGCCGCAGTCCGCCAGTGTACGCTCATTCGATCCCGCGTTCCGCCGGCGGGCTCTGCCCGCACCCTACGTCAGCGATCGCAACCCGTAGGGCCGAGACGCGCAGACGACTCGGCGACGCGTCAGCGACGTAGAGCGCGGCCGCGCCGCCCGGCGCGGGACGCCATGAGACGTTCGCCCTGAACATAATCGCCTACGCTCAGCTACGTTTGTGCCGCATATCACCGAAGAGCACCCTACTGGCCCCAGCGAGGCCGTTGTCTCTCGATCCCAACAGTCTCACCCTTGCCGAGGGAGCGCCACTTAACCGCAGCCCGTGCAAGGTGAGTTCAATGCAGACCGATACCCCCGACCGCATTCTCCGCATCAAGACCGTACTCGAGCGCACGGGCCTGAGCCGCTCGACCATGTACCGGAAGATGCAGAACGGCACATTCCCGAGGAACGTCCAGATCAGCACGCGCTGTGCAGGCTGGCGTGAATCTGCGATCAATGCTTGGCTGCGGAATCCAATGTTTTACAGCGTCGATGACATTCCGATTACTTGACCGTTTTGCGCCCTAATATCTATCGTTCGGACCCAATCGGAGAGACTTTAAAAGCGGCCGTTCATTTGACTGGTGTGAACGTAGCCTACTTCGAACAAGAAAGGCCAAGTTCTGCGGATCTCGATGACTCGCGGAACGGTGATGGCAGAGTTTTTGAGGCTTTGACCCCTTTAGCCAGCCAAAGAGACAGTCTTGCCATCCGGAGACCTATGGAAGGACTCCGGACATTCGGGCAATGCTGCGCGGAGTGACGCGAAGGCCCTTAGAGGCGCTTGCGGTCCCCCTTTTAAGCTGCACTCGTGTACTGCTCAGGCAGGGTCGCCCTGGACTTCGTGCGGTTCCAGTTCGTATCGCAGTTCTTCGCCCAGACCATAGGACGTGGCCGCATGTCTCAGAAGTGACGAGGCTCGATCGACGACTACGGGGTCGAAACTCGCGAACCCGAGCGGAACGGGATAGCCCGTGGCAATGCCGACCGGAGCGTGGACCGTCGCTGCGATGAAGCTCCCCGGCGAAAGAAGCATCTCGAATCCGCCCGGGAAGGCTGCGGCCGGGGCCTCTCGGCCGAGGTTGAACGCCTGTCTAATCCACGACTCTGCGGGCCCTGAGGTGAGAGCAACCGTCTCCGCCGACGGCAGGCCTCGACCGTGACGTAAGACTAGATCGCGAAGCTGATCGACCACTTCAGCCAAGATCGACGTGCTGCCCCACAGCGGAATCTGGGGGATCACCCAGAAGAGGGCGGGCGAGGGATTCTTTGAGCCTTTTAGGCCATGTGTGGCGACGTCCATGAGGCGTCGCGCGTTCTCGGGAGTGAATAGACTGCCTATGATCGGTGTCGTTTGCCGGTTCGAAGCCAGCTGACCCTTGCTGGCGAAAGCGTGACGATAGAAGCGTTTCACGTTCAGGGCACCGCGGCTCATCCATTCTTTCAGATATTCCGGAGCCAGCTCGGTGAGCAGATTGTAGGCATCCGCATCATCTTCGCGACAGGTAGCCTTAAGCCGCTCCACGATCTGCAGCACGGCTCGACCGACGGCCTCGCGATCGCTGATCTCGTGCTCCAAGCGCCAGTCAGAAAGGTCGACTTCCGGCTGCGCCGGCTTTGAGCCGGTCGATACGAGCTTGACCCGCACGACGCTCGAGAACCGTTCCTCCGCCGTCACCCCGTCGATGGAGTAGAGCGAGCGTCGCGCAGCGGCGACCGAGTCCATTCGCGGAGCGAGCTCACGGAAATGGCGGCGGAACTGCGAGGGAACCCGACCTGTCGCGCTGCTCACCGCCTTAGGGTCCACGAGCGGGAGCTCGGGTAGGCAGCGTTCGAAGACACTCGTCGATCTCGTCTCGGCGGGCGCGAGCGAAAGCAGGTCCAGACCGATCCGGGCGGTCTTCCGCTCGACCTCGTAGATGACGGGATCGTCGCTGCCGACGTGAAACAGGCCAAGTCCGTTCGACGTCAGCGTCAGGCGTCCGTCCGTCCGGTCCACGTAGTCCGCCTCTTCGACCTCTGCGAGCACGTAGGCCATCTCTCGGCGGTTATAGCCGAAAAACTCCTGCGCGGCCTCCTCGCTGCAGCTGCCTACGGCCTTGATCAGCCTGAGCAGAAACTCGGCGGTGACGGAGATGCGTCCGACTTCGGCCACTTTGTGGTCGACGGCGAAGCGTCGGCACGGAAGGGCGAGGTCCACCATGCTGAGGAGAAGGGGACCGTCTTCGTCGAGATTGACGAGCGTGTCGGGAGTGTAGTTGGCGCGAAGCGTCGGGCGCGACCTCTCACTCATTTCGCGTTCTCCAGTTGCGGTGCGTCCGACGGCTCGTCGTCATGCGCCTTTGGAACGGGATTGAGAAGCTCGGCGGCGTCTACGATCCTGCCATCATTCGTCGATACGGCCTGCGCGAAAGCCCGCGTGATCTTGTCCATCGGCCCGCCCCTCTGCCATCTGCTAAGGCTGCCGACGACTACGAGACGGTCCATTGCCCGGCTCATGGCGACGTTGATGCGGTTGGGCTTCGCGAGGAACCCTGGTCGTATGGTGGCAACGCCGTGCTCGATCTCCCCGATAGCGTTGTTGCGCACCAGGGACACGATGACGATCGGGTTCTCCTTGCCCTGGTAGCTGTCGATCGTGTCGACCTTCGCCGCCTCCCGGACCGCCTGATGGACCGATGATAGAGCAAGCCTTCTGCGGACAAGATCGCGCTGCGCCGCATAGGCGCAGATGACGCCGATTGCGTGCGCGTGCGCCGTCTGCCCCTGAAGCCAGGCGACGAACTCCTCGCTCTCTCCCATGCGCTTAAGGAGCGCCACGATCGCGTCCGCCTCGGCGACGTTGCTCAGACTCTTGCGATGATTGGGGCTCTCCTGCTTCGCTCTCTCTCCGAGAGGAGCGGTGTCGACCCAGACGATCGGGCGATCCAGCTCCGGCGGCAGGGCGTTCTCGGCGATGATCGGCTCGTGTCGTCCATGCTCGAGCTTCCCGTCGTAGAACGACCTCGAGACCATCTCGCCGATCGGCGGCAGCATTCTGTATTGGCGAAGCAGCGTATGGCCAGCTGCACGTCCGTACTGGGTCGCGAACACGCGTTCGAAGTCGCTTCGAGCGACCTCGGCCTCGGTCGCCCCCAGTTGCTTCGCAACCTTCTCGACAACAGACTCGGGATGTTGGGGCTGAAGCTGCTCGTGGTCGCCGACGAGCACGATCCAGTTGCCGGCTTGGGCGGGCACGGCCAGTTCGCTGGCGGTGCAGCGCGCCGCCTCGTCGACGATGACGAGATCGAATGGGGTAGAGGTCAAGCCGAGAGAGGATCTTCCGAGACCGACGCACGTCCCGGCGACGATCTGCCGTGTTCCCGCCAGGAAGGTCTCGAAGCTGCGGTGCTCGGTAGACACGCTTCCGATGAAATCGCGGGCGATGGCCGCGACCGACTGATACCGGTCGATCCGGTCCGGACTGGGCCGCTCGTCCACGGGCAGCTGCCTGACGCAAGCGGACACGATCTGGCTCACCAGATCCGCTGCGGTGGCCTCTTCGATGAGGTTGTCGTCGATATGAAGCGGAACGAACTGCTGTCGAAGGGTCTCCTTCATGGATTCGACGCGTTGCGAGTCGGACCCCGCCGATGCCATCGCGACTAGTCGGGTTGCGACCGGGCGGATTGCGTTCTCGACGTGGGCCAGCTTCTCCGCCAACGAGGCGGGAATACCGAGTGCGCTCGCCGCGATCCCCAGCCTCTCGCGCAGTTCCGCCCTGAAACGGTCCTTCTGAAGCCTTTCGACCTTTTCAACGTGGAACGGGAGCAGTCGATCGGATACAACGGCTTCGCTGCCGACGCGGATGATGCTGGGCGCGTCGCCGGTCCTAGCGAAGAGCTTGAGAACGGATTCGGCGGCGTTGTTCACCGCCTCATGGGCCTGACTTGAGAGCAGCACGTTCCGCGCGAGACCATGTGTGAGAGCCGCGTGGACGAGAGCCGCGATGAACACGGTCTTGCCCGTCCCCGGGGGACCCTGCACGAGAGCCAGTGGCCGCGTCGCCAGCACCGCGGACAACGCCTCCGCTTGCTTGTCGTTCAGACCATACTGGTCCTTGAGAAGATGCGGAGCGATCCGATCGACCTGGATGCGCGGCAGCGCTTGAGTTCGCGGATCGAGCACGTGAATGAGGTCGCGCGTTCGGGAGGCCTTCTCTACCACGCGCTTGACCGCCGCCTGCCGTCGATCGAGGCTCTTCTGCTCCATACGGCTGCGGAATCTCAACTCCTCGCCCTGCTCCATTAGCGGCGGTGCGCCACGCTGGTGGGGTCTGAAGCTCTCGACGAAGATGAAGTCCGGCTTGGAGCGCGCCAGGTCGAGATGTCCAATCGGGCGCCATGTGCCGTGACGATCCTCGCGCTCGACCATGACGCTATCGTTGCGGTTGTAGTCGAAAGAGCCGCTGAGCAGGTCGAAGTGCGCCTTGTGTCGTGCAGCCGTGGAGTCGAAGCCGCTGTCCTCCGAAATCTGACCATAGGTCACGAGTTCACCCTCGACCTCGATGAGCGATTGCCAGAGCCGCGCCACATCCACGTTGCCGTCCGGAACTGGCTCGGCGGCTATCGCCTCGATGAGATCGTCCTCTGGCGGTTCGCCAGGGGTGCTTTCGCGTTCCGGCGCCGGCTCGTCCGACAGCTCGGCTTCGACAGCGACGGTCGCCTTGGGTGACAGCGCTTCGATCACATCCGCGCGTTCGAGCAGCGGTTGAATGGCGGAGAGCTCGGCAACCGGCGCGGCCTCGATCGAGACCGCGGCCGAGACGTCGCCGAACTCGAAGCGCGACACGAACCGGATGCGGCTCTGGTCGATGCCGCGGCGCATCACGCTCACTGGCGAGCCGTCGGGCGCAATCCTGACCTCCAGTTCCTCGCAGGCGCCTCGAACGACGATGCCGCGTCCGCGGGGGGTAGGACGAAGATAGAACTTGCCCTCGTCGGCGAGGATCGGTCCGGCGACGACGTGGGGCGCCTTCAGGACGATGCGCTCTGAACCGGAAGGATCGTTCGTGCTTTCGCGGAGCGCGTCGAGGATCGGAAGCAAGGTGGCGTTGGGCACTTCCGCCGTCCGGATCGCGTCGATCGCATTCATCACCACTTGCGTGGCCGCCGACTGCTGCCCGGCGATTATCTCCTCTGCGATGACCGTTACAGCGTAGCAGTCGCGTTCGTAGCGGCCGCCGGCTTCGGGAGCGTAGCGCCGGTTCGACACCTCTCCATCGGAGCTTGGAGCGAAGTCAACCAAGTCGACAAGCCTCGGATCGCCCGGCACTGCCACGTTTATGAGGACGTTCGCGGGCTTCAAGTCGCCGTGGGCCAGCCTGAGCCCGTGCAGACGCTCGACGCGATCCGCGAGCGCTCCGACCAGCTCGAGACACGCGCCTTCATCCTGAAGCGTTTGCTCCGTGAGGACGGTCTCAAGGTTCGGCAGATCGAGCCATTCCTGCACGAGGACGATGGCGTCTCCGAGCCACATGGCTTCCAGGATCCTGGGACAGCCTTCCGGCTGTGCTGCTGCAAGCTCGGACGCGCGGTCGAGAAAGTCCAGGATGCGGGGGCCCTCGCGCTGCTGGTCGCCCCATGCCGCCCGCTTCCACAGCTTTACCATCACGTCGCCATCGGCGCGCCGCGACCGCCAGCGCATGCCGATCTCGTCGTCGCGGAGCATGCCGGCATCGTCGGGCGGATATGCGGCGTAGAGCTGGAACTGCGTCTTGATCGTTCCGGCATAGCGCTGGAGACCCTCAAGGACTTCGGCGGGTGTTGGACGAACGGCGGTGGCGGCGTTGAAAGCGGCCAGCGCCTCGCCCGCATTCGCGAAACGCTTATTCGGCTCCCAGGCCAGCGCCGTGGAGAACCAGTCGTGCAATTCGAGGAAATCGCCGGCGACGTCCGCCTCTGAATGCCACTCCGCGCAGCCATTGGTCGACTTCGGTCTTGATCCGAGGATTATCCGGTGCGTCGCCGCGCCTGCGAGGAAGACGTCCCGCCGCTTCGGACCGGAAACGTCGCCAAACTCGTCTTCGGGAAGGCTTCCGGTCGACAGAAATTGGAAGCGCGCGTCGCCCAGCGAGCGAACATCGGGATAGCTCGCGGCCATCAGATGCGACAGCTTCACCGTCGACGGACGCTGGAGCCAGATGCTGTGCTGCCCGAGGTCGAGGTGCGACGCCTCGGCCATGTGCAGCGAGTTGACTGCGGTGAGGAGCTGCCGCGCCAGTTCGATGCGGTCGGCCCGCCCGATCTCGCTCAGCTCCGTCGCAGCGAAATCAGTGAGGCGATGCAGCCTCCGGCGCCGATCATAGACCTCCCAATACTGCGGGCTGTATTCGGTATCGCGCGCGCGGCCGTCGACGATCACGTTCTCGCAGTCGTCGGACCTGTCATGGAGATAGGCGACCACCTCCTGCTCCCGACCTGCGATCTCGCCGCGACCGGCTTCGGTCTGGAACCTGGTCTCGGCTTTCGTGAAGTCCCACAGGCGAAGGACCCCAAGGGTTGGAGACTGTCGTTCGTCGCTGGCGTCGAACTCCGCATAGACGCCTTTGGGATGCTCGAACACGGGCTGCGGCGAACTGGCGTAGAAGCCGCCATACATGCGACGGCCTGGGACGAAGACGCCTTTCGAGGCATTGAAGAACTTGGAGAGCTGGTCCTTCCACTCCCGGTCGGTTAGCAGTCCGTCCAAGGGGACGGCTCCGAAAGTCGAGACCCGCTTGTTCCGATCCTTCAACGTTGAGGTGAAGGTGGCGAGCGGCATCACGCTTCTGACTTCGCTCTCCGCGATGCCGCTCGTGTCGCCCGACTGCGTGAGCACGACCATGCCGTGTACACGCGGAACCTTGTACTTTTTGCCTCTCAGATGCTTCTTTAGATGAGCGTCTAGCTGCACGTAGATGTCGCGCACGTTCTGGGAGATCTTCCTAACGGGCGACGAGCCGTGGTCGTGGCCGTTATTGAACCAGCGGCCCTCCCGACTCTCGATCGGCCCCCTCCAGTCCTTCAGGTCCACGACGAAGATACGATCTTCCGCCACGATAATAACGTCGATCTCGCGATTCGCGCCGGCTGCGATGGCGAGATCCAGATTCGTGTATGCGAACCAGTGCGGTGGAAGGTTCGAAAGGAGTGATACGCCGGTGATCTCGCGGGCGTGGATACCCGTGCCGCAGTTGATGATCTTCAAATCTTGTCGCCCCGTCGCGTGCCCGCCGATCCGAGACTTGCGCAAACGGCGGCGCCGCACAACTGCGAAGTCGTTCGCCTGCTCGTGTGTCGATGGCAGGGTGCGCTGTTCAACGTCGCGCTATCGACATTGAAAGCGGGCGGCGTGCCTCGCTGTCGAATGCGGGGCGTCGAGGTTGGCGACATTCTGGCGATCGCGCGACGTCTCGTTGCGATGTCCTGCTGAACTCATCGCCTCGCAACCTTCTTCACAGCGAAAAAGCGGAAAGTGCGTTTCGTCACGCTCGGCAGTGGGTAGCGGGCGCCGCGAGCTTTCGAATTTGGCGCCGTGGGGCAATGATCACCGACGCTTGAAGGCTTGAATTTTGCACAGCGCCACCGTTGGAACGGCAGCTTCCCGAACTCTGAAACGGAATGGCGGTCAGTCCGCTTCCGGCCCAATTTACGACCTAGACCTGCTTCCGAAACTTTCCCCGGACTACTTTTCCGCCAATCCGCAGTCGGTCGAGATAGTCCGACCACCATTGCGCCATGCGAACACGTTCGGCCCAATGTGCGCCGCGGTGGTAGGCCGCCCTCACCTTGTTGCGTTCGCCGTGCGCGAGAGCCCGCTCAATGGCGTCGGGATGCCAGAGCCCTGACTCATTTAGCAGCGTGCTAGCCATCGCCCGGAAACCGTGGCTGGTCATGTCGTCATGCCCATACCCCAATCGACGCAGCGCGACGTTTAAGGTGTTCTCGCAGATTGAACGCTGGGTCGTGTGAAGCGCCGGGAACAGGAACTCGCTCTTTCGAGCGAGCCCGCGCAGCTCCTGCAGCAAATATAGCGACTGGCGCGAGAGCGGTACCGCGTGCGACTGTTTCATCTTCATCCGCTCGGCGGGCACCCGCCACACCTTGTCGGCGAAGTCGATCTCCTCCCACTTTGCCTGGCGCAGTTCTCCGGGGCGGAGAAAGACGTGGGGCGCCAGCTTCAGCGCGAAAACCGTCTCCGGGCGGCCGTTATAATCTTCGATCGCTCGCAAGAGCTCACCCACTTTCGCGGGTTCGATGATGGCCGCGTGATGCCTCACGCGTGGCACGGTCAACGCGCCGCGCAATATGTCAGCCGGGTTGCGATCGGTGCGTAGCGTTGCAAATCCGTAGCGGAACACCCTGCCCGCAAAGGCACGAAGGCGAACTGCCGTCTCATGGTGGCCGCGGCGCTCAACCCGCTTAAGCACGTCAAGCAGCTCGTGCGGCGTGACGGACGCGATTGGTCGCTTTGCGATGCCTTCCAGAAGCTCGAGAAACCAGCGCGCCTTCTTGATCGTCGCCGGCGATTTCCCCTCGCGTTGCATCTTTTGAATGTATTCGTCCGCGACCAGACCAAAGGTCGTCTTGGCAGCCAGTTCCGCCTCTAGACGTCGCTGGCGCTTCTCCTCGACCGGATCAATGCCATCGATCAGCTGCGCGCGCGCCTCGTCGCGCTTGCGCCTCGCTTTCTCCAGCGACAGATCGGGAAATGTGCCGAGGGAAAGCTTCCGCTCCTGCCCAAACACTTTGTACCGAAATCGCCAGAGCAACGCGCCTGTTGGCTGCACCAGCAGGAACAAGCCGTCCGAATCTGCGACCTTATAGGGCCGCTGCTCAGGCTTGAGCGAGCGAATCTGAACCGTCGTAAGCATGGTGGACCACGCCTCCTGTCACTGTTCGTGGTCCACCGATTCGTGGTCCACTTTGAGTGGACCACGGCGGAACAAAGTGGGACTTTGTCGGACCAACAGGAGGCAATATACCGCAGATTTCTGCGGTTTTCTACAATGTTCTCAATATGTACTGGTGCCGCTTACAGGACTCGAACCTGTGACCCCCGCATTACGAATGCGATGCTCTACCAACTGAGCTAAAGCGGCCCGTCCGGCGGAACCGCCGGTGGAAGGTGGCGGCGCTTACCAGCCTCTTCGATGCCTGACAAGCGTTGCGAATGCACGCCGAAAACTCTGCGCATCTTTACACAAGATTTACCATGCCATGCGCAGACTCGGGATGTTCGAGGGCCTTGTCCCTCTGTGGAGCATGCGCATGGATACCCGCGGACTCGAAGACCGCCACCAAACTGGCCACGACGACACTGGCGTCGGCGATTCGGACGGCGGCCGGAACCAGCTTGAAATCGGCACCGATGAGCGCCGGATGCATGTCCGCGCGTACAATCATTGGGTATCGCTGCTGCGCGGGCGCGCCTATCCGTCGATCGAAGACCTCGATCCGGAGAGCATCTCCGATTTCGGCCCGCACAGCGTGCTGCTCGACTTCAGCGGCGGGATCGAGAACCCGGCGATCCGCTATCTCGGCGCCTCGCTGCGCGAGGAATGCGGCGTCACCAGCCTGATCACGCATGTCGGCGAAGTCCCCAGCCGCTCGCTGCTCTCGCGCCTGACCGACCATTATCTTCAGATCATCGCGAATCGCTCGCCGATCGGGTTCGAGGCCGAGTTCGTCGGCCAGCGCGGACACAACACCCTCTATCGTGGCATCCTGATGCCCTATTCGTCGGACGACGACACGATCGACTTCATCTACGGCGTCATCAATTGGAAAGAGATGGTCGATGCCGAGACGCAGGCGCGACTCGAGCGCGAGGTCGAGGAGGCGCGCCGCGCCGCGCCGCCGCCCACCGCCGCCGCGCCCGTCTGGGCCGATGGTCCCAGCGCACCAATCGCCGACGAGGCGCCTGAACTCGCCGTACCGCATGACGACGTCGCCACGACTCCCGACACGCTTGCCGGCCGGCTGACACTCGCACGCGAAAGCGCCGCGATCGCGCGCGCAGCCGATACGCGCAGCCACGCCTCGCTCTATCGGGCACTCTCCCGCGCTTATGATTTCGCGCGCGCGGCCGAAGCGGACGAGGCTGACTACGCCGAATTGCTCGCCGACGCGTCGATCACCGTCCAGGCGCGTGCGCCGATGACCGCAGCCGCGAAACTCGTCTTCGGTTCGGACTATGACAAGACGCGCCTGACCGAATTCTCGGCGGTGATGAGCAATGCCCGCCGCAACGACGTAGCCGAGGGTGGACTCGAAGCATTCCTCACCGCCGAGCCCGGCGGGATCAAGGCGATCGTCAAGGCCGAACGCGCGCTGCGCAAGCCGGCGCCCAAGCCCGATATCTACGCCCGCGCCGCCGAAGAACTGCGCAGCCGCCCGCCCCTCGCGCATGTCGAGATCGAAGCCGGCGAATCGGAGTTCGTCGTGTTGCTCGCCCGCGCCGGAAGCGACGGAATGCTCGACATTCTGGCGAAGGTGGAAGGCGATCCGGCGTTCGCCGAACGCGTGGTGCGCAAGGCCGCGGCCTGATCCGCGGCAGATTCCGATGACGTCACCGACACGGACTGAGCGTTCCTGCGGGAACCGCGCAGCTTTGTGTCGATGTCAACGGTGACATCGCAACTTCGTCTCAATTGTCACGTTGCGGTGCAGCAAGGCTTGAGCCGCGCCGAATCCCGGCGCATAGCCCGCGAGCATGAGCAAGCCGATCAAGACGCTCGCCGATGCGCTGCAAGCGCGTCTTACCGATGGAGCCCTGCCGGGAGAGCTTGAGGGGTTCGGCGATGCCGAACGCGCCGCTGCCGCCCGCTTTGTTGCGGAGGCCGCTGCCACCCGCCCGCCGGGCGTGCCGGGCATCGCGCTCGAAACGGGCCTTGGCGAAGACAGCCGGTCCATGCGCCTTGCCGTCGTCAATGACGACATGCCCTTCCTCGTCGACTCGATTTCCGCCACCATTGCTGCCCACGACATTGCCATCCGCCGCGTGATTCACCCCGTCGTCGCCGTCGAGCGCGCGGGCGATGGCGCCCTTACCGGTATCGGCGCGGGAGGCTCCCGCGAATCGATGGTCTATATGGAGCTGGAGCGTGCGGATGCACGCGACCGCACCGGTCTCGTCCGCGACCTCGAGCGCAATCTTGGCCATGTCCGCGCCGCGGTCACCGACTGGCCCGAACTGCGCCGCGCGATGAGCGATGACGCCGGCCGCGTCGGCGATCCAGAGGGCGCGTCGCTGCTACGCTGGTTCCAGGGCGGCAGCATGACCCAGGTCGGCCATGAGGTCTGGCACATCGACGGCAGCGTCACCGATGCCGCCGGCATCTGCCGCATGAAGCTCGATACGCCGCTGCTCGCCGACGCCTCGCGCCAGCTCGCAGTCGAATGGTTCGAGAAGGGCGGCCAGCCGCCGCTGCTGCTCAAGTCCAACCTCATCTCGACCGTCCACCGCCGCGCACCGCTCGACCTGGTGCTGGTGCCGCTGCGCGACGGTGCGAAGGTCACGGGCCTGTCGATCCATGCCGGCCTGTGGACCAGCGCCGCGCTCCATTCGACGCCCGACGAAGTGCCGGTGCTGCGCGCGCGCCTCTCCTCGCTCGAAACCAAGTTCGGCTTCGACCCGCGCGGCCATACCGGCAAGGCACTCGCGCATGCGCTGACCGGCCTGCCGCACGACTTGACGATCGCCTTCCCGCAGGAAGCGCTCGAACAGATCGCGCTTACCGCGATGTCGGTGACCGACCGCCCGCGCTCGAAGCTCGTGCTGATCCGCAGTGCGCTCGGCCGCCACCTCTTCGCGTTCGTGTGGCTGCCGCGCGACGACGTCTCGACCGGCCGCCGTGTCGCAATCGGCGAGATGCTCGAGCGTGCCGCCAACGCTACCCAGATCAGCTGGTCGATCGCGCTCGAAGACGGACCGGTCGCGCTCCTGCGTTATACGCTCGACCTGCGCGGTGAGGGCCGCATGCCCGACGCCGCCGCACTCGATGGCGAGCTTGAGCGGATGGTCCGCGGCTGGCTACCCGCGGTTGAAGCCGCACTGATCGAGGACGGTCTCGCTGCCGCGCGCGCCGCCCGGCTCGCGCTGCGCTACGCCCCCGCCTTCCCGCTCGGCTACCGCAACAATAACGGGGCTGAGGAAGCAGCACGCGACGTCATTCGGATCTCGGGCCTCACCGATGCCGGCGCGCGTTCGGTCCGCTTCTTCGAACAGGCGGGCAAGCTGCGCATCAAGCTGTATCGCCTTGGCGGCGCGCTCGCGCTGTCGGACGCAGTGCCGGTGTTCGAGAATTTCGGCTTCCGCGTGATCGAGGAACTGCCGACCGCGCTCCAGGGTGAGGCAGGTGCCTATATCCATGACTTCGAGGTCGAACTGACCGGCGAGGCAAAGCTCAAGGGCGAGATCCCGACGGTCGAGGACGCGATCGCCGCCGTACTCGAAGGGCGCGCGGAGAACGATGCCTTCAACCGGCTGATCGTCGAAGCGGGCATTGCTCCCGCATCGGTCGTGCTGCTGCGCGCATGGTTCCGCTATCTGCGCCAGACCGGCCTCACTTACGGGCTCGTCACCGTGGTCGAGGCACTGCGTCGTGCGCCTGCGGTCGCCACCGCGTTGGTCGAGCGATTCGCCGCCGCCCATGACCCCGCGCGGTCCAAGGCCAGCGTAGAAGCGGTCAAGGCCGCCGACGCCGCCATCGCCGCAGGCCTCGACGCGGTCAGCGCGATCGATGACGACCGCATCCTGCGCGCCATCGCCGGCGTGATCCGCGCGACGCTGCGCACCAACGCCTTTGCGCCGGCTGCGGAAGAGGCGCTGGCGTTCAAACTCGATAGCGCAAAGGTGCCGAACCTCCCCGCTCCGCTCCCCTGGCGCGAGATCTGGGTCTATTCGCCGCGGGTCGAGGGTATCCACCTGCGCGCTGGCCCGGTCGCACGCGGCGGCCTACGCTGGTCCGACCGGCGCGACGATTTCCGCACCGAGATCCTCGGGCTGATGAAGGCGCAGCGCGTCAAGAACGCCGTCATCGTGCCGACCGGCGCCAAGGGCGGCTTCTATCCCAAGCAGCTTCCCTCGCCGCAGATCGATCGCGACGCGTGGTTCGAGGAGGGCAAGGAAAGCTACCGCATCTTCATCCGCTCGCTGCTGTCGATCACCGACAACATCGTCGCGGGCAAGATCGTCCATCCGGACAGCGTCGCGATCCTCGATGGCGAGGATCCCTATTTCGTCGTCGCGGCGGACAAGGGCACGGCGACCTTCTCCGACGTCGCCAACGCGATCGCGATCGATCGGAACTTCTGGCTGGGCGACGCCTTCGCCTCGGGCGGCTCGGTCGGCTACGACCACAAGGCGATGGGCATCACCGCCAAGGGCGCGTGGGTCAGCGTCCAGCGCCACTTCCTTGAAATGGGCACCGACGTCCAGACGCAGAGCATCCGCGTCGCCGGCTGCGGCGACATGTCGGGCGACGTCTTCGGCAACGGCATGCTGCTGTCCAAGGCGATCAAGCTTGTCGCTGCGTTTGACCATCGCCACATCTTCCTCGATCCCGACCCCGATCCCGCCGCGAGCTGGGCCGAGCGCGACCGCATGTTCGCGCTGCCCCGATCGAGCTGGGCGGACTATGACCCGTCCCTGATCTCCAAGGGCGGCGGCGTGTTCGCGCGGACCGAAAAGGTCATCAAGCTCAGCCCGCAAGTCCGCGAAGTCCTCGGCATCGACGCCGAGGAGGTGGAGCCCAACGCCCTCATTTCCCTGATCCTCAAGGCTCCGGTCGATCTGATCTGGTTCGGCGGCATCGGCACCTATGTGAAGGCGGCGTCGGAAGCGCATATCGAGGTGGGCGATCCCGCCAACGATCGCCTGCGCGTCAATGCCGAGGATATGCGCGCACGCGCCATCGGCGAAGGCGCGAACCTTGGCGTGACGCAGGCCGCACGTATCGCCTTCTCGCTACGCGGCGGACGCCTCAACACCGACTTCATCGACAACTCCGCTGGCGTCGATTGCTCGGATAACGAGGTGAACATCAAAATCGCGCTCAACCGCGAGGTGATCGAGGGCCGCCTGAAGATCGACGATCGCAACACGCTGCTCGCCAGCATGACCGACGACGTCGCGCATCTGGTGCTGGAGGATAACCGCCTCCAGACTCTGGCACTTTCGTTCCTCGAGAATGACGGCGCGGTCGCGGTGCCTAGCTTTGTACGCGTTATCGAGATCCTCGAAGCCGCCGGCCGCCTCGACCGCGCGGTCGAAGGGCTCGGCTCGAACGAGGATTTCCTGCGCCGTGCGCAGGAGGGCCGTGGCCTGACCCGGCCCGAGCTCGCGGTGCTGCTTGCTACGTCCAAGCTCGCGCTGCAGGATGCAATCGAGGACGGCAATCTCGGGCTCGACCCCGAGCTTGAGCCCGATCTGATCGCCGCCTTCCCGCCGGCCATGCAGAAGAAGTTCAAGAAGCCGATCGAGGAACACCGCCTGCGCGGTGAGATCGTCGCGACCAAGCTCGCCAACCGCATCGTCAACCGGCTGGGCGTGCTCCATCCGTTCGAGCTGGCCGAGGAGGAAGGCGCGTCGCTGCGCGATATCGCCGCGATGTTCGTCGTTGCCGAGCGGCTGTTCGGCCTCCCGGGTATCTGGGAAGCGATCGAGACCGCCGCGATCAGCGAGCAGGCCCGCCTCGCCCTGCTCGACGAAGTCGCCGTCGCGACCCGCTCGCAGATCGCGGATCTGCTTCGCGTCGCGCGCCCCGATGAAGGGCCGGGCGCCTTGATCGCCCGCCTCAAGCCCGGCATCGCCGGCCTCGACCGCCAGACCAAGAAGCTGCTCAAGGACGAGGCGCGCGCACAGTCGGGCCGTATCGCCGCCAAGCTCGAGGAAGCGGGGGCACCGCACGACCTGGTCGTGAAGATCGTACGTGTCTTCGAACTCGACGGTGCGGTTGGTCTGGCCGATCTCGGCCAACGCCGCGGCATCGACGAGGTCGAGCTGACCCATGCCTTCACCCATCTCGGCCAGGAACTCGGCCTCGACTGGGCACAGGCGGTGGCGGCACGCATCGTCGCGGGCGATCCGTGGGAGCGCCTGCTGATCGCGGGCCTCGCGCGTGACTTCCAGCAGCTGCGTCTCGAGTTCCTCGCACGCGCCGAGGGCAAGGATCCGCGCGCTGCAGTCGATAGCTGGCTCGCCGATCACGGTCCGCGAGTCGCGCAGTTCGCTGCGCTGGTCGCGCGGGCGCGCAAGGCACCTGCGCCTAACGCCGCGATGCTCGCGCAGATCGCCGGACAGGCCCGCGTCCTGCTGGGCCGCTAAAGACTCTTGAAAGCCCCTCCCTTTCGGGGAGGGGCTTTCAATTCTAAGCATTACCACACGTTGTAATTGCGAATCGTTCTCGCTAATCCGCGAACGACTCGCAATTGGAACCGCTTCGCCCGATGCACGGCACCGCCGCCAGACCGGCCCCTCGCAAGAAAAGCCGGAAAGCCTTCTGGCTCAAGCAGCTTCATACCTGGCATTGGGTCAGCTCGGCGATCAGCCTCGTCGGCCTGCTGTTGTTCGCCATCACCGGCTTCACGCTCAACCACGCGGCCGAGATCGAAGGATCGCCGATCACGGTCGAGAAGAAGGCGCAGCTTCCAGCGCCCTTGCTCGCGACGATCAAGCCTGACGACGCGCCCGACGCCAAGAAGCCGCTGCCCGCGCCGGTCGCCGGCTGGGTAGAGGCCAACCTCCCTGTCACCCGCGCCACGGGCGACGCCGAATGGTCGTCGGGGGAAATCTACCTCGCCCTTCCCCGCCCCGGCGGGGACG